>NZ_MUGR01000033.1:0-31121 GCF_002217195.1 Flavobacterium aquidurense | reverse complement strand
TTTTGTTTTACAAAATCCTGTAATTATGTGGGAGCCCCGATGGCTATCAGGGGTCTGTCGCCTTTCTTTTGAAAACCCTGTTTCTAACCAAACGGGATTTTTTGTTTTACAAAATACTGTAATTATGTGGGAGCCCCGATGGCTATCGGGGGTCTGTTGTCGGATCAACACGAAAATCTGTGGAGCAGCAAAAATTAAGCATAAATATTGGTTAGTCTAAAGAGGAAGAATTCTACATTTCTAACACCTCTGAATTTGGATCTAAAAGCTTTTATTTTAGCATTGAAAGATTCTGCAGACGCATTAGTACTTCTGTTGTCAAAATAATTCAATATCGTTTGATAGTGATTTAAGACTAGCAGCCATAACACTTTGGAATTTATTATAAAAATTATATTTCTAATTACCCGTAAACCGCGTTAGGGATGGAAGCGGTTTCCTTTTGCGATACTGTAAAATCTCTTGCGAAGTAAACCGGTAAGCCTGTCGCAAAAGATTTAGCGGACAGCCCGGCCCGAAGGGAAACGCCCAAATAATCTTCTGCATAATTTAGTAACAATTTTTGTTAAATTATAATTATTTCTAACTTTTAAATTATGGTGCATTAGCCTATCTAAATGCGAATCTGTATTTTTGCATTAAATATTATAATTTAAGTATGAAAAAAAGTATTGTATTGTTGACATTGTTTGTTATCTCAAATTTAAGTGCTCAACAGCGCCCTAAGTTGGTAGTAGGTATTGTAGTAGACCAGATGAAAATGGAATATTTGTATCGGTTTTCAGATGATTTTTCACCAAATGGATTTAAGAGGCTAATGAATAATGGATATACTTTTCAGAATATGCATTATAATTATATGCCGACATATACAGCTCCGGGACATGCATCAATTTATACCGGAACTACACCGGCTACGCACGGAATTGTGGGGAATGAATGGTTTAGCAGAACACTTGGTAAAGAGATGTATTGTACAGACGATGCAGGGGTTAAAACTGTAGGTGATGGTACGGCAGCTGAAGGTGCAATGTCTCCTAAAAATTTGCAAAGCACAACTATTACTGATGAAGTAAGAATGGCTACTAATTTTGAGGGAAAAGTGATTGGAATAAGTCTTAAGGACCGTGGTGCAATTTTACCGGCAGGTCATTTTGCAAATTGGGCATTCTGGTACAGCAAAACCGGGTCTTTTATTTCGAGTACTTTTTATGGAGAAAAATTACCTGAATGGGTTTCTCAGTTTAATAGTGAGAAACATTATATGCCTTATATCAATAAAGGGTGGGATTTATTTAAACCAGCTTCTACTTATAACGAAAGTTTGCCTGATAATAATCCGTACGAAGGTAAATTATATGGAAGTGCGGCACCAGTTTTTCCGTATGATTTAAAATCAATGTATGAAAAAAATGATGCAGGAATTTTAAGAGCAACTCCTTTTGGAAATGATCTATTAGCTGAATTTGCCAAAAAGGTTATTGAAAAAGAAGAATTAGGGAAAGATAATATTACAGACTTCCTGACTGTAAGTTTTTCTTCAACTGATTACGTTGGTCATTTACTTGGACCTCGTTCTATGGAACTTCAGGATACTTATTTAAGATTAGATCAAACAATCGCAGACTTTCTAAATTACCTTGATAAAACGGTTGGAAAAGGAAATTATTTGCTATTCTTGACTGCGGATCATGCAGGTGCTGAAAACGTAATTTATTTAAAAGACAGAAAATATAATGTAGATAATTATCCATCTAAAGAGGTTAAGAAAAGTTTACAGGATTTCTCTACCAAAACTTTTGGAGTTGATTTGATTTTAAACTATTCTAATTTTAATGTTTTCTTTAACAAACAAATTATTAAAGATAAAAAGCTGGATTTAGTACAAGTAAAAAAAGCATTTAAAGAGTTTTTAATTTCACAACCACAAGTTAAGAAAGTATATACTGAAGAAGAAATTTTGGCGAATTCAGGAAATGACTATTATTTAAATTTTGTTGCAAAAGGTTATGATGTCACTCAGAATGGTGATTTGGTAATTATTGATAAACCGGGCGATATTGAATATACAACTACAGGAACGTCACACGGAACGCCTTATGCTTACGATACACATGTACCTGCAATTTTTTATGGCTGGCACATAAAAAAGGGTGAATCTTATGATAAGAAAGCCATTACTGAAATTGCGCCAACAATAGCGCAGAAAATCAAAGTTAGTTTTCCAAACGGAACTGAAGCAAAAGTACTGCAAGAAGTTTTGGATGAGAAAAAATAGATTTCTCGATAATATCTAAAGTGAAAACCTGTCATAATTATGGCAGGTTTTTTTATGCCAAAAAAAGGCTTTTCAATTAAGAAAAGCCTTTTGAACAGTGATTTAGTAAGCACTTATTTTAATGTTAGCACTATGCGTTTGCTAACACTAACTCTTCGTTAAAAGGAAGATTCCAAGCTTCAGCAACTCCTTTGTAAAGAATTTTTCCGTTAGCAATGTTTAATCCTTTTTTCAATTCTTCGTTTTCATTACAAGCTTTCTCCCAGCCTTTATTGGCTAATTGCACTGCGTAAGGCAAAGTAGCATTTGTTAGAGCTAAAGTAGAAGTATAAGGAACAGCACCAGGCATATTCGCTACACAATAGTGAACAATATCATCAATGATAAAAGTTGGGTTTTCGTGTGTTGTAGGAGTACAAGTTTCGATACATCCTCCCTGATCTACAGCAACATCGACAACAACAGTTCCCGGACGCATTAATTTAAGCATGTCACGAGTAATCAGGTGAGGTGCTTTTGCTCCCGGAATCAAAACAGCTCCAACAATTAAATCAGCTGTAGCGATTGCTTTTGTAATGTTGTAGTGATTGGACATTTCAGTACTTACGTTTGCAGGCATAATGTCATCTAAATGACGTAAACGTGGCAAACTTAAATCCATAATAGTTACCTGAGCACCTAAACCGGCAGCCATTTTCGCAGCCTGAGTTCCAACGATTCCTCCGCCTAAAACTAAAACTTTAGCTGGTGGCACACCCGGAACACCTCCAAGAAGAATTCCTCTTCCTTTTAGTGGTTTCTCAAGGTATTTCGCTCCTTGCTGAATGGCCATACGACCAGCAACTTCAGACATTGGAACTAATAAAGGTAAACTACGATCTGCTTTTTCAACTGTTTCATAAGCCAGACATACAGCACCTTTTTCAAGCATAGCGTGAGTTAATGGTTCTGATGAGGCGAAATGAAAGTAAGTAAATAATAATTGATCTTTTTTGATTAATGGATATTCAGATGCAATTGGTTCTTTTACTTTAATGATCATTTCAGCAATAGCATATACTTCTTCAATAGTTGCCAAAACAACCGCGCCTGCATTTGTATATTCCTCATCGCTAAAACCACTTCCTAAACCCGCTGTTGCCTGAACATACACTACATGCCCGTGTTTTTTCATTTCAGAAACTCCGGCTGGAGTTAAAGCCACACGGTTTTCGTTATTTTTTATTTCTTTTGGAACACCTATTATCATTTTGTTATATTTTTTCGTTTTTATTGAAATTCTTTTACAAAACTACAGATAGAGAATATATTATGGATTAGAGACCTATAAATAAGAAAATATTATTTTATTTAATACTTTTACAGAAAAATATTCTTTTTGAAAGCTTTCTTGCTTACCCAAAAAGAAAAAAAGACTAAATTTTATTAATTATAGAAAACGTTTTCGTTATGGCTTTAGATGAAATTGACAAAAAAATCCTACGACTTTTGCAGGAAAATGCGCACTATACCTTAAAAGACATCGCAAACAAAATAAATCTGTCTCTTACGCCTGTGCACGATCGGGTTAAACGCCTTGAGAAAGAAGGGGTTATTGAGAAGTATGTTTCGATTTTGAACAAGAAAAAACTGGGTAACAATCTTACAGTTTATTGTCAGGTTACACTAACAAAACAAACTTATGATACTTCAGAGGGATTTAATCAGTCCATTTTGAATTTGCCTGAAGTGGTAGAATGTAATTATGTTTCGGGAAATTTTGACTACATGCTCAAAATTATCATTCCGGATATGGAAAGCTACCATCAGTTTCACCAAAAAAAATTATCAATATTGCCTGAGGTTTCTTTGATAAATACCGTTTTTGTAATTTCTGAAGTAAAGAGTACAACGGTTTTACCTATATAATTTAAAGTATTATAAGTATATCATTTAAACAAAAAACCACCAGGAGAACCTGATGGTTTTAAGAAAATTGGTTTTGGTGTATATTAATAATAAGTAAAACGTCTTACTTTGGCAATGTACTTGGCCAGACGTATTACCTGATGACTGTACCCATATTCGTTATCGTACCAAATATAAAGCACGATGTTCTTTCCGTCTTTTGATACAATAGTTGCATTACTGTCATAAATTGACGGAGCTGATGTTCCCACGATATCAGATGAAACTAATTCGTTGTTTAGCGAATATTTTATTTGCTCTACTAATTCTCCTTCAAGAGCGTATTTTTTCATAATTTTATTGATTGCAGGAATTGAAGTTGTTTTTTTAACTTCTAAATTCAAAACAACTAAAGATCCGTTTGGAACAGGAACTCTAATAGCATTAGAGGTTAATTTACCTTCTAATGATGGTAAAGCTTTTGCAACGGCACTTCCGGCGCCAGTTTCAGTAATAACCATATTTAAAGCTGCAGCTCTTCCGCGACGGTATTTTTTATGCATATTGTCAACCAAATTCTGGTCGTTTGTATAAGCGTGAATTGTTTCTAAATGACCTTTTACAACACCTAAAGTATCTTCTATAGCTTTTAAAACGGGAGTTATGGCATTTGTAGTACAAGAGGCAGCTGAAAAAATGTCAATTTCATCCGGATTGTATTCGTTATGATTTACGCCATGAACAATATTAGGTACTCCTTTTCCGGGAGCTGTCAATAAAACTTTGCTAATACCTTGAGAAGTCAAATGTCTTTTTAAGGCTTCTTCAGTTGTAAAAGCTCCGGTATTATCAATTACTAAGGCATCATTGATTCCGTATTGCGTATAGTCAATTTCTTCAGGAGCGTTTGCTGTGATAATATGTACAGTAGTTCCGTTTATGATCAAAGCATTATTTTTTGGATCAGCAATTACCGATCCCTGAAAATCTCCGTGAATGGAATCATATCTTAAAAGAGAAGCTCGTTTCTCTAAAGTAGATGAGTCATTCTTGTCACGGGTTACAATTGCTCGCAGACGCAACTGGTTTCCTTTACCCGTTTTAGACATTAATTCGCGGGCTAATAATCTGCCAATTCTTCCAAAACCATATAGAACAACATCTTTTGGCTGGATTTCTTCTGATGATTTAGCCTTTTTTAATTTATCGATGACAAAATACCGTGCGTCCGGATATTTTTCATCTTCTAAACGATATTCATAAGTTAGTTTTCCAAGATCTAATTTTGCAGGAGGAAGATCTAAGGTTAAAATAACTTTTGCAATTTCAACAGAATCAAAAATGGTGATGGGTTTACCCACAAATTCACCTGCATATTGATGCAAATTGATTATGTCGCTGACATTTTTATCCAATAACTGATTTTTAAATAAAACCATTTCAATGGATTTGTCATACCATAAATCACTTATGATTTTAATTAATTCGACGCCAGCTCTTCTTCGGTCGACTTGTAGTGATACCTCTTTTTGGTACAAAGATTTGTTGCTCATAATTGATTAAATTGAAAAAATAAATACACGAATATTTTTAAATTTTGCGCAAAAGTATCTATTTCAATCGATTTCGTAAGCTATTTTATGATTTATTTTTAAAATCCGTATAAAAAATATTTTCTTCGAATAATATGAAAAATGCATTCCGGAAAAGAGAATTTTTCTACTCTTATAACAGAAGAAAACAAAAAAAGCCACCTTATTGCTAAGATGGCTTTTTGAGGTTTTAATCTAAGTTATCCGTTTTTTATGACTGAAATAGTGCCACTGTAAATTAAGATTAAATAATAATTCTAAGGATTTCTCCATTTTTATTAATCATTTCAAGGCGCATACTTTGTCCTTCATCTTTTCTGTTTAACAGCTTAGAAACAGTTTCGATATTTGTTGCTTTCACATTATCGATACTTAGGATAATATTTCCCTGTAACTCATTTTGATATTGTTTTAAATTTTCATTGTTGATAGTTCTGATTTTTACACCATAATCAATTCTAAATTTCTTTTTATCAGTTGCATCAATATTTTCTAATTCAATTCCTTTAAATTCGGTACTGTAAAATTCGTTTTTACTTAAAGTTACCGGAACCGTTTTAGTTTTACCGTCCTTAATGTAGGTTACTTTTACCACATCATTTGGTCGTTTAGTATTGATATAACCAGAAAGATCAGCATAAGTTGAAATATTTTGATCATCAAGTTTTACGATAATATCTCCCTTGCCAAGTCCGGCTTTTTCAGCACCTGAATTTTTGGAAACTTTACTGATATAGAAACCTTGCGTTTCGCTAACACCTAATTCTTTAGAAACTGTGCTGTTTAATTCGCCGCCTTCAACGCCGAGTATTCCTCTCTGAACATTTCCAAATTCCATAATATCTTCAATGATTTTTCGAGCAATATTAGAAGGAACAGCAAATGAATATCCAACATAAGAACCTGTCATTGACGAAATCATAGTATTAATACCGATTAATTCCCCTCTCGTATTGACCAATGCGCCACCACTATTTCCAGGATTTACTGCAGCATCCGTCTGAATGAAAGACTGAATTCCGTTAGTATCCAGATTTCTGGCTTTTGCTGAAACAATTCCGGCAGTTACAGTAGAGGTTAGATTATACGGATTTCCAACCGCCAAAACCCATTCTCCAATTTTTACAGAATCTGAATTTGCGAAGGCAGTATAAGGTAATTTTTCATTTGCATCAATTTTCAGCAATGCGATATCCATTTTAGAATCCGTACCAATTAGTTTTGCTTTATAAGACTTTTTATTGTTTAAAGTAATTTCTATTTCTGTAGCGTCTTTGATCACGTGATTGTTTGTTACAATATATCCGTCTTCGGAAATTATCACACCAGATCCGGTACCAACTTGTTCTTGTTGCTGCTGGCCACCGTAGCCATAGAAAAATTCTAACATAGGGTTACTTACTGTTCTTCTTGAAACATTTTTGACGTGAACAACAGTATGAATCGTTTTATCTGCGGCAGCCGTAAAATCAACGGTTTCAGCAGATAATGCGACATTTTTCCCAAACGTATTGGGAGCAAGAGTTACAACAGAATTTTTTCCTCCAAAAAAAGAATTGTTGCTTTCAAATAATAACTTGTAAGCTCCAAGGGTAGTAGCACCACTAAGTAGTGAAACCAAAAATAAGGTTGAAAGTCTTTTCATAGCTATATTTTATATTTAAGTTGTTATAATTTGTGTTTAGGTAATTTTATGTAAAAATAATTCAAAAAATTAACGAATAAAATGGTTTAACTCTCTTTAACATTGATTAACATTTCATTAATTATTTGTTCGTACTTTTGTAGTACTAATGTAAAAAAAATGCAAATAGAATTTTATAAATATCAGGGTACCGGGAATGATTTTGTAATGATTGATAACCGATCAGATTTCTTTCCAAAAGAGGACATTAAATTAATTGAACGTTTGTGCGACAGACGTTTCGGAATAGGAGCTGACGGACTTATTTTGTTAGAAAATGATGCTGAAACTGACTTCAGAATGGTGTATTATAATTCTGATGGAAATCAGAGTTCGATGTGCGGAAATGGCGGTCGTTGTTTAGTAGCATTTGCCAATCAACTAGGCGTTATTGAAAACAAAACTACATTTATTGCAACAGACGGTTTGCATCATGCTTCTGTTGGAGAAGAGGCTATTATTTCGCTGCAGATGATTGATGTCGATGAAGTGCAGAAGAAAGAATCTTATACTTTTTTAGATACGGGTTCACCGCATCATGTTCAGATTGTTGATGATCTGGAACATTATAATGTAAAAGAAAATGGTGCTGCAATTCGTTATGGTGCATTATATGGAGAAAAAGGAAGTAACATTAATTTTGTAAAAAAGGTTGATGACAGTACTTTTTCACTTCGTACTTACGAAAGAGGCGTAGAAGATGAAACTCTGGCTTGCGGAACAGGAGCCACTGCAGTTGCAATTGCAATGAATGCTATTGGTGAGACAGATAAAACTTCGATTAATCTGAATGTTGAAGGAGGAAAACTAACCGTTTCTTTTGATAAACTGGGTGATCATTTTACGAATGTTTTCCTAACAGGACCGGCAAAATTTGTTTTTAAAGGAATAATAGAGATTTAAAATCCAAGTTTTAAAATTCTAAACTCCAAACTCCAAAATTTACAATCAACAATGATCACACTCAAAGGCGAAAATATTTATCTGCGTGCATTAGAACCTAATGATTTAGAGTTTGTATATGCGATGGAGAATGATGAAAATATTTGGGAAGTCAGTAATACACAAACACCTTATAGCCGATTTTTAGTTCGCCAGTATCTCGAAAATGCGCAACAGGATATTTACGAAGCCAAACAATTGCGTTTGGCAATCTGTCAGGATCAGGATTTTCCGGCGATTGGATTAATTGATTTATTTGAATTTGATCCAAAAAATAACAGGGCAGGTGTTGGAATTGTTATTAAGAGTGGTGAAAATAGAAATCAAAAGATTGGCTCTGAGGCATTAGAACTTTTAATTAAGTATTCTTTTCATAATTTAAATTTGCATCAATTATATGCAAATATTGCTGTAGGAAATGTACCAAGTATAGCACTTTTTACTAAATTTGGCTTTGAGAAAATAGGAATTAAGAAGGATTGGATTTTGCTTAATAACCGCTATCACGATGAAGCAATTTTTCAGTTAATTAACAAACAAATTTAAACTTTAGACTTTGAGCTTAAAAAAAATAATCACGATATCTGCTGTAGCCGTAATTTCAGTTTTAATGATTTATGGGTTTATTTTAATTAATAAAATATTCAGCGCCAATACCAAATTCGAAGAGAAAGAACTTTATGTATATGTGCCAACGGGTGCCAATTATACTGATGTGAAGAAAATATTAGCACCTTATATCAAGAATTTTGACAATTTTGAAATGGTTGCCAATAAAAGAAGCTATCCTGAAAATGTAAAATCAGGTCGTTTTTTGCTTAAAAAAGACATGAATAATATGGATTTAGTTCGTGCTATGCGTGCTAATATTCCGGTGAAATTGGCTTTTAATAATCAGGAGCGTTTAGAGAATTTTGCAGGGAGAGTTGGTGCTGAAATTGAAGCAGATAGTTTGTCTTTAATGAAAGCAATCAAAGATCCTGCTTTTTTGAAAGAAAATGGTTTTAATGAAGAAAATGTATTTGCAATGTTTATTCCAAATACTTATGAAATTTACTGGAATACTTCTGCCGAGAAATTCCGTGATAAAATGATCAAGGAATACCATAATTTCTGGACTGCTGAAAGAATAGAAAAAGCAAAAGAACAAGGGTTAACTCCTGTCCAGGCTACAATTTTAGCTTCTATCGTTCATAAAGAATCCGTTAAAAAAGATGAAAGACCTCGTATTGCAGGTGTTTATTTGAATCGTTTACGACTAGAAATGCCTTTGCAAGCAGATCCAACAGTTATTTATGCCTTAAAACTAAGAGATAATGATTTTGATCAGGTGATTAAAAGAGTTTTTTATAACGATTTGGTAATGAAATCACCATACAATACTTATGTAAATATAGGACTTCCTCCGGGACCTATTGCAATGCCTGATATTACAGCTCTCGAAGCCGTTTTGAATCCCGAGAAAAACGATTACATTTATTTTTGTGCGAGTGTAGATCGTTTTGGCTATCATGAATTTGCCTCAACTTATGAGCAGCATCAAATAAATGCAAAAAAATATTCAGACTGGATTGCTAGTCAGGGAGTAACGAGATAGATCAGATTTTGCATATAATGCAAGCAAAAAATATGGAAAACCGAAGTTTTTAGCTTCGGTTTTTTTTGTTTTAGTTTGGTAAAGAGATATCATTTTTTTTATTTCCTACATAAAAAAATGAAGCATTTAAGAATTTTGGAACAAAGCAGTGAATTGATGTTTTTATAAATTTTGTATTTAATGAATGCTCTGAAAATTTTTTTATCAAAAAAAGGAATTTACGTTCTGCTAAATTTAACTTTTTCGTAAAAACAGAGCTTGAAATTTGATGTAAAATTGCATTTTATTTCGATATGATTGGAATGAATTTTAAAAATGAAGTTTCTTTTTTGGTCTTAAAAATTAAATTTTAGCGTAGGTTTTTTCTTGTTTTTTGTTGAAATTTGATAAAAAAATGCTAAAAATGCTCTTTTTTTGACGTTCTTTTTTTTGTTTTTAGGGTAAAATAGAAAAGTGGTCTCATCACTCCAATACTCCGTCAATAAAGGGGTTAAAAGAGATTATTGCTTTTTAAATAATCTGTAACTACTTGATTGTTAGTATTGTTTTGTATTTCTTATCTTTGCACCGTAGAAATTTCAAGAGGGTGACAGCGTCTTGAAGAAAAACAATTTATGATAAAGAAGTGGTATTTTTATGCGAGTTTGATCGTTATTATTACATTTTTGAGTTTGGGTTTTAAACCCTTTAATCTGGAAACCAAACCGTGGTTTCTAATAGAAAAAACCGATGGATCTGAATACGTATTTCCATCACAAGAAGAGGATGATTATCCTACAGAAAAAAAGGTAAATGTCCTATTTACAGAAAAGCGTCTTATAAGTTTTAAAGAAGCTGTTGCTTTTAAAGAATCTCAGGGAAAATACCGATTGGTAAATTCATTGGGTTACATGGGGAAATATCAATTTGGTTCTAAAGCTTTAAGAGCAGTTGGGGTTAAAAATGACAAAGCCTTTTTAAAAGATCCTGCACTACAAGAAAAAGCTTTCCTTGCATTACTATCCAAGAACAAATGGATTTTGCGTAAAGAAATCGAAAAGTACACAGGAAAAATAGTCAACGGTGTTGCTATTACCGAATCCGGTATTTTAGCTGCTGCACACCTTGGAGGGGCAGGTTCAGTTAAGAACTTTTTCAAAAACAATGGAAACAGGCATTTTAGAGATGCTTACGGAACTTCCTTAAAAAGTTATATGAAAGCCTTTGGTGGTTATGATCTTTCTCGTATCGAGGCAGATAATGATGCTACAATACACGATCAAATTTAGAAGAGCATAAAAAAATNNCGGGATTTTTTTATGCTCTTTAGTCAATTAAGATTTCTAAGATTTTAATAGCTGCTTCACTGATTTTAGTTCCCGGACCAAAAACGGCAACAGCTCCGGCATCAAATAAAAACTGATAGTCCTGAGCAGGAATTACTCCGCCCACAATAACCATAATATCTTCCCGCCCGTGTTTTTTGAGTTCTTCGATAACCTGAGGAACTAATGTTTTATGTCCTGCTGCTAATGATGAAACGCCTAGAATGTGTACATCATTTTCAACTGCTTGTTTGGCAGCTTCGGCAGGAGTTTGAAAAAGCGGGCCAATATCAACGTCAAAACCTACATCTGCATAACCGGTCGCTACTACTTTTGCACCACGATCATGACCGTCTTGTCCCATTTTAGCAATCATAATTCTGGGACGTCTTCCTTCTTGTTTTGCAAAGGCATCAGCTAGCTTTTTGGCCTTTTCAAAATTCTCGTCATTTTTTATTGCTGCACTATACACACCGCTAAAGGATTTAATTTGTGCTTTGTATCTGCCAAAGACACTTTCGAGAGCATCGCTGATTTCGCCCAATGTTGCTCTGTTTCGAGCGGCTTCAATAGCAATTTCTAATAAGTTTCCTTGTCCGGTTTTGGCACAAAGTATTAATTTTTCGAGTGATTGATTTACTTTTTGAGTATCTCTTTTTGCTTTTATTTCTTCAAGTTGCTCTAGTTGCTGCTTGCGGACCATTTGATTGTCAACATCCAAAATATGTAGCGGATCTTCTTTCTCTAATCGATATTGATTGACACCAACTATTATATCCTGACCGCTATCGATTCTGGCTTGTTTTCTGGCTGCAGCTTCTTCAATTCTTAGCTTTGGAATTCCGGCTTCAATGGCTTTTGTCATTCCGCCTAGTTCTTCTACTTCTTCAATTAGTTTCCAGGTACTTTTTAGAATTTCATTTGTGAGGCTTTCCACATAATAACTTCCTCCCCAGGGATCAACTGTTTTAGTAATTTTAGTTTCTTCCTGTAAAAATATCTGTGTATTACGTGCTATCCTTGCCGAAAAGTCTGTTGGTAAGGCAATAGCTTCATCTAATGCATTGGTATGTAAGGATTGAGTTCCTCCAAAAGCAGCTGCGGTTGCTTCAATACAAGTTCTGGCTACATTATTAAAAGGATCTTGTTCTGTTAGACTCCAGCCACTAGTTTGACAATGTGTTCTTAAAGCTAAAGATTTATCGCTTTTAGGATTAAATTGCTGTACTAATTTTGCCCAAATCATTCTTCCGGCACGCATTTTGGCAATTTCCATAAAGTGATTCATTCCAATGGCCCAAAAGAAAGAGAGGCGAGGAGCAAACTCATCAATAGTCATTCCTGTAGAAAGTCCGGTTCTGATATATTCTAAACCATCTGCAAGCGTATAAGCCAATTCGATATCAGCAGTTGCTCCGGCTTCCTGCATGTGATATCCTGAAATGGATATAGAATTGAATTTCGGCATTTTCTTGCTCGTAAATTCAAAGATGTCTGCAATAATCTTCATCGAAGGAGTTGGCGGGTAGATATAAGTATTACGAACCATAAACTCTTTCAGGATATCATTTTGGATTGTTCCTGAGAGTTTTCCGATTTCAACACCTTGTTCTTCGGCAGCAACAATATAAAATGCCATAATAGGTAAAACAGCACCGTTCATAGTCATCGAAACTGACATTTCATCTAACGGAATCTGATCGAACAATACTTTCATGTCTTCAACAGAATCTATCGCAACTCCGGCTTTTCCAACATCTCCAACAACTCTTTCATGATCAGAGTCGTATCCGCGATGCGTTGGCAGATCAAAAGCAATTGATAATCCCTTTTGTCCTGCTGCCAGATTTCGTCTGTAAAAGGCATTGCTTTCTTCTGCGGTAGAAAATCCGGCATATTGTCGAATTGTCCACGGGCGCCTCACGTACATAGTAGCGTAAGGTCCGCGTAAATTAGGTGCGAAACCTGCTCCAAAATCAAGAAACTCTAAATCTTCGATATCCTTTTCAGAATAAGTTTCTTTGAGCTCGATTCCTTCCGCTGTAAAAAAGTGGTCAGATTTTAGCTGTTGATCTTTAGTATCACCATCTAACTTCTCACTTTTAACGTTTAACTTAATATGTTTAAGGTCTTTTCTCAATTGTAAAAAATGTTGTTTAGAATACGTTTAATTCGCTATCTCTCGATGTGTGAAAAATAGATTTAATAACGATGCAATTTTCATAAATCGAATAATGTATCGCGTATGGAAAAGTTTTTAAAAGTAGGATTCGAATGTTATCATATCTTATTTGAAATAATAATGGGTCTTTTTTAATGATTGCAATACTTCTTTTGAAAGAATCATTAAACCTAACAGCTAATTTTGGATGTATGCCTTTATACCAAAGCAAAGATTTTTTATAATCTACTTTAGCTTCTTCAATAATAACTACTTTATAGATCATCTTCAATTTCTTTTAAAAAATCATCAATGTCAGTAACATTTTTAGGATTTTTTAAATAGTTTTCTGTTCTTTCCCTAACTTGATCAATTTGCCATTGAGGAATTTTATAATGGTCATTTTGCACAGGCAAAATAATTACTTCTACTTCATCTGCAATAAAATCATCTGGTAGTATAACGGTTACAGAATGATTTTTAACTGATATTATTTGTCTAATTGCTTCCATTATTATTTAGGTTTAAATCAAATATAACTATTTGAAATGAATTTTATTCAAGCTCCAATCGTTCTTGTTCCAGCTTTTCTGCCAATCTTTTTTCGATTATGGGTGTAATTAATGTTTTTCTTGGTTTTATTTTTACAAAAGGAAACAATTCTAAATCGTGTTTCATTTTGTCATCTTTATTGGGATATTTATTTGTCCCTAATAATATTTCTTTTTTAGAATCGAATAATTCCTGTTCTTTAGCAGCGCTTTCCTGAATCTTCTTTTTGATGGTTCCATCGTTTAAAAGTTTCAAAAATCCGCCACTGGCTTCAATATCTTTAAACAAGGTCAAACTTTTTTCTGCTAATTGTGTAGTAAGACTTTCTATATAATAACTTCCGTCAGCCGGATTATTGACTTTGTCAAAATAGCTTTCGTGTTTTAAGACTAATAATTGATTTCTGGCGATTCGGTCACCAAATTCATTGTCTTTATGGTATAAAGAATCGTAAGGTAAATTAGCGACGGCATCTGCGCCACCCAAAATAGCCGACATACATTCGGTCGTGGTGCGAAGCATATTGACATTGTAATCGTAAATTGTTTTATTACGTTTGGTTGGTGTTACCAAAAAATGACATTCTAAATCGGGATTGTATTCTGATGCTATTAATTTAAAAAGCATTCGTAAAGCCCGAAGTTTTGCAATTTCAAAGAAATAATTGGTTCCTACGGATATTTGAAAAACAATGGGTTTTGTAATGGTAGGTAAACGATTCAAATATTCGTTTGCATGCGCCAAAGTATACGCAATTTGTTGTGTAATGTTGGCACCTGCATTTTGATACAAACCCAGATCTATACTTAATAAAGAAAGGTTTGTTGTTGCTTTTGCAATTTTTTCGATTGTTTCGAAATTATTTTTCTCGGATGTTGTAAACCAGTTTCCTTCTCTTGCAAAATGACCAATCGGGTCAATATTGCAATAAAAATGGGCTTTTTTCTGGATCGAAATGGTGTCTAATACTTTTACGAAATCGATTGAAATAAAAGTCAAATTAAAGTAAACGACTCTATTTTCTAAAGGAAGAGTTTCTAATAATTTCTGAATATCGATTTTTTCGTTCTGAATGGTAAAACGTAAACTTTCTGCACCTCTTTCGATAGTGTTTATCGCTCTTTGAATCGATTTCTCAATATCATAAACGAAGATATTTTGGCAAATTTTAAAATTAGATGCCTGAGTCTCTACAGAAGCAGCTTTAGAAAATTCGTCAATATGATAAAATGGTTTAACCTGAATATCTTCCGGAGAATTCCAAATAACGGTTTCGTTATAATCAGCTCCGTCTAATTCAAACTGAATTTTTTGTTTCCATTGTTTGGATGAAATCGGATTAAAATCGTCGAATAGGGTAGTAGCCATTGGGATTGTATGCTTTTTTCTGATTATTCTTTTGTGTCTTGAATAGTATCTCCTTCAAATTGGATGATGTAAATATCTTCGCTGTCTTTTTTCATGAAGTACTTTTCGCGAGCATATTTTTCTATTTGTTCAGGATTTTTAAGCTGCTTGATCTGTTCCTGATCTTTTTTTATTTCGTCCTGATAATATTTTTTATTGTCTTGTAATTCATTAATCTGCCCATCTAAAAAACGATGATCAAAATAAGAGTAATTATCTAAAAAGAACATCCAGATTACAAAAAACAGTAAAACCCAAACATATTTATTGCCGAGTAATTTGAACCAGCGTTTGCCTTTATATGGATTTTTGATTTTCATTTTCTCTTAACTGATTACTTCTTTTTAGTTCGATTGGTGTTCTAGCCCCGATGGAGCCGGTATCCTTTTTATGTCCGCCACAGCGGACATAAAAAGATAAAGGCGAGAGCGGGAAATAGCTCCTAATATTTCTGGAATAAATTTACGATAAAAATTATGAAATTCGTTGATTAATTACAGCGCGAACTACATCGATGGCTACCGTGTTGTATTTATCGTTAGGAATAATAATGTCTGCGAAAGCTTTTGATGGTTCGATAAATTGCTCGTGCATAGGTTTTAAGGTATTTTGATAACGGGTTAAAACCTCGTCGATATCGCGTCCGCGTTCTGAAATATCACGCTTTAAACGGCGAATTAATCTTTCGTCAGAATCAGCGTGAACGTATACTTTAACGTCAAAAAGGTCACGTAGCTCAGGATTGGTCAAGATTAGAATTCCTTCAACAATCATCACTTTTCTGGGATGCGTTGATACGGTATCGTCAGTTCTGTTGTGTTGTATGAATGAATATACAGGCTGATCGATAGTCTCGCCTTCTTTTAAAGCTTTTAAGTGTTTTACCAATAATTCAAAATCGATCGCACGTGGATGATCAAAATTGATTAATGCTCTTTCGTCGAATGACAAATTATGGGTTTCTTTATAGTAAGAATCCTGAGAAATTACGCCCACTTCAGTGTCTGGTAATTCGTTCATGATCTGGTGTACTACTGTTGTTTTTCCACTTCCTGTTCCTCCTGCAATTCCAATAATGAGCATAATTTTTTGTTTGATATTTGTTTGGCAAAAATAATAATTTAAGTGAATTGTGTAGACATATTATTTATTTAAACCATATAAGTGATATAAGTAAAATTAAGCAAACAGATATTTAAACAATTTATTACTTCATTGAACTTATATTGCTTAAATGTTAAAAATACTATGATTTATATTATCTAAAACATGGATTGTTTATTTAAACCATATAAGTGAGATAAGGAAAAGTAAGCAGTTAGATTTTTAAATAAGCAATACTTAACTGAACTTATATTACTTATATGGTAAAAACATAAAAAAAATCCCGAAAGTAAAACCTTCGGGATTTGGTGCAATCAGTATAGTTTATAAAAAATATTCTGAATTTAGTAAGCACATAAAATTATTTATTCTTTTTTGCTTTGATCATCATTTCTAACTGATCCCAAAGTTCTTCCGGAATTGCTTCTAATAAATTAAATTGTCCCGCGCCTTTTAACCATTCGCCTCCATCAATCGTGATGACTTCGCCATTTACATAAGCTGAAAAATCAGAAACTAAATAAGCCGCTAAATTGGCTAATTCCTGATGATCACCTACACGTTTCAATGGCACTTTTTTTGCCATGTCAAATTTTTCTGCAAGATCTCCGGGCAATAATCTGTCCCAGGCCCCTTTTGTTGGAAATGGCCCCGGAGCAATTGCGTTAGAACGAATCCCGTATTTTGCCCATTCAACAGCTAAGCTGCGTGTCATGGCAAGAACTCCAGCCTTTGCAGTAGCACTGGGTACAACATACGCTGATCCTGTCCAGGCATAAGTGGTAACAATATTTAAAATAGTAGACGATTTTTGTTTGGTGTCAATCCAGTGCTTTCCAAAGGCAAGTGTACAGTTTTTAGAACCTTTTAATACGATATCTATAACAGTATCAAATGCATTGGCAGATAAACGTTCAGTAGGAGAAATAAAATTCCCGGCTGCGTTGTTCAAAAGAACGTCAACTTTTCCGAAAGCCTTCAAAACTTCCTGAAGCATATTTTCTACTTCTTCATAATGGCGAACATCACATTGAAGTGGCAAACATTTTCCTCCGGTTTCAGTTTCAAGTTCAGTTGCAGTGGCTTTTAGCTTTTCTAAATCTCTGGAAGTAATCGCTACCTGAGCGCCTAATTCTAAGAAATATTTTGTCATAGCTTTTCCTAGACCACTTCCTCCACCGGTAACTACAATGACCTTACCTTGTAAAGCGTCATCTCTTAACATTTTATCTGTATAGCTCATATTATTTTCTTTTTATTACAATATTAATTAAATAAATAGGATGCACGCATAATAATGTTATAAAATTTTGATAAACTTTATATATCACACAATTTTTTTGCTGCTGATTCTAAAGTGAAATCATCTTTGGCAAAACAAAAACGGATTAATTTTTGGTCTTTATGGTCGGAATAAAAAGTAGAAATCGGGATTGCGGCAACGCCATGATCCGTGATTAATTTTTTGCAAAAAGTAATATCATCATCTTTTGAAATGTTGGCATATGAAGCCACCTGAAAATAAGTTCCTTCGCAAGGTTTTAATTCAAAACGACTATTTTGAAGCAATTTCTGGAAATAATCTCTTTTTTCCTGATAGAATTTTCCAAGCAAATTGACATCAACAACATTTAAATATTCGCTAATCGCAGCTTGGGAAATACTGTTGACACTAAAAACCAAAAACTGATGTACTTTTTTGATTTCTTTCATCAAATGCTCGGGCGCAACGATATAACCAATTTTCCAGCCTGTGATGTGAAATGATTTTCCAAAGGAAGAAACCATGATACATCGATTCAAAAGGAAATCTTTGGTATGTGCCGAAATGTGTTTTTCTTCGAAAGTAATGTATTCGTATACTTCATCGGATAAAACAATAATGTCCGGATGTTTTAAAAGTAATTTTTCCAGTTGTAGAAAGTCGTCTTCGTTAAGGATTTTCCCCGTTGGATTATGCGGATTATTGATGATAATCATCTTTGTTTTTGAGGAACACGCTTTTTTTATGGTTTCCCAGTTTGGCGTGTAATCATCGTTTAATGCTACCCGAATAGGTTTTGCATTACATAATAAAACCGGAGATTCATAAGAATCATAACTCGGATCGAGAATAATAACTTCATCACCCGTTTTAACCAAAGCCAGAATCGAAGTAAAAATTCCCTGAGTGGCACCGGCTGTAACCAGAATCTCTGTTTCAGGAACAATGGTTCTATTATAAGAACTCTGAACTAATTTTGCAATCTGGCGCATCAATGGCGGAAAACCGGCCATTGGTGTATATTGATGTACGTTTTCCTTCGCTAATCTTGCAATAATGTCAGTCAATCTCTCGTCTAAAGGAAAATTTGGAAATCCCTGCGAAAGATTTATCGCATTGTATTCGGCTGCCATTTTAGACATTACCGTAAAAATGCTTGTAGTTACGTTAGGGAGTTTGCTCATAATAAAGTTTGATTAAGGAAAACTTTCGAGAAAGTATTATGGAAAAAAAACTAATTTACAGCTATTGGCATCGCGTAAAGTACTCTCACTTCTTTGTCTTTTAGCTTTCCGGGATTCCATTTTGGACATAGTTTTAAAACCCGAATAGCTTCCTCACCTGTGCCATAACCTATGTCTCTAAGTATTTTTATATCGTTTAGTGAACCGTCTTTTTCAATAACAAAGGTAGCAAAAACCTTTCCTTTCATGGAGGCAGGTTTCTCTTTTGGAATCCTGTAATTTTGAGAAATGAATTTATAAAAGTTATTCATTCCTCCTATAAATTCAGGGGCTACATCTATTCCTGCAGTATTATAAAGTTTATTTTCATCATTCGTTATATTTCCTTTAGGGACATAGTTCTCTTGAGAAAATATATTTTGAGTGAAGCAAATTAAAGTCAGGATTAGAATTTTTTTCATTGTGGGTGGTTTTTAAAGATAGTTTACATTTTATGTATGATAAAAATTGTTGGTCGATTATGAAGATCAACCTTTAATTTTTTCCAATCTGCAACACGCATTGTTTTAATAAATTCTGTCGGTAATGTAATATCAGTTGCAATACACAAATGAGTTGACGGATTTACGATCTGTAAAATATCTTCAACCAGTTTGTTGTTTCTGTAAGGTGTTTCAATAAAAATTTGTGATTGATTTTTATCCTGAGATAATTTTTCAAAATGTTTTAAAGCTGATTTTTTCTCGTCTTTATCAATAGGTAAATATCCATTGAAAGTAAAACTTTGACCGTTCATTCCTGAGGCCATCATCGCTAATAAAATAGAAGAAGGCCCAACCAATGGTACCACCTGAATTCCTTTTTCATGTGCCAGTTTTACAATTACAGCACCTGGGTCAGCAACTCCCGGACAACCTGCTTCGCTCATAAGTCCAACATTTTTACCTTCTAATAAAGGTTTGATGAAGTCTAAATGTTCGCTTGGTTCTGTTCGTTTATTAAGTGTGAAAAGTATAAGCTCTGATTGTTTCTTTTCAGGAGAAACTGCTTTTATTGATTTTCTGGCTGTTTTTTCGTTTTCAACAATATAATGATCTATAAAGTCGATACTTCTTTTTACGGTTTGTGGCAAAACATCCATCGGATCGCTTTCGCCCATTGTTGTTGGAATTAAATATAATTTTCCTAGAAGTTTCATGTGCGTTTTTTTAATTGATAAAACGGATTTTATAAAAATAGAAATTTCTTTTCATGATTTCTTTTAGAAGAAAAAAATGAAAAGAATTAATTAAGGGTGTGCTTTGATAAGTTTTTGTGAAATGATTTCAGCAGCTTCGTCTAACATTTGGTAGACGTTGTCGAAACCATTTATGGCTCCGTAATAAGGGTCAGGAACATCTGCATTTTCATCCGGCAATAACTCGTTTAAAATAAGATGTACTTTATTTTTGTCTTCCGGGGTTTTGGCCAGCTGAATGACATCTCTGTAATTTGAATTATCCATTACATAGATATAATCAAATTCATTAAAATCCGTAATTTTAAATTGCCTGCCTTTTTGATTGTCAATGCATAAGCCATTTTTTTTGGCTACAGCAACAGAGCGTTTGTCAGGTGAGTGACCTACATGCCAGGAACCGGTTCCGGCTGAATCAACAATAAATTTATCGCGGGGTAATTTTGATGCTAAAATACCTTCGGCTAAAGGTGATCTGCAAATATTTCCCAAACAAACCATTAAAATTTTTACTGGCATGATTCGCGTTTATAGCGTTAGTTTTTTGTTGATGTCTTCGACAAATTTTTTGAATTGTTTGTCTGTAGAAACTAAATTGTCAACGGTTTTGCAAGCGTGTAATACGGTAGCGTGATCACGATCTCCAATTTGTGAACCAATGTTTGCCAAAGAAGCTTTAGTAAATTTCTTTGCAAAAAACATAGCCAATTGTCTCGCCTGAACAACATGCCTCTTTCTGGTTTTAGATTGAAGTGTTTCAATATCTAACTGGAAATAATCAGACACAATTTTTTGGATATAATCGATAGAGATTTCTCTCTTTACGTTTTTAACGAATTTCTCTACAACGCTTTTTGCTAATTCGATCGTAACTTCTTTTTTGTTGAAAGAAGATTGTGCGATTAACGAAATGATTGCACCTTCAAGTTCTCTCACATTCGATTTAATGTTGCGGGCAACATATTCAATAATATCTTCCGGCATCTCAACACCGTCACGATATAGAATATTTTTTAAGATCGAAATTCTGGTTTCGTAATCCGGCTGGTGTAACTCAGCAGATAATCCCCATTTAAAACGGGATAACAAACGTTGTTCTATATCCTGCATGTCAACAGGAGCTTTGTCCGAAGTCAAAATTACCTGTTTTCCGTTTTGGTGCAGGTAGTTGAAAATATGGAAAAATACGTCCTGAGTTCCTGATTTTCCAGATAAAAACTGAACATCATCAATAATCAAAACGTCGATTAATTGGTAAAAGTGAATGAAATCATTACGATTGTTCTTTTTTACCGAATCAATATATTGTTGTGTGAAAATTTCGGCAGAAATATATAAAACCGTTTTTTCAGGATATTTGTCTTTTACTTCTACACCAATAGCGTGTGCTAAGTGTGTTTTTCCTAAACCAACTCCACCAAAAATCAATAAAGGATTAAAGGATGTTCCTCCGGGTTTGTTGGCAACAGCCATACCTGCAGAACGGGCCAGACGGTTAGAGTCTCCTTCTAAGAAATTGTCAAAACTGTAATTCGCATTTAATTGCGATTCGATTTTAAGATTTCTAATTCCGGGAATTACAAAAGGATTTTTAAGTTCAGGGTTCAGGTTTTTAAACGGAGCATCAACCTCTTGCGGTTTCATTGGCACTCTGTTGGCACTAGGCAACTGTTCGGTAAACGGTTGTTTATTGCCATAAGTGTTCTCCATTTTAATTTTATAGAGTAACTTTGCGTTTTTTCCCAGTTCTTTGGTAAGCGCAACTTTCAATAATTTTACGTAGTGTTCTTCTAGCCATTCGTAGAAAAATTTACTTGGTACCTGAATATATAACGCGTTGTCGGTTAGCTCAACTGATTTGATTGGTTCGAACCAAGTTTTATATGCTTGATCTTGAATATTGTCTTTTATAAAGGACAAACAGTTTTCCCATACCGATTGAGCAGTTTTAGTCATAGATTCAGATAAATTTTTTTATTATTGATAAAGATTCTCCTAATAAAAAAGGAGCAATTTTATTCCGTATTTCGGGATAACAAATATGTGAACAAATTTCTGTAAAAAAAAATATTTTGCCCTCTAATTTTATAAAAAAATGTTGTACGTGAACTTTAGGAATTTAATTTTTTTTAATATATAAATAATGAAAAATCATCAAACGCAAGTGCGTGTTCGTTACTCTGAAACTGATCAAATGGGAGTCGTTTATCACGGAAATTATGTCCCTTATTTTGAGATCGGACGCGTGGAATGGCTTAGAAATAAAGGGATTTCATATAAAAGTATGGAAGAAAGCGGGATTGGATTGCCGATCGTTTCCATGCAAATAAATTATAAAAAATCAGCGCGCTACGATGAGCTTCTTACGATTCATACCGCTTTCAAAAGTCAGTCGTCTGTTAAGATTGAATTTGAGTGTGCGATTTATAATGAAGCGAATGAGTTATTAACAACGGCAGCATTTATTTTAGTATTTATTTCGTTAAAAACGGGTAGGCCAACAGCACCTCCGGAGTACATTTTAGAATTGTTTAAAACATTGGTATAATTGTTAAAATGAGATGGGTTTTTCTATGGAATTATATAATTTTGATATCGATTTCAAACATTAAGTCAAAAATGTCGAATACTGATTCGGCATTTTTTTTGCGTGTTTTTGTCTTGATTTTACCAATTGGCAAACCTGAAACTTCATCAATTTCCATTTCCTGAGATGTGATTTCCAGTTTTTTTTCCTTGATAACACGCATTACTTTATTCATGTTTTTATAATCAAAAGAGATTAAAAAATGAACATCAATAGTTTTTTCGATAATCTCGCAAGCCTCAAGAGTCATTTGTGCTGTCGTTTTGTAAGCCGCAATTAATCCTCCAACGCCTAATTTTGTCCCTCCAAAAATCCGAACGACAACTATCAGAACGTTCGTTAAGCCAAATGACTGTATTTGTCCGTAAATTGGTGCTCCGGCTGTATTGCTGGGTTCGCCATCGTCATTTGCGCGATAAGAAATTTTTGGCGCTGTGCCTAATTGATATGCGTAACAAAAGTGTACGGCATGCGGATGCTGCTTTTTTAGATTTTCGATGATGGGTTTTACTTCATCTTCCTGTTCTACAGGAAAGGCGTAACCAAAGAATTTGCTTCCTTTTTCTTTTAAAAGTACTTCTTCAGATTCAAAGGCAATGGTTTTATAGGTGTCGTCGTATTCCAAAAGTAAAATTCTAAATTATTGTTGATTTCTTAGCTAAAGAGTTAAATTTTACCGCAAAGTGCGCAAGTATTTTTTATTTTTATAATTGGCTTTATTAAGTTCGCAAAGCTTTGTGGCGACTTTGCGTATCCCGATAGCTATCGGGATTGCGAACTTTGCGGTTAAGAGACTAAAGTATCTTTTTCTCAAATAAGTCTACGACATCTTCCTGGCCTACTTGTAAATTCCAAATATGGAAACCTAAAGCGGCGGCTGAATCTGTGTTTTCTTTTTTGTCATCTACAAATAAAGTGCGTTTTGGAGATAATTCGTGTTTATTGATCAGGTATTGAAAAACTTCCGGATTCGGTTTTCGCATTCCGATTTCAAATGAAAAATAAACTTTTTCAAAACATTGGTAAAAATCACTGTAGAATGAAATTCCGCTTTTGTTTTCGAAAGTGGCGATATGAATCGAATCTGTGTTACTCAATAAAAACAATCTGTATTTTTGAGAAAGCATTTGTAGAAATTCTAATCGATACAAAGGAAAATCTGCCAGAACGGCATTCCATGCTTTTAATATTTCTTCAGTTGAAGCGTTTGGAAGTTCTTTCTGAAATCCGGCCAAAAAATCATCATACGAAATATCTCCTGTCTCGAATAAAAGATTCAGACGATCTAATTCAGCATTCCATTCCGTCATGCCTAATTGCTGCAATTCTGAAATGGTCGCTTGTTTGTCTAAATTGATAAAAATATCTCCAAAGTCAAAAATTATAGTATCAATCATAATTTCTAATGTTTAGTAATTCGTCGCTTTGAATGTAAGTTCTGGTTGCGTTTTTCTTTTGAATAACAGGCGCTTTTGTTCCTTTTTCGAAAGTAATTTCTCCAATAAATATTCGGGCTTCATCCCAAATATTCTGATCAATAAAAGATTGTAACGTTTGCAATCCGCCTTCAATAATAATAGACTGAATCTGGTTTTGAAACAAAACAGTTAAAATCTGTGGAATTATATTTTGATTAAAGTCAATTACTTCAAAGTTAGTGTTTTCTGCTGAAATGATGTTTTCTGATTTCGTAAATACAATGGTTTTTACACTATTGTCAAAAACAAAACTTTCTTTTGCGATGCGATTGTTTTGATCCGGAATAACTCGTACCGGATTATTTCCTGACCAATCCCTGGTGTTTAGTTTTGGATTATCATCGACAACGGTTTGTGTTCCTGCTAAAATCGCCTGCTCTTCGCTGCGCCATTTATGAACCAGTTGTCTCGAATATTGATTGGTAATCCAGACCGGTTTTCGATCCTGATTGATTTGTTTTTCCGGAGCTAGAAAACCGTCCAGGCTCTCGGCCCATTTCAATATTATGTAAGGTCTTTTTTTCTGGTGAAAAGTAAAAAAACGTTTGTTGAGTTCGTTACATTCTTTTTCTAAAACGCCAACAGTTACGTTTGCTCCGGCTGCAATTAGTTTTTTAATACCGTTTCCTGCAACTTTTTCGTTAGGATCAACAGTTCCAACCACTACATTCGGGATTTGATGTTCGATGATGAGATCGCAACAGGGAGGTGTTTTTCCAAAATGACTGCAAGGTTCTAAACTTACATAAATTGTAGCTTTTTTTAATAGCGATTTGTCTTTTACGGATCGAATTGCATTAACTTCAGCATGTGGTTCGCCGGCTTTTTTGTGCCAGCCTTCACCAATAATTTGGTTTTCATAAACAATTACGCTTCCAACCATTGGGTTGGGGTATGTAGTTCCGAAGCCATTTTGTGCCAATTCAATGCAGCGTTTTATGTATTTTTCATGTATATTCACGGTACAAAAGTAGTTATTTTTGTTTAGTTCAATAGTTAACGATACAGTTAAGAAACTATCAAAAAACTATTTTACTTTTGTAATACATTATTAGGAATAAAGAAATATGAAAAATTGGATGATCAGGACAATTAAAAAAGAGGACAATCAGGAAGTTGCTCAGTTAATACGTTCGGTTTTTGATGAATTGGAAATCCCCAAAGTTGGTACTGCATATGAAGATCCATATCTGGATTTAATGTTCGAAGAATATAATAAGCCGCAGTCAGTATATTTTGTGGTAGAAAATGAAGGCAAAATTGTGGGCTGTGCGGGTGTTGCGCCATTGGAGAATGGAGTTCCTGAGATTTGTGAATTGCAAAAGATGTATTTTTTACCGGAAACCCGTGGTTTGGGAATTGGTGCTCAAATGATGCAAAAATGTCTGGAACAAGCCAGGATTTTTGGGTTTGAAAAATGTTATATAGAGACCATGCCATTTATGCATGCTGCTCAGAAATTATATAAAAAGTCAGGTTTTGAATATTTAGATGCGCCATTAGGAAATACGGGGCACAGTTCTTGCCCGGTCTGGATGTTGAAAGTTTTATAAGGTTATGAAAAAATATGTATTTGGAATTCTTTTGGTTTCGGTTTTATTTTCCTGTAACGGGTCTAAAGAAAAAAAGATAGAAAAAAAGACCAATAGGGTCAGTAAAGTTGTTGCAAAGGATTCTCTTAAGAAAGATGAATTTGTAGCTGATGAGGAGTTTAAAAATGATTTTGATATTTTATTACCACGAAGTTACAGAACTTATGATAATCTAAATCCGGTTTCATCTTTGACTAAAAAATGGATTGATTTGTATGAAGATAATGGAGAATATTTTTTAGGTAAAGCTGATTTTGAAATCGAAAAAAGTTTTGATGAATGTTCCGGGGATTCATTGCAGTACATTTCTTCTAAAAATAAAACGATAATTTTTATAGATTATCCGGAATTGAAAGTAGGAAAAGTAAAGTCTTTAAAAATTAATAAAGACAAAATTTGGCCCAAAGAAAAAGTAGTTTATACATTTAATGGTGTTACTTATACCTTTAGAGCTGCAGGAAAAGTGCTTTCAGAATTCAAAGTTGCTACAGATGATGATAAAGAAGAAATTTTCAAGAATGTGGCAAATTATAAGCTTTACCTGAAGATAGGAGATGGTGCCGAAAAATTGCTCCTTGCAGAAGATTCGTTTCAGGATACATTTGTAGTATTGCGTTTTGCGGGAGATATTGATGGGGATGGAAAATTAGACTTTGTTTTTGGTGCTAACAGAAATTATGAAGAACAAAGAGTAATTTTATTTCTTTCATCAAAAGCTGAGAATGGAGAAGATTTGAAAAAAGTTTCTGAAATAGCAGTTCAATTTGATTGCTAATGTTGTTGAATAAAAAGATTTTTTAAAATAAGAATATAATATTTGCTTAAAAATTGAGGCATTAAAAATTAAACTCAAAATGAGAATCAAACAATATCGTACTCAATTTATAAAAGAATTATCGCCTTTTTACGACGCTTATGAAGCGGAGAGCTTTTTTTATTTAATATTAGAAGACAAACATAAATTGCGTCAGATCGATTTGGCGTTAAATCACGAATTGACTTTTTCGGATAGTGATTTTACTGTCTGGAATTCTCTATTAAAGGAATTAAAGAAAGAAATTCCGATTCAGTATTTGTTAGGGAAAACTCATTTTTACGGATTGGAATTCGAAGTAAATGAAAATGTTTTGATTCCGAGACCTGAAACAGAAGAATTAGTAGAATGGATTATCAATGAAAATTTGAAAGCTGATCGAACTAAAAAAATCAAAATCCTTGATATTGGAACGGGAAGTGGATGCATCGCAATTTCTCTTGCCAAAAACATTCCAAATGCAGAAGTGTATGCTATTGATGTTTCGAAGAAAGCGATAGAAACGGCTAAAAGAAATGCACTTTATAATAAGGTTGAAGTGAATTTTATACTTCAGAATATTTTAGAAACCGAGGTGCTAAAATGCAATTTTGATATTATCGTTTCAAATCCGCCTTATGTTCGGAATTTAGAGAAAGAAGAAATCAAAAAGAATGTTCTGGATTATGAGCCGCATTTGGCACTTTTTGTAGAAGATAATGATGCTTTGATTTTTTATCGTAAAATAGCAGAACTGGCAAAAAAAAATCTATTAGAAAACGGACAATTGTATTTTGAGATCAACCAGTATTTGGGTAAAGAGACTAAAGATCTATTAGAAAATATGGACTTCAAAAACATTGAGTTGCGAAAAGATATTTATGATAATGACCGAATGATTTCAAGCAAGGTTTAAAGAGTTTTACAGAATAAGTTCTTGAAAACAATATAGGTCTGATCTAGCCCCGATAGCAGAGAAAAACCTTTTGTGCTCCCGGGTCGGGAACATAAAAGTTTGAAGCGAATAGCGGGACAAGTGGTGTTTTGAAAGGCTTAATTGCTGCTTCAAATATTTATTTAAGTCAATGTAGAAACTGCGACTGAAAACTAAAATTTACTCATAGCGCAAAGCTTCAATAGGATCCAGTTTAGCGGCTTTGATTGCAGGATATAAACCTGAAACTATGGCAACAGTAAAGCTTGTTGCAAAGGCAGCAAATATGGCTACCCACGGCACTACGAATACAAAACTCATCGCTGTTGCAATGGCAAATCCTAAAAGGATTCCGATTATAATACCAATTAAACCGCCAATTTGCCCAATCAATAAAGTTTCGATAAAAAACTGAACGGCAATAGTGGTCTTTTTGGCTCCCAGCGCTTTTCTTACACCAATTTCGCGAGTACGTTCTGTAACCGAAACGATCATGATATTCATTAAGGCGATTGAAGATCCTAAGATGGTAATAACGCTAATAATCCAGGAAGCCCAACCTAAATATTTTGTGATTCCCAGAATGCGGTTGATCAGATCGTCGCTGCGGCCAATTCCGAAATTATTGTCACGAATCGGACTTAATTTTCGTACTCTTCGCATAGTGCTTGTTGCGTTGTCGATGGCTTCGTCTAAAAGTTCTTTTTTAGCAACCATTACGCTCAAAGTATAATTGATATTTGGGGCAGTAAATAAGGAACGCGCTACCTGAATTGGAATTAAAACACGTAAATCCTGACTGTTTCCAAACGTTGAACCTTTTTCTTTTAAAACCCCAATGACTTTAAAACGAGCGCCGCGAATCGAAATTATTTTGTCAATTGGATTGACGTCTTTCAATAAGCCTTTCTCGAAATCGGATCCTACAACACAAGAATAAGTGTTGTTGTCGATATCGAATTGGTTAAAACTTCGGCCTAAGCTTACTTCTAAACCTGAGTTTGCGATAAAATGTTCGTCGACACCAAGAATGGTAATTTCAGGATCTGTTTTTCGGTCTGAATATTTAACTTCAGCAGTTTTTGTGGCCGTAAACGATAAAGAAGTTTCTGTAAAAGGATATTTGTATTTGTTTTTGAAAGCAACAGCTTCCGGATAAGATATAATTGGATTTACGATTTCACGTTCGTTGCTTCCTCGATTTTTAAGATTGTTTTCGTATTGATTAATGTTGAAAGTATTCGCTCCCATAGAAGCAAAATTAGTCGAAATGGTGTTTTCGAGTGCTGTTACAACAGTTAGAATTCCAACCAAGGCAGTAATCCCGATAGCGATAATTAAAACGGTAAGAATAGTACGCAGTAATTGTGTTTTGATAGAACCAAAAGCAATTCGGATATTTTCTTTAAATAATTTTAGCATCATGACCAATTTGTCACGAAAATACGTTTTTTGTTACAAGTTTGTTTTCGAACAGGCATTATTTATTTTAAAAAATAAGATATTTGCAGTCGATTAGAATTGATGAGAAATCTAAAATCTAACAAATCCAATAATATAAAAGATCATTTAGATGTAAGACTTCAAACAAATGAAATCTGATAATCTAAAGATCCAATAATCTAAAGATCTAAAAAATGGCTTCAAAACCAAGTATTCCACAAGGAACAAGAGATTTTTCACCTGCAGAGGTGTCAAAACGTCAATATATTATTCAGACTATAAAAAATAATTTTGAGAAATTTGGTTTTCAGCCAATCGAAACTCCTTCGTTTGAAAACTCAGATACCTTAATGGGGAAATACGGAGAAGAAGGTGATCGTTTGATTTTTAAAATATTGAATTCAGGTAATTTTTTCTTTAATAAAAACAAAATCGAATTACCGGAATCTATCGAAGCACTGCAGGTTAATTCTGCAGAAACAATAGATTTGAGCCAAAGAATTGAGTTGAATAAGTTTACCGGAAAAATTTCGGAGAAAGCATTGCGTTACGACTTAACTGTTCCGTTTGCCAGATATGTTGTGCAGCACCAAAATGAAATTGAATTTCCTTTCAAAAGATATCAGATTCAACCGGTTTGGAGAGCTGACAGGCCTCAAAGAGGGCGTTACAGGGAGTTTTATCAATGTGATGCTGATGTTGTGGGATCAAAATCATTGTGGCAGGAAGTAGAATTGGTTCAATTGTATGATACTGTTTTTACGTCTTTAGGTTTAGAAGGTGTTACGATTAAAATCAATAATAGAAAAATATTATCCGGAATTGCTGAAGTTATTGGTGCTTCTGATAAATTGATCGATTTTACAGTGGCTCTTGATAAACTGGATAAAATTGGTGAAGATGGTGTAAAAAAGGAAATGATCGAAAAAGGTATTGCTGAAGAAGCTCTGGTAAAAGTACAGCCGCTTTTTAATTTTACCGGAACATTTACTGATAAGATCAGGCAGCTTTCAGATTTACTGGCTGAATCAGAAGAAGGAATGAAAGGAGTAGAGGAACTGAAATTTATTTGTGACAATGTGGCAACTTTAGGTTTGGCAACGGCCACTTTAGATCTTGATGTGACTCTTGCCCGTGGACTGAATTATTATACAGGCGCTATTTTTGAAGTAGCAGCGCCAAAAACTGTTTCGATGGGTTCTATCGGCGGAGGCGGAAGATACGATGACTTAACGGGTATCTTTGGTTTGAAAAACATGAGTGGTGTTGGGATTTCTTTTGGTTTAGATCGTATTTATTTAGTTCTCGAAGAATTGCAGTTGTTCCCGGAAACCGTAGCAGCGACATCAAAAGCGCTGTTTATTAATTACGGAGATGCTGAGGCTTTATATGCTTCGCAGGCGATCCAGAAATTGAGAAAAGAAAATATAAAAGTAGAATTGTATCCTGATAATGTAAAAGTAGGGAAACAGTTTCAGTATGCAGATAAACGATTGATTCCGTTTGCGGTAATTGCAGGCGATCAGGAAATTGCTTCGAATTCGTATTCGCTTAAGAATCTGGTTTCAGGTGAGCAGGTTTCTGTAGATTTTGAAGGGTTGAAAAACGCTTTGTTGGCATAATTGAAAGATAAAGTGTTTTGTCACTCCCGATAGCTATCGGGATAGAAGGGTTATTTAGATTTTTGTTTCACGCAGCTTTTGCAGATTCGAGCAGATTTAATTTGGTCATTGTATAAAATAAATCTGCATTAATCTGCCTAAATCTTTTTAAAATCTGCGTGAAATAAAAATCTAGAGGTTAACTGTTTGAAGCAAAGGTTTTTGCTTCGAGCCGCACGGATTTAAAGGATTTTCTTTTTAAATCTCTGCGTAAAATAGTTGCCGGAGAAGAAAAAAAACTTTTAATTTGCCGACCTTAAGTTACGGGCGTAGTTCAAGGGTAGAATAGCGGTCTCCAAAACCGTTGATGGGGGTTCGAATCCCTCCGCCCGTGCAATTAAAATATTTTTTAACGCAAAGAGCGCAAAGATTTTTGTCTAAGAATATTTTAAAAAACACACAAAAGTTCGCAAAGCTAAATCAATACAAAGCTTTGCGAA
>NZ_MUGR01000032.1:0-14260 GCF_002217195.1 Flavobacterium aquidurense | reverse complement strand
CTACATTTATGAAATAAAGTCAAATTGATCATTTATTCAAAATAATGGTACGAAAACGCAACATTGCAAATAATTAATTAAAAATTAAAACCGTTTATAAAACATTTCCAATAAAAATACATTACAAATTTTATGAAATTCATAAACTCAATTTTTACATCACTTATAATTTTTTTCTTACAAACATCGCTTTATGCCCAGGTTAAGGACATAGGAATACCAAGTATCAAAAACTATAAAAGGTCGGATTACAGAGGAGGAACCCAAAACTGGAGTATCGATCAGGATAAAAACGGGAATATGTACTTTGCCAATAATAATGGTCTTATACAATTTGATGGATCAAGCTGGCACAAATATTCTCTTCCGATGCAAAACGAAATCAGAAGTCTGAAGATAGATCCGTCAGGCAAAATCTATGTGGGAGGAAACAATGAGTTTGGTTACTTTCAGAATGACACAAAAGGAATTCTAAAATACCATTCTTTATCAGATATGGTAGACAAGAAGGACAAGCAAAATATAAACTTAATCTGGAGGATACACCTGTTTAAAGGAGAGGTGATTTTTCAATCCTTTACAAAAATATTTTTCCTAAAAAACAATAAACTGAGATTTATAAATGCTCCAACAAAGTTTCAGTTTTCATTTTTAGTAAATAACCGGCTTTACTTTCAGGACAAATCACTTGGGATTCTGGAATACCAAAACAAAAAGCTCAAACCAATAAAAGGAACCACTGTATTTAATGATAAAGAAATTTGGTCCGTATTTCCTCTTCCCGGAAATAAAATGCTTTTAGCTACTTTAGAAAAAGGTCTTTTTATATCTGATAATACTTCTGTAAAACCATGGGAAACTGAGGCAAATGCTTTCATTAAAAAAAACACATCACTTGGCGGCTCTATAATAAAAGGTAAATTTATTGTGCTTAACTCAGTCTTAGACGGTGTCATAGTCTGTGATTTGAACGGTAAAATTATCCAACATTTAAATCGTCAAAAAGGCCTTCAAAACAATACTATACTTACCTCGTTTATCGACAACAAAAACAATATCTGGCTGGGTCTTGATAACGGAATCACTTTTATTAATGAAAATTCGCCTTTTTCTTATTTTGACTATAGCTACAATATAGGTACCGTGTATGCGTCAACAATTTTCAACGGAAACTTGTACGTAGCAACAAATCAGGGATTATTCTACCATTCCTGGAATAGCCCGTTTAAGGACAGTCCTTTTACGAGAGTAGAAGGAACGATTTCGCAAGCGTGGAATATTCAGGTAATCAACAATGTACTTATTTGTGCCAGCAATAGCGGAGCCTTGGTTATTGATCACAATAAAGTATCTAAAAAAATGGATTCTAAAGGATATTTTGGATTCAAGACAATACCCAATCACGACAACTATATTATAGGAGAAAGTTATAATGGTTTTAGCATTTTTAAAAAATCAGCCGATGGTTTTGAATATTCACATCAGGTCGCAGGATTTGACGAAACAACAAATACTTTTTCGATCGAACTGGACCAAGACTATTTATGGCTTAAAAAAGATCCTTATTTATACCAAATGAGATTATCCGAAGATCTCAAAAAGTTTGATTATATAAAAAAGCACAAAAACATCTCCTCAGCCTATACCGGAATCGGAAGTCTTCAACATATAAACAACATCGTTTACTTTCAGACAAAAAACCATTTTTTCAGGTTTTCTAAAGAGCAGGGAACATTTTTTGAAGACAAAAAAATAACAGATCTTTTTAAGGGAATTCCCCCCATAACTACTTTAATAGAAGATTCACAAGGAAGTTTGTGGTATGCCTATAATGAATCTTTAGGTGTTTTGACAAAAAATCAGAATGGGACATTTACCAGAAAACAAGCGCCGTTTTCAAATTTATCAGGTAATTTAGTAAACAACTATATTTCTGTGAATACTATAGACCCTGGGAATATTTTTATAGGACAAACAGACGGATTAACTCATTACGATTCTAAAATTCCGAGCTCATTTATAACGAAACCAAAAGTATTCATCGAAAGTTTTTCTTTTCCCGGAGACACTATCTTAACTGGGAACATCCCAGAAAATCAGCAGATCTATACGGTTCCTTACAGTTCTAACCATGTGAAATTTACGTTTTCATCGCCTACTTACGAAAATCAGGAGAACGTAACCTACTCTTATAAATTAGAACCTTTTGAAGAAAACTGGCGCACATGGTCGACGCTTTCAATAAAAGAATATACCAACTTAAGAGAGGGCAATTATGTAATGAAACTGAAGGCTAAAAATAGTTACGGAATTGAATCTGATGTTTCAGAAATTACATTTACAGTTTCTCCTCCCTGGTACAGACACTTTTTAGCCTACCTCGTTTACTTCATTTTACTGATCACTGCGGTATATATCATTTCGAACAGAATTAAACTGAAAATCAGAAAAAACAGGTATTACGAAACAATCGAGCAAAGAAGATTGTATCTCGAAAAAGAATCAAAAATACGCCACGAGCAGCACGAACTTGAAAAGGAAATTGAAAAACTAAAAAGCGACAAACTACAGATAAAAATCCTCGCAAAAGATAAGGAATTGGTCAATAACTCGCTACAAGTTGTAAAGAAAAACAAAATACTGAACGGAATCATTTACAAACTAAAAGACATCGACACGAATATTTTAGATGATTCTACCAAATTTGAATTCAACAAATTACATAAAAGCATTGTAAAAGAAGTCAATACAGATAAAAGCTGGAAAGATCTGGAGAAACACATCAAAAACGTGCATTTTGAATTCTTAAAGAGATTAAAAGAAAAATATCCGACAATTTCGCCACGCGAACTTGATTTATCAACTTATTTATTAATGAATATGTCGACAAAAGAAATAGCCGAAATTATGAATATTTCAACAGGAGGGGTCGAATTAGCCCGATATCGATTACGAAAAAAACTAGGCTTAAACAAAAAAGAAAACCTGATTGGTTTTCTCATGAGCATCTAAAGCAAGAAAGCCATTCGGTATCCCGAATGGCTTCTTTATTATTTAATATATTCCAGTATGCGCTCCAGGGCCATTCCTCTTGAACCTTTTATTAAAATGGTATTATCATTAAAATGAACTGTTTTAAGATACCCTACAAAAGAATCGAAAGTCTCAAAAAACACTACATTATCCTTAACCACTTTATGCTCATAAAAAAACTTCCCAATCAGGTAACATTTCGATCTGTCCTGCTCTAGCAAAGAGTCAACAATGAGCTTGTGCTCTTGCGAACTTTCATTGCCCAGCTCAAACATATCGCCCAAAATCATTATTTTATTCTGATTTTCCAACTGCAGAAAATTAGTTATCGCAACAGTCATACTACTCGGGTTAGCATTGTAGGCATCCAGAATAATCTGATTGGATTCAATTCTTAACAATTGCGATCTGTTGTTCTCCGGTATATAATTTTCAATTGCCCCTTTGATGTCATTTTTATCTACTTTAAAATAATATCCCATTGCTACTGCAGCATTGATATTGTTAGCATTGTAAAGTCCAATTAAATGCGATGCTACACTGAAATCATCATATTCTATAGCAACAAAAGGATTTGCTTTGATATTTTTGATTTGTATGTTGGCCGCATTATTGTTTACGCCAAAAGAAAATGATTTAATTCCGGCTGATTTCTCAATCTGAATAGGATCCTCCAGATTCACGAAGACCAGTTTGTCATTTTTAGCCAGAAAACGATACATCTCACTTTTGCCTTCAATTACACCTTCAACACCACCAAAACCTTCTAAATGTGCTTTTCCGAAATTGGTGATATAACCATAATCAGGCTGGGCAATTTCGCATAAAAATTCAATTTCTTTTTTATGATTGGCTCCCATTTCTACAATTCCAATTTCTGTTTCTTGCGTAAAAGACAGCAAAGTCAGCGGAACCCCAATATGATTGTTTAAGTTTCCAATGGTGGCTTTAGTATTGTATTTTTTAGCCAAAACAACATTTATAAGTTCTTTGGTTGTTGTTTTTCCGTTACTTCCTGTCAGGGCTATTATAGGCAACTTTAAATAAGAACGATGAAATTTCGCTAATTCCTGCAACGTTTCCAAACTGTTCTCAACAAGAATAGTTCTTTGATCAATTGCATAAGATGCATTATCAATAATAACAAATAAAGCACCTAATTCTAATGCGGCAAGAGCAAAGGTATTGGCATCAAAATTTTCTCCTTTGATAGCAAAAAACATAGAGCCCTTTTCAATTTTTCTTGTATCAATTGAAACTGATTTGCATTGCAAAAATAAGTTATGAATGTCCTTAATATTCATTTAAAAAAATATTTACATATTATAAAAATAACCAAAAAAAAATCCAAATTCNNGGAATTTGGAATTTTTTTAAGTTTTCTAGAATTTAGTTTCTAGGTGATCTTCTTTTTTCAGTTTTAGCACCTACTCTAGACATCGCACATCTGAATCCGATATAGTCTGTTGCCATATCCTGAGGAAAATACCTTCTTTGAGCCGGATCTAACCAATATGCTCTGTCTCTCCAAGAACCACCTTTGTAAACTCTTACGTTATCATCGATAAGTGTAGTACGTTTACTAGTATTGTCATATTTTCTAACCATCTGACCTAAACTGTCTGTTGTTACATTATGTTTAGGAGAGTTGTACATTGACTGATCAGCTTTAGCTCCTGCTTCAGAATCTCCGAAGTCAAAATATTTAGATGATTGTTTATCACCATCTCTATAGTTGATATTATCACTTGTGCTGAAATTTTGTCTCAAATAAGTTTCATTTTCATCAACCGGAACCTGAGCAATTTCTCCTGGTAAATTAGTTGCCACTTTTTTACCGTTGCTTAACGTTTTGTATTGAATATTATCTTTAGTGATAATTTCAATTTTACCGTCTTTACCAATTTTATTTTTAGCGTATTGATTTCCTCTAAAGTAGTTAAAATCATTCGCTTCATTATCAATAATAGGTCTGTAAACATCGGCAACCCATTCGGCTACGTTTCCAGCCATATCGTATAATCCAAAATCATTAGGAGCGTAGCTTTTTACTGCGTTAGTAATATCTGCCCCATCATCAGACCAACCTGCAATTCCACCGTAATCACCGTTTCCTTGTTTAAAGTTAGCCAATTGATCTCCTCTGTTTTTACGTTTAGATGAACGTGTATAATCTCCGGACCAAGGATATTTCTTTTGTCCTTTTATGATATTATATTCTCTTTGCCCAACATCTGCTGCTGCTGCATATTCCCATTCTGCTTCAGTAGGAAGTCTGTATTCTGGTAAGATAACTCCTGAGGAACGTTGTGCATATACATTCTTTTCGTCCGGAACTACACCGTCTTTTCCTGCTTTAGTTCTTTTACCATTAGGGTTTTTCTTTAATACAAGTTCCTCATTACCACCATAAGTTGTAGATGGTGAAGCAAGGTAAGCTTCTGTATTAAAAATACTTTCAGCACTAACATCTTGTGTTTTAGCCCCTTTTTTAAGGTAACCGTTTTTCTCTAAAACTGCTTCGTTTACACGATCAGTTCTCCATTTACTAAATTCAACTGCCTGAATCCAGTTAACACCCACTACTGGATAATTAGCATATGAAGGATGTCTTAAATAGTTATTAGTCATCGTTTCATTATATCCTAAACGATTTCTCCATACTAAAGTATCCGGAGATGCTCCTTCGTAAATATTTTTATAATTTTCTTCTGTTGGAGGAAAAACTTTCTTCAACCATTCCAGGTATTCTAAGTACATACCATTGGTAACTTCTGTTTCATCCATATAAAATGACTGAACGTGCTGTTGGGTCGCTGTGTTATTCCAATCGTGCATAACATCATCTTGTACTTTACCCATTGTAAACGTACCTCCTTCAACAAAAACCAAACCAGGACCAGCCTGTTGTTTTTTTCCTGCATTTCTGGCAGCAGTTCCATTCTGACTATCTACATCCCAACCAGTTGCTCTGGAAGCACGACTGGAACTCGATTTTTTGCTACAACTAGCCGTGCCTAACATCAATATTATTGACATCATTAATTGCAAGACTACAATTTTGTTTACTTTCATACTCATTCTTAGGTGATAAATTTAGGTGCTGCAATATAATAATTAACGTTTAATTAGCAACATCTGTTCTAATAATTTTATTTAACTGTTTTTTTACCAGAAAATAACCTATAATTACGAACGCAAAAATATACTTTTTATTATTTACTATAACATGAAAGACTATATTTTTACTTACTATTTTTCTAAAAATCCAAAACTCTTTAATTCCCTCATATAACAAGTGCGAATACTGCTTTTTCTTCCCTCGTTCTTTGCCTCTTTTTCTCATATAAAACGGAACTTCACAGGAGATTATCAAGTTAAAAAAGAGATATTTTCAGGCAACTTAAAATTAAAGATTCTAAACTTTTCAGAGGACCACTTTCGATATAATACTGCTAAAAAAACACGACCTTATTACTCAACCTGAACGAATCAGGCTACATAAGCACCAATTCTGCAGAAACTACAAACGTCAGATATCAGCCAGTTACAGCTAGTGAACCGGCAGATCTGCCACACTGAAATTCCCCGAAAAACCAAATAAAATCATCAAAAGAATTACCCCAAGAGACACAAGACAAACTTTCCTTTCGCAATTACCTATAATAAGGAAGCAAATAGCCCAAAGAGCTCAATACTTTTGACGACTATCAATTTCATCAGAACAACATAACACCATACCTTTTATGACTTCAATAGTTAGAAAATTATTTTTCATCAATCACGACCAGGAATTTTTAATCAAGTAAAATATTCAATATCATACTCCCAACCTTAAACTATCATAGATATAGTCCTGCAATGTCATTTAAAATTCAAACAATCAGTTCACAAAAATTAATCATACTTAGTACCTCTATTAATAAGGAGTAACAAACGAAAAATCATCTCAGGGCAATAATAGACCAAAAGTTAAGTTATATAGGAACAATAAATTTTTTGTATCAGTGCGAAAATAAAAACAACACAGATAAAATAAGCCAAATCAAACATGATACTATAGTAATTCAGGAAGAATATTTATAGTGATTATTAACAGAAAAAACCGAACACTTAAGCCAAAGGAAATTTACGTTTCCTCTCAAAAACTTAACTAACGGCACAAACACTATAAGTTTTATAGCCGGGAAATTTACATCGTACCGTTACAAATTTATTATTAAGGAATGAAGCACATTAACATCGACTCACGCTCTTAATGATTCTATATCTATTTTAAACTGGTTTTCGGTGCAATAGCCACTAAAATCTTTAGATGTTAAGCATGAGTTCACAATAACCACAACAAAAGTAGTCAGACAAAAAAACAAATCATTTTAAAAGAAGACTTCTACTCAGACAAATAACCCTGAATAGAAAAGACGATTTTTAGCTGTTGAACCGAAAAAGGATTTTATATTTACAACTCAAAGTCAATTTATTTGACAAATAAAAAGGCAGAAAAATAGGAAAAGCTTGTCATCTTATAATAATATATATATTTGTATCATAAATACGTTAAGTTCCCTAAATGAAAAAAATATCACTACTTTTAATTTGTTCTTTTATTCTTTTTAAAGTACAGGCTCAGGAGAATCGACCTATTACGACAGGAGTCCCATTTTTATTAGTTGCCGCAGATGCCAGAGCAGCCGGTTTAGCAGATCAGGGTGTCGCAACATCAACAGATGCTTTCTCGCAGCAATGGAATCCTGCAAAATATGCTTTTTCAGTCGACAAACAAGGTTTTTCCATTAGCTACACTCCTTACCTAACAGATTTGGCTAACGACATTTCTCTTGGACAAGTAACCTATTATAACAAAATCAATGACCGGAGTGCCTTTGCGGGAAGTCTTCGTTATTTTGGTTTTGGGGATATTGAACTAAGAACTACCGGCGATCCTAACGAAGCCGCAAGAATAGTATCACCTAACGAGTTTGCACTAGACGGATCATACTCTTTGAAACTAAGCGAAACCTTCTCGATGGCGGTTGCCGCAAGATACATACGCTCCAATCTTAAAATTGCCTCAGAAGATGTTGATGCCTCACCTGCCAGCACGTTTGCAGTAGATATTGCAGGATTTTATCAATCTGAAGAAATTGCCTATTCTAACTTTAACGGAAGATGGAGAGCTGGTTTTAACATGCAAAATCTGGGTCAGAAAATAAGCTATGACAATGACGATTTAAGCTCCAACTTTTTACCGGCCAATCTTAGACTGGGCGGAGGTTTTGACTTTATTCTTGACAACGATAATAAGGTAGCTCTTAGTGTTGAATTTACGAAACTTCTAGTACCAACTCCTCCGGGACCGGGAACTCCCGTTGATGCAAATGGAGACGGAGATTATGATGATCCGGGAGACATCTCTCAGCAACAGGCAAATGCAACAAACTTCAGAAACTATAATGACATAGGCTGGGTTTCAGGTATTTTTAAATCATTTGGAGATGCTCCGGGTGGTTTTAGCGAAGAACTAAAAGAAATCACCTATAGTGTAGGTGCAGAATATATGTATCAGGACGCATTTGCATTACGAGCAGGATATTTTCATGAAAGTCCGCAAAAAGGAGCAAGACAGTTTTTTTCTTTAGGAGCAGGATTCAAATACAACGTTGTTAAAGTGGACGTTTCATACTTATTTTCGACATCAAAAATAAAAAATCCACTAGAAAACACACTTCGTTTTTCTTTAACCTTTAACTTTGGTGACAAATACGAAGTTTATTAAACAGAAAAAATAAAAAAATCAATAACAATCCAAATTTCTATTTCTTAGAAATTTGGATTTTTTTTCCCATAAAAAGAATGAAAAATATAAGCATTACATCGTCATTTATCGTTTACGACACACTACAGGAACTTTCAGCGGATATTCAGGACCTAATGAACCAAGCCGTTGAAATTCGCAAAAAAGCATACGCGCCTTATTCACAATTCAGAGTTGGAGCAGCATTATTATTAGACAACGGAAAAACAGTTTTAGGATCTAATCAGGAAAATGCCGCTTATCCATCAGGATTGTGTGCAGAACGAGTAGCGATTTTTTATGCAGGAAGCATGTATCCTGATGCCAAAATTCTAAAAATAGCCATTACAGCAGCTTCAGACACCAATCAGACTACAGCTCCAATTCCGCCTTGTGGCTCATGCCGACAATCAATTGCAGAATACGAAATCAGGCAAGACACCCCTATAGAAATCTATTTTATGGGCGAAATTGGTGAAGTTTACAAATCAGCATCCCTGAAAAATTTGCTTCCTTTTATGTTTGATAAAAAGTTCTTGTAAAAAAAAGCCAAAAAGTCACGTTTAAATTTTACTTCTTAATAGGAATGTCTTATTTTTGCATCCCGACCTTTCGGGCGCAAATTTGTGGGAGGAAACTATTTTGCGTTATAGGCAACAATTGATAACACAAACAAACTTTAGCAAAAGAAAGAATTCAGATGAAAGAAGTTACAAAAGAAGTATATTTAAAGTGGTACGAAGACATGCTACTTTGGAGAAAGTTTGAAGACAAACTTGCAGCATTATACATTCAACAAAAAGTTAGAGGTTTTTTACACCTATATAACGGTCAGGAAGCTGTACTAGCGGGTGCTTTGCACGCTATGGACCTGACTAAAGACAAGATGATTACTGCTTACAGAAATCACGTTCAGCCAATTGGTATGGGAGTTGATCCCAGACGAGTAATGGCTGAGCTTTTAGGAAAAGCGACAGGAACCTCTAAAGGTATGGGAGGTTCTATGCACATTTTCTCTAAAGAGCACCGTTTTTATGGTGGACACGGAATCGTAGGTGGACAAATTCCGGTAGGAGCTGGTTTAGCTTTTGCTGATAAATATTTTGAAACCGGAGGAGTTACTATGACCTATTTTGGTGATGGTGCTGCTAGACAAGGTTCACTACACGAAGCTTTCAACATGGCTATGCTTTGGAAATTGCCAGTTGTATTTATCGTTGAAAACAACGGTTATGCAATGGGAACTTCTGTTGAAAGAACTGCAAACCATACTGATATCTGGAAACTTGGTTTAGGATACGAAATGCCTTGCGGACCTGTTGACGGAATGAATCCTGTAAAAGTTGCTGAAGCAATGACAGAAGCTATTGACAGAGCTCGTCGTGGTGACGGACCAACTTTCCTTGAAATGAAAACGTACCGCTACAGAGGACACTCTATGTCTGATGCGCAATTATACCGTTCTAAAGAAGAGGTTGAAGAATACAAAAAAATTGACCCGATTACTCAGGTTTTAGATGTAATTAAGGATCAAAAGTATGCTACAGAAGAAGAAATTGAAGCAATTGACCAAAGGGTTAAAGATTTGGTTGAAGAGTGTGTGAAATTCGCTGAAGAATCTCCATATCCTGAATTACAACAATTATACGATGTAGTTTACGCACAAGAAGACTATCCATTTACACCTCATAAACTATAACAATATTATGGCGATAAAAGTAACAATGCCTCGTTTGAGCGATACTATGACGGAAGGAACGGTAGCGACTTGGTTAAAAAAAGTAGGCGACAAAATTAGCGAAGGAGATATCCTTGCTGAAATTGAAACAGACAAAGCAACAATGGAATTTGAGTCTTTCAACGAAGGAACTCTTTTACATATTGGAATTCAGGCTGGAGAAACCGCTCCGGTTGATTCTTTATTAGCAATTATTGGTAACGAAGGAGAAGATATATCAGCATTATTAGCTGGTGGAGACGCTCCTGCTGCCGAAGCACCAAAAGCAGAATCTAAAGAAACTCCTGCTGCTGAAGAAAAAACAGAAACTCCTGCTCCTGCCGCAAAAGCTGCAACCGAATTACCAAAAGGAGTTATAGTTGTAACTATGCCACGTTTGAGCGATACAATGACTGAAGGAACAGTAGCAACCTGGTTGAAAAAAGTAGGTGATGCTGTTGCTGAAGGGGATATTTTAGCCGAAATTGAAACTGACAAAGCGACTATGGAGTTTGAGTCATTCAATGCGGGAACTTTATTATACATAGGAATTCAGGAAGGAAATACTGCACCTGTTGATAGCTTATTAGCTATTATCGGACCTGCAGGAACTGACATTAGCGGAATTGCTGACAATTATACTGCCGGAGGAACTGCAAGTGCTCCTGCAACTGAAGAAAAAGCTGCTCCAGCTGCTGAAAAAGCAACTGAAACTGTGGCTGAAACCTCAAACGGAGGAAGAATTTTAGCTTCACCATTAGCTAAGAAAATCGCTTCTGACAAAGGAATCCAATTAACTCAGGTTAAAGGTTCAGGAGAAAACGGACGCATCGTAAAAAGCGATATCGAAAACTTTACTCCAGCTGCTCAGGCACAACCAGCTGCAACAGCAACTGCTGCTGCTCCAAAAGCTGACGCTGCACCTGCTGCACCAAAAGTATTCGTTCCTGCCGGAGAAGTTTTCACCGAAGAGATCAAAAACTCTCAAATGCGTAAAATTATCGCAAAACGTCTTGCTGAATCATTATTTACTGCACCTCACTACAACTTAGTGATCGAAGTAAGCATGGACGACGCAATGGCTTCAAGAGCGACAATCAATACTGTTCCGGATACAAAAGTATCTTTCAACGATATGGTAATTAAAGCCTGTGCATTAGCATTGAAAAAACATCCAAAAATTAACTCTCAGTGGAAAGAAGATGCAATCATCATCAACCACCACGTTAACATTGGTGTTGCCGTAGCAGTTGAAGACGGATTAGTAGTTCCTGTATTGAAATTTACAGATGCTATGAGTTTATCTCAAATTGGTGCTTCAGTAAGAGATCTTGCCGGAAGAGCTAAAAACAAAAAACTTGGACCACAAGAAATGGAAGGAAGTACTTTTACAGTATCTAACCTTGGAATGTTTGGTATTACTGAATTCAATTCAATTATCAACCAGCCAAACTCTGCCATTCTTTCTGTAGGTGCAATTGTTGAAAAACCAGTAGTTAAAAACGGTCAGATTGTTGTAGGAAATACTATGATGTTATCACTAGCGTGTGACCACAGAACAATTGACGGTGCAACTGGCGCTCAATTTTTACAAACATTAAAGCAATACATCGAAAGCCCGGTTACAATGTTAGCATAATTTCTATGTTATCTCAGCCTGATAGAAACAGAAGGCCGACTGAGCTAAATTGATGGTTATTTATAATAAAATCCCGTTTTGTTTATTCAAAACGGGATTTTTTGTTTAATTTTCATCCTCAAATTCAATACTTCGTAAAATGAAAAAACTAATCCTTGTAACTTTATTCCTGACTGCAATCGCCTGTCAGAAAAAAGATCAAACCGAAAAACCAGCAGTTGTTACAGATGAACACACTTATTCTAAACCAGAACTTGCCGTAGTCAAACACTTAGATCTTGACATTAAAGTCGATTTTGACACACAAACCATTTCCGGAAAAGCTTCCTGGTTAATTGACAACATCAGCAAAGGAAACGAAATTATATTCGACGAAAACACACTTAACATTACCAAAGTAACTTTAGGCGATGACGAAAAAGAAACCAAATTCGAACTTGGAAAGGACGTCGAATTTCACGGAAAACCTCTTCGTATTACCATCGAACCTAACACAACTAAAGTAAATATTTACTACAGCACAACTAAAGACGCTGTTGCATTGCAATGGTTAACAGCGGAACAGACTGCAGACAAAAAGAAACCTTTCTTATTCTCACAAGGAGAAAGTGTTTGGTCCCGTACCTGGATTCCGTGTCAGGATTCTCCGGGAATCCGTTTTACCTATAACGCAAAAGTTACTGTTCCTAAAGATTTATTAGCTGTAATGAGCGCCGTAAATCCACAGAAAAAAAATGACACCGGTATTTACACTTTCAAACAAGACAAAGCAATTCCTTCTTATTTAATGGCAATTGCTGTTGGAGATATCGAATTTCAATCTATCGACAACAGAACCGGAGTTTATGCAGAACCATCGATGCTGAAAAAATCAGCCTGGGAATTTGCTGAACTTGGAAAAATGGTTGTTGCAGCTGAAAAATTATACGGACCTTACCGTTGGGGACGTTATGATGTTCTGGTTTTACCTCCAAGCTTTCCTTACGGCGGAATGGAAAATCCAAATTTAACCTTCTTAACTCCGGGCGTAATTGCAGGAGACCGCTCTTTAACAAGTTTACTGGCACATGAATTAGGACACAGCTGGAGCGGAAACTTAGTAACCAATGCAACCTGGGATGATATCTGGTTGAACGAAGGCTTTACCACTTATGTAGAACACAGAATAGGAGAAGCAATTTTTGGCGAAAAAGAATTTGAAATGCAGAACGTTATCACCCGAAAAGAATTAGTTGATAATGTAGCAGAATACGGCGACACAAGCCCTGACACAAGATTAAAAGTAAGTCTTACAGGAAGAAATCCTGATGACGGAATCAGTATAATTCCTTATGTAAAAGGATATGCTTTTTTAAGAGTGATCGAAAACGCTGTTGGACGTGAGAAATTTGATATTTTCATCAAAAATTATTTCGATGCACACGCTTTTAAATCGATCACAACAGAAGATTTTATCAAATACTACAACGAAAACCTCATAAAAGGAGACAAAGCACTCGCTGACAAAATAAAAGCAGAAGACTGGATTTACAAACCGGGAATTCCATCAAATATCAATCCGGTAACTTCTGCGGATTTTGATGCAATTGATAAAATTCAAAAAAACTGGAGAGCAACCGGTGTAAAAGGTTTAAGTCAAAAAATCACGACAACCAGCGAAAAACAGTATTTTATTGATCATCTTCCAACGGATATTACACCAAAAGAAATGGAAGCAATTGATGCAGAATTCAACTTTACAAAAGGCGGAAACTTTATCATAAAACGCCAATGGTTTGTTCAGGCAATAATTCACCAATACAAAACAGCAAATCCTGCGATTGAGCAATTTCTAGTTTCAATAAGCAGAACAGGATCTGTAATGATGCTTTACAAAGAAATGGCTAAAACTCCTGAAGGAAAAATTTGGGCAAAACAAGTTTTTGACAAAGCAAAATCCGGTTATCACGCTACAACTATTCAGGCTGTTGAAGGTATTTTGAAATAGTTTGCAGTCACAGTTTTCAGTTTCAGTAACGGTTTTCAATTTGCAATACCATTAAAGACTGAGACTGAAAAATAATAAAATCCCCGATTA
>NZ_MUGR01000031.1:49906-92170 GCF_002217195.1 Flavobacterium aquidurense | reverse complement strand
ATTATAGACAAGAAAGATCACCGAACTCATTTTTTGGTCGTCTTATGGCAGTATTACTTATAATTGTTTTTTTATAACAAAAAAAATATATTTAAAATATATTATGGTTACTATTTATTTCGGGTTACATACTGATCTGATTCAAGAACCAAAAAGTTAGTTTCAATTTTTATTTTGAAGAAAGGGCAACTCAATGTGAGTTGCTTTTTTAGTTCAAAATGTTTTGCTATTATAAGTTTTGGTTTTTCTTGAAAGGTTATTGCAATTGTTATTTTTTTAAAAAGGGAATTATCATATATTTGACAAGTCATTCATAGCCCTGATAAATGCAATATATTTTTGTGGCTTTTTAGCAAGGAAAAAAATATAGCGGATATCGGGATTAGCTACAAATAAATATTAAAATTAATTTTGAATATGAAATTACTAGAAGGAAAAGTTGCCATTATTACAGGCGCTAGTCGTGGAATTGGAAGAGGAATTGCTGAAGTTTTTGCTAAACATGGTGCAAATGTAGCTTTTACTTATAGCTCATCTGTAGAATCAGCTCAGGCCTTAGAAGCGGAGTTGAACGGTTTAGGAGTAAAAGCAAAAGGATACCAGTCGAATGCGGCCGATTTTAATGAAGCACAAACTTTCGTTGATGCTGTTTTGGCTGATTTCGGAACAGTTGATATCTTAATAAACAATGCCGGAATTACAAAAGATAATTTGCTAATGCGTATGTCTGAGGCTGACTTTGACCAGGTTATTGATGTCAATTTGAAGTCTGTATTTAATATGACAAAAGCAATTCAGAAGACTTTCTTAAAGCAACGAGCAGGATCTATCATTAATATCAGTTCTGTTGTTGGAGTTTCCGGAAACGCGGGGCAAACAAATTATGCAGCTTCTAAAGCCGGTGCAATTGGTTTTACAAAATCTGTAGCACTAGAATTAGGTTCACGTAATATTCGTTGCAATGCAATTGCTCCAGGTTTTATCGAAACTGAGATGACGGCAAAATTACCGGAAGATGTAGTAAAAGGATGGAGAGACGGAATTCCGTTAAAACGTGGCGGAACTGTAGAAGATGTAGCCAATGCATGTCTTTTCTTAGCTTCAGACATGAGTGCTTATGTTACAGGACAAGTACTTAATGTTTGCGGAGGAATGCTTACTTAAAAAGTTAATTTGTTTATGGTTTGTTGTTCTGCAATCCTAAACTAAAGGCTAAAAACTACAAACTAAATAAAATATGACTACAAACACGATTCTATTATTATTACTTTCTTTAGTAATAGCGGGTGGGTTATCGTATTTTCAATATTTCTTTAAAGCCAAAAACAAATCCAAAGTGGTTTGGTTTTTGGCTTTTTTACGTTTTCTGGCTATTTTTGGTTTATTGGTTTTATTGATAAATCCAATAATGACTAAAAATTCGCTGCAAATCACTAAAACACCTTTAGCAATTGCGGTAGATAATTCAAGTTCAATTACGGTTTTAAAATCAGATAAAAAAGTAGCGGAATTATACCAAAAATTAATTTCAAATCCTGCACTTAAAGAAAAATTTGAAATTCAATCCTATCAATTTGATGCAGATTTCAAACCTTCAGACAAATTTGACTTTAAAGGAAAGCAAACCAATCTTGATGAAGTTGCCAAAAACCTGAAAAACATCAACAAAAATTTGATTTTTCCAACAGTTATTATTACTGACGGAAATCAAACTACAGGAAACGATTATGTATATCGTTTTGATCCTGTCAATAAAGTTTATCCTTTGGTTGTAGGAGATACAACCACTTTTCTGGATTTAAAAATAAATCAGCTTAATGTAAACAAGTACGCATTTCATAAAAATAAATTTCCCGTTGAAGTTTTTCTACAATATGCCGGAGATAAAAATGCAAATGCCGAATTCATCATTACACAAGGAAACACAGTTGTTGCGAAAGAAAAAGTTTCTTTCTCAGCTTCCAAAAAAACAGCTGCCGTTAATTTGCTTTTGCCTGCAGATAAAGTAGGATTGCAAATTTTTAAAGCCAGTATTTCATCCGGTTCAAAAGAAAAAAACAGTTACAATAATATCAAGAATTTTGCCGTTGAAGTTATTGACCAAAAGTCTACTATTGCAATAGTTTCTGCTATAAATCATCCGGATATTGCAGCGCTAAAACGCTCTATAGAAGTTAATGCACAACGTAAAGTAATATTGGTTAAACCAAATGATATTAATCAATTACAAGATGTGTCTGTTTTAGTTTTGTATCAGCCAACTTCGGCTTTTAAAGCCATTTTTGATAATAATAAGTTAGCAGGGACCAATACGTTTATTATCACAGGAAATAATACCGATTTTAATTTTCTGAACCAACAACAAAACAGTTTGGTTTTTAAAATGAGCGGACAAAGAGAAGATTATTTATCAGAATTTCAATCTCAGTTTAATTTGTTTGCGATTGACAATATTGGTTTCGAAAATTTTCCTCCATTAGAAAATTTATTCGGAACGATTACTACAAACGGAAACGTGTCTGTTTTACTTTCTTCAAAAATCAGAAACGTTGCCACTAATGCACCTTTACTGGCTTTTACAGAAAATCAGGGAAAAAGAACGGCTTTTCTTTTAGGAGAAAACAGCTGGAAATGGCGTTTGCAGAGCCATATCGACAATCAGTCATTTGAAAAATATGATGTTTTTATAGATAAGATAATTCAGTATCTGGCTTCGACAACTTCAAAAAAATCGTTGGTCGTAACCCACGAAAGCTTTTATAATTCAGGAGAAGCAATTGTGATCAATGCGCAGTACTTCAATAAAAATTATGAGTTCGACGAAAAAGCGAGGCTTACAATCACCGTTACAAACGCTCAAACAAAACAAGCCAAAAACTACGATTTGCTAAAAGGAAATAATTCTTTTGCAGTAAATCTGGACGGATTGTCTACAGGTAAATATAATTTTACGGTAAAAGAATTGAATACGAACACCTCATATTCAAGTCATTTTGAAATTTTAGATTTTGATATCGAAAAACAATTTGTGAATCCGGATGTTATAAAACTGAAACAATTGGCGCTACAAACCAATGGTAAAGCGTTTTTTGAAGATCAGGAAGATGATTTGATACAGCACCTTCTGGAAAATAAGGAATATAAATCGATAGAAAAAAACGTTTCAACCAAAACACCTTTAATTGATTGGGTTTGGCTGCTGATTTTGATTGCTATTGTATTGACAGCGGAATGGTTTGTTAGAAAATACAATGGATTGTTGTAATCGAAATACAATCTAATTCCTTCTAGCTTTTTGTAATCTTGTGGTTATGAATTAAAAGTCCAAATTATGAAAGTTAAATTCTTGTTTATTGTAGCAATTTCGATAGTGTTTTTTTGTTTTTTTTCATTTTCAAAGACAAATAACACTAACAAAAGCAATCTTTTGGGAAACACGATTCAGCAACGTTTTCAACTACCTCAGGGATTTGTGAGAGAAGAGGAATCTAAAACTTCGTTTGCATTTTTTTTGCGAAATATTCCATTAAAACCTTTAGGTTCAGATGTTTTGTATTTTGATGGAACTACAAAATCAAATCGAAACGTTTATGAAGCAGTTGTGGATTTACCCATAGGGAAACAGGATTTGCATCAATGTGCTGATGCCGTGATGCGTTTGCGAGCGGATTATTTTTATAGCCAAAAACAGTACGATAAAATACATTTTAATTTCACAAATGGTTTTCGTGTTGATTTTAGCAAATGGGTCGAAGGTTACAGAATTGCAATTAAAGGCAACAAAACCAGTTGGGTTAAAACTGCAAAACCATCTGACAGTTATCAAACCTATTGGAAATATTTAGAGACGGTTTTTATGTACGCAGGAACTGCTTCTTTAGAAAAAGAACTGAAATCAATTAATGCATTAGACATAAAAATTGGAGATGTTTTTATAAAAGGAGGCTTTCCAGGTCACGCTGTTATTGTTGTTGATGTAGCTGTGAATCCAAAAAATAACCAAAAAATTATGCTTTTAGCACAAAGCTATATGCCAGCACAGGAAATTCAAATATTAAAAAATCCAAATAATAGTTCGTTGAGTCCTTGGTACGCTGTCGATTTCGGAACCTCTCTCAAAACACCCGAATGGACTTTTAGTTCTTCACAATTAAAACGTTTTTAAATGAAACGATTCCTTTTTTTATTCCTTATATTCCAAAATGTTTTTTCTCAAGAAATTCCATTGAATATTCAAAAATTAATTAAAGCATACCCGGATCAAGTTGTTGGTTTTAAAGATAATAAAATTATTTTTAGTGATAAATCAAATTTGATTTATGATGATTTTAAAAATAAAACGAATCAAGAATTGTTAGGAAATCCAGATATTGAGGATCAATTTAGGTTTGTTTATACTAAAGCAAATAAGAATTTAATTCCAAAGGAAGATGCAGGAAGAATTCGAAATGAAGCTTTTTTTAAGAAAATTTACGGAAATTCAAAATCAGAAGTTGAATCAAAAATGACTGAAATTATTTGGTGCCCAAAATTAGTCAATCAAAAAATAAAAGTAACAACCGTAAATGGAATTGATAAAATTGTAAAAAAACTCTCGGCAGAATTAGATAATAATCCAGAATTTAAAAAATATATTAATGGTATTGGAGGTACATTTAGTTGGAGAAAAATTTCAGGAACAAACAGATTGAGTATGCATAGTTATGGAATGACTATAGATATTAATGTCAAAAATTCCAATTATTGGCAATGGGATTGTAAATGTAAAAATGAAGAAGCTAATCTTTCATATAGAAATCAAATTCCCCTGAAGCTAGTTTCAATTTTTGAAAAATACGGCTTTATTTGGGGAGGAAATTGGAAACATTATGACACAATGCATTTTGAGTATCGACCTGAACTTTTTTTATAAATTATTTTATTGCAAGAAATATTGTGTAGGAAAGTGGATTACAAATTAAAAATTTATGATTATGGATTTTAGGCTAAAAGTATTTTCTGCTGTTGCAAATAGACTGAGCTTTACCAAAGCTGCAGCCGAATTATATATTACACAACCCGCTGTTTCTAAGCATATTCAGGAATTAGAAGAAACTTATAAGATAAAGCTTTTTGAACGCAATAGTTCTAAAATTGCGTTAACCCCAGCCGGAGCAATTTTACTAAAACACACTAAAAATATTTTCGAAATCTATCGGAAAATCGACTTTGACATGAGTTCTTTCATTAATGAACGTCAGGGATTGTTAAGGTTGGGAGCCAGTACTACAATTTCGCAATACATTATTCCTCCCGTTTTGGCGCGCTTTCATCAAAAACAAAAAGATATAAAAGTCAATTTGGTAAATGGCAATACAGAGCAAATCGAAAATGCCTTGATCAACAAAGAAATCGAAATTGGAATTGTAGAGGGGCAGTCTAAAAATCAATCGATTAAATACATACCGTTTCTCAAAGATGAATTGGTTTTGGTTTGTAATACTAAAAATCCTTTAGTAAAGCAGCAGGAGATTTTGCTGGAAGATCTGAAACTTATGAAATTTGTCACTCGAGAACGCGGTTCCGGAACACTTGAAGTTATAGAATTTGCTTTGAAACAAGTAGACGTAAAAATAACTGATTTGCAAATCGAAATGCAATTAGGATCTACAGAAAGTATAAAATCGTATCTGCTAAATTCTGATTGTTTTGCTTTTATGTCAATACATGCAGTAGATAAGGAGCTTAAGAATAATGAACTCATAGTTCTGGATGTTGAGCATTTATCTATAGAAAGGTATTTTTATATCATTACTTTGCTCGGTAAATCGGATTCCTTATCAGAACTTTTTATTCAGACTATAGGCGACTATTATAACTTATAGTTATAGGCGATTGCAATTTACGATTGGTGATTACGGCAAAAACAGCAGACCTTTGTAGAGAAATATCAAATTCATTATTTTGAAAACAAAACAACACTCATCGGCACATTTACTGGAAGTTAATCTTTATATGCAACAGGCTATTTTTATTTTAATAATAGTACTGTGTTTATTTTCTGTCATTTCTCCACCAATTGCATTATTGTCAGGTGTTGTTATGGTGAATGTTTTCGGTAATCCATTTGTAGCCTTCAATCATACGGCAATTACATATTTATTGCAGTTTTCAGTAATTGGTTTAGGGTTTGGAATGAATGCTTCGAATGCAATTTCAGCCGGAAAAGAAGGTTTTCTACTCACAATATTCTCGATTTTCAGTACTTTAATATTGGGTACATTTTTAGGGAAATGGTTAAAAACGGATAGAAAAACATCACACTTAATTTCTTGCGGAACAGCTATTTGCGGAGGAAGTGCAATTGCTGCGATTTCACCGGTAATTAAATCAAACGAGAATCAGACCTCAATTGCCTTGGGAGTTATTTTTATTTTAAATTCAATAGCATTATTTGTTTTCCCATTTATCGGACATCAACTTGATTTGTCTCAAAAAGAGTTTGGTTTATGGTGTGCTATTGCTATTCACGATACAAGTTCAGTTGTTGGCGCTGCGAATAAATACGGTGCAGAAGCTTTACAAATCGCAACAACCGTAAAATTAGCCAGAGCTTTATGGATTATACCAATTTCTTTGCTAACAGCTGCAGTTTTCAAAAATAAATCTCAAAAAATCAAGATTCCTTACTTCATAGGTTTGTTTATTCTGGCAATGCTTTTCAATTCATATGTTCCTGCGACTGCAATTGTTGCGCCATTTATTGTTGATGTTGCTAAAATTGGACTCACAATCACTTTATTTTTAATAGGAGCTACTTTAAATATAAATACGCTAAAAGCAGTAGGAGTAAAGCCGTTACTTCAGGGAGTTTTTCTTTGGATCTTTATTGCCGGTTTAGGCTTGGCTTCAATTTTATATCTCAATTAAGTATAAGGGACTATTTTATATTTGAAAATTTCACAATGGGTTTGCCCACAATATTATACCATTTCCCTTTAAAAGAAAGATGTTTTTCTATGGTGAAATTAAACTGTTTTTTTGTTTTGGCCATTTCGCTGACTTCTGCCGGCATATCAACTTCATACTCATCATCTCCGCCTTTTGATTGGCGGTAAAATCCGCTGGTTGTAATGATAAAATCCCTAAAGTATTTTTTATTAGAATCTTTTACTACTTTATAAGAACTTGACCAACTGGTACCACCTCCGGTATTTGATAATCCATAATTATCTACTTCCATTAGTGGTTGATACTTTCCACTAAAACCAACTATCAAATACAGATAATCGTAATACGGAGCACCGGCACCACCATTTGAATGTACTAATGTAAAAGCATACTGATCATCGCCAATTTCTACCAGTTTGGGAGAGGGAGCTCTCGAGAACGCACCAAAAGCAGCAATTGCAGGCTGAAAAGATCTCATTTGCCAAACATTATCATTTTTTGCAAACTTGGCAACACCAACTAAACCTCCTGAAAATCTTCCGGTTTGTGCTCCGTCGGCATCGTAATCAGAGTGATTAAAAAACAATAATTTAAACTGATTGCCTTTCGAATCTGTGTAATTTATATTTTCAAGAAGTCTTGTAGCAACACCTTCTTTATAAGGAAAAAGCTGATCGCCTTCGACACCGTTAACGTCGGTATAAGCAGCAGGTTTACAGGTTTTGCATTTCCAGCTCAAAAAAGTGTTATTATCGGAAAGCTTGTATAATCTCCCGGGAAATAATTTCTGCATCGTTTTTACTCCGTCTAGTGGATCAGGCAGCTGTAGCGTTCTTTTAGTATCTATAATAGTATCACTAACGCTTTTTAATTGTATGTCCTCTTGTGCAGAGCAAATCGAAGTGAAGAATAAGAAAAGAATGCCAAAACGGATCAGGCTCATATAGTAAGATTTTATGTAAATCAAAGACGAATTTACGAAGAAACTTTCAATAAGGACTTATTGCCGGCAAGGCATAGAAAAATTAAATTATAACAATAATGCCGACTATTGTTTTGAATTCGCTTTAAATGAAATAAATTTGCATCTCAAACAAAATACAAATGAAAAACTTTAGAATGAAGCCAACAGTAATCGCATTTTTCGCATTAGCTATTGGATTTTTGACATTATCATGGGGAATCGTTGGCCATGAGCGTATTAATAAAGCTGCAGTAATGGCTTTGCCACGTTCACTTCAGATTTTCTTCTACAATCACATCGATTTTATTACACAGGAAGCTTCTGTGCCGGATATTCGTAAATATGCCCTGAATTACAAAGACGAAAATCCAAGACACTATTTTGATATGGAGAATTTTGGTGCTGTAGACAGTATTCCACAAACTTTAGAAGCAGCAAAGAAAAAGTACGATGCTAAATTCCTGAATGATAACGGTATTTTACCTTGGTATATCGAAGATATGATGGTAAAATTAACCAAAGCTTTTAAAGATAAAAACAGAGCTGAGATTTTATTTCTTGCTGCAGACTTAGGTCATTACATAGGTGATGCGCACATGCCATTGCATACTTCTGCGAATCACGACGGACAATTGAGTGATCAAAAAGGAATTCACTCACTTTGGGAAAGCAGACTTCCTGAGTTATTTGCTAAAAATTACAAATTAAATGTTCCACAGGCACAATATTATGAAGATGTTCATAAAGCAACCTGGGATATGATTAATGATACACATAGTTTGGTTCAGCCGTTATTAGACATCGATAAAAAACTTAGAACGTCAACTCCTGAAAATCAGGTTTTTAAAATGGATGCTGATGGAAAAGTCGTGAAAAGCAAATACAATTCAGCAGTTTTCTCTGATGAATACGCTAAGAAATTGCACAAAGACTTAAACGGAATGGTTGAAAATCAAATGAAAAAAGCCATTACAGCAACTGCAAGTTTCTGGTATACTGCGTGGGTAAATGCAGGAAAACCTGATTTAAGTGATTTAGATGCGCCGGCAGTTACACAAAGAAATAACCAGGCTCTAAAAGATGATTTAAAACTGTTTCAGCAAGGAGACTTGTTTGGAATGAAAAATCAGAACGACTAAGACAGTTTTTAGTCTCAGCATGATTTAAATAAAAAGCCTCAGATTCATTTGAATTTGAGGCTTTTTTAGTTTTTTTACAATCGCAGTGAAATATTTAGGAGCTGTTCCTGCTGTACACTTGTATCTTTTATTTTTCTAAAGAAAAAAAATAAAAGGATACCGCTTCCATCAGGGCTATGGCACTTGTTTTTACAGAATCTCTAATCAAAAGACGAAAGATAATGTACATGATATTGCGAAAAATGAAACCCGTGTAAATCAGTTAAGCCCGAGTCACCCTCATGCCGGTTCAACATCATTTTTCGGATTTATTCGATGCTTTTGGAATTTAATTTTTGAATTTTTAAGCGCAATCTACTTCTGGTATTTCTTATATTTCAACATATCCGAAGCTGTTTGATAGAAAGAAATAGTTTCGTTTATCAAATCCGTTCTTTCTGTTTTCATCGGGATTTCATTATAATCAATTTGATATTCGGGCGCAATACCAGGTTTATTGTTTACTTGCAAATCAAACTGTTTTACTTGTTGTTTAGGGGATAAAATAGTCAAAACATTATCCTTTATTAAACCTAAATCCTGATAAGTCGCAATAAAAGCCCTTGGTTTATAATCGGATTTTAAAACATCCTGCCCGAAAAACTTGCTTTCATAACTAAAATGTAACAATCCGAAAACAGTAGGCATAAGATCAATTTGTGACATGAGCTGATTGTGCTTTTCAGGTTTTCCGGCCGGATCATAAATAAAGGCAGGAATTCTGTATTTGTCTAACGGAAGTTCTGTTTTTCCGGCACTTGATGCACAATGATCGGCAACAATTACAAAAATTGTATTTTTGAACCATGGTTGTTTGCTTGCCATCTCAAAGAATTTTCTCAGCGAATAATCGGTGTATTTTACACCTCCATCACGGGATTTAATATCTCCGGGAATATCAATTTTATCATTAGGATATGTAAAAGGTCTGTGATTGCTGACTGTCATGATATGATTAAAGAATGGTTTGTTTTTCTTTGCTTCTGCATTCATGATTTTAATTGCTTTATTGTACATGTCTTCGTCACAAACTCCCCAAACATTCGAAAATGTAATTTCTTCAGGAGAAAAACTTGATTTGTCTACAATCTGATAACCATTACCGGAATAGAAATCCTGCATATTATCAAAGAAAGCATCTCCGCCGTACATAAATTTTACATTGTAGCCTTTTTGTTTAAAAATTGCTCCGGTCGAAAACTTGTTTTTATTATCCTCTCTTTTTAGTACACTTTCTCCGGCAGTAGGAGGCAAGCATAAAGTCACAGCTTCAAGTCCGCGCACAGTTCTGTTTCCGGCTGCATATAAATTCGTGAATTGCAAACTTTTTTGCGCAAGGCTGTCCAGAAAAGGAGTTATATTTTGTTCGTTTCCATACATTTTCATGAACTCTGCGCTGTAACTTTCTATTGTAATTAAAACTACATTTTTACGATTTTCAGCAGAATCCGAGGCGATTGTTCGTTGAGTAGTTTGTCCTGAGATCGTCGGAAACTGTTGTTTTAGGATTTTGAAAGCTTCCTTATTTGGAAGTGTTTTGTAAAATTCAAAATAATCGAGCTTATTGTTCTCAAAAGCCAGATAAAATTTATACAATCCATTTGCCTGTAATTCATTGACAAATACGTTTTTAGAGTTTTCCGTTTTTACCAATAGAGGTATGGCAATCAAAGAAATAACAAACAAAACAATATAAATGCCGCTAATTTTTAGCTTCTCAATACAAGTCGGGATACTTTCTATGTAGTTTCCGGATCTTTTTAATATAAAATAAGTAAAAATTCCAGTTATCAGAAACAAGGCAGAAAATAGAGGAATCACGGGATAGGATTGCATGATATTCCCGATAACTTCATTGGTGTAAATCAGATAGTTTACCGCAATAAAATTATATTTTACGCCAAATTCATTCCAAAAGAAATATTCGCTTAGACCGTTTTGCAGAATTAGTAAAACGTATAAAAAGATAACAAAAGCAAATAACCAATACCTGATTTTATTTCTCAATTTTGGCAGAAAAAGTAAAAGAGCAAAAAGCGCTGTTTTGATTCCGATAAAAATCAGGACAATATTAGGCAATGCGCCGCCATATTCTGTAATGATACTTTTGCCGGAAGCAACGTATATAAACAGAATTAGTAAAACGCCCAGAATAATGTAACCTGATGGTTTGTTGTATTTTGAATTTGAAATAAAAATAAGGTACAGCCACAGAAAAACGCTCGCCACTACAAAAACAAAGAAGTCTGAGATAAGTCCCAACGAGAAGATTTTCAGGCTTTCAAAAAAAGTAAAAGAACTTTGGGTGATAGGATGAAAAAATAAAACAACTCGCAAGATAAAACTTACAACGAAGTAGAATAAAGCAAGATTGTAAAATGGAGTGAGTTTCTTATAAAAATTCATGGAGTTATTTTTTACTGCAAAATTAATCGGTATACATTAGTTCCTGATTAAGTTCTACTTTTACCTTACTTAACTTTATCTTAATATTCACTTAAGATAGTGTTTTTTATATTATTCTTACAAAATAGGGAGTTTTATGGTTTCAAAATTTTTATCTTTGAACGAATAAAATTTCAATTTTAATCTTAAATTAAATTAGTAAATGCACATTTTAATAGTTGAAGATGAGTTAGGTATTGTTCAGTTTTTGCAGCAGGGCCTGCAAGAAGAAGGATATCAGATTACTACCGCAAATGATGGATCGAAAGGTTTTGAATTAATTCAGGAACAACACTTTGATTTAATCTTACTTGATTGGATGCTTCCTAAAATTAATGGTTTAGACTTGTGTAAAGCAATCCGGATTAAAGATCAAAAAACGCCCATTATTTTTTTAACTGCAAAAGATACGGTTCAGGAAACTATCGAAGGATTAAAAGCAGGAGCTAATGATTATATCAAAAAACCTTTTAGTTTTGAGGAATTGGTAGAACGCATTAAAATTCATTTTAGAAATCAAAAAGGATCAGAGCTTTTAACGTTAGGAACTATTAAAGTTGATTTATCGAAACATATTGTTTTAAAGAACGACGAGGAAATAGCACTTACGCAGCGTGAATTTGAATTGTTGAAATATTTAATTCAGAACAAAGGAAAAGTGTGTACTAGAAACCAAATCCTAAAAGACGTGTGGGAGATTAATTTTGAGTACGATACCGGAGTAATTGATGTTTTTATGAATGCGATAAGAAAAAAACTCAATTTGAAAATTGAAGAAGATTATATTAAAACAATTCGCGGTATTGGTTATATCGCTAACGACTTATAAATGTTGCAACTGTCCTTTAAAAATAGAATTGCCCTAAACTATATCGTCACTACAGGATTGTTGATTGTAGCGGTTTTTTCGGTTATATATTCTATCGTAAAACACACCGTTTACAGTCATATCGATGAGAAAATTAAAGTCGAAATCGAGAATCATCTTGAAGAGATTAAAGAAGTCGATGGTAAAGTAATCCTTATTGATGAAGAAGAATGGAACGAACGCGAACATAATACTGTAGATGTAAATCCTGTATTTGTACAGTTTTTGGATGTAAATAAGAAGATTATCGAAAAAGCACCCAATCTAAAAACACAAACACTTGAATTTAATGATTCCGTGGCAGACTTTGAGTTGTTCGACACCAAAATGGGCGATCATGCGATCAGGCAAATTCAGGTCCCGCTTCATCTGAAAGGCAAAAAAATAGGATACGTAATTGTAGCTATGTCCCTGGCAGATTCAAAAATGGTATTGAATAATTTGTTTGATATAATGTGCTTGTCTTTTCTGGGAATCTTATTATTGTTATTTTTTATCGCCCGTTTTTTTGCAGGCAGAAGTATAAAACCAATAAATGCCATCATAAATACGTCGAAGATTATCACAAAAGACAATCTGAAAGCACGGATTGCGCTCCCCAAAACAAGAGACGAATTGTACCTGCTTTCTAAGACAATAAACAACCTGTTAAATCGTATCGAAGATGCAATTGAACGCGAAAAACAATTTACATCTGATGCATCGCATGAGTTAAGAACACCGCTTACCGTTATTAAAGGAACTCTTGAAGTTTTGATTCGCAAACCTCGTGATAATAAGGAATATGAAGAAAAAATTGATTATTGTATAAAAGAAGTTGATCATTTGAATATGCTTGTAGATCAGCTGCTGTTAATGGCGCGTTTTGAAAATCAAAGTAAAAATATAAAAACAGAATCAGTGTACTTAAATGCTGTAGTTTTAGATGTTTTACAGTTGAATACAGAGAAGATCAATACGAGAGATATTAAGATCAAATTGAATACTCAGGATGATTATTATATTCAGTCGGATAATTTCTTGGTCATTACAATTTTGAGAAATATTATTTCAAATGCGATTAAATACACCAATAACGGTGGAGAAGTAGATATTTCGTTTTTTAAAGAAAATGAAAAAATAGTATGCAAAATTTCAGACAACGGAATTGGAATTGCAAAACAGGATTTAGAATCTGTTTTTAACCCTTTTTTCAGATCCAATTCAACGGATCATCCTGAGATAAAAGGAACCGGATTAGGTTTGTCTATCGTAAAAAGAATTACAGAGTTGCTTCATATCAAGTTTAGAATCGAAAGTGAAATAGGAGTAGGAACTACTGTTGTTTTAGGGTTTAATGAGAATAGAGAATCCTTATATTGAATTGAAAAAAATGAATAAAAATAGTACCACGGCTTTTTTTTAACAATAAACTATCGTTAAGTTAAATTAAAAATTGCTTTTTTATGAAATTAACTAGTATATTTGCAAACGAATCAAAGGATTATAAAATAAACCAAGTCATGATTTCTATTCAATTACATCACCATCATTTTCATTATTGCTCTCAAGCGATGTGTTAATGATATGCATGTAAATCATCATATTTTAAAACCCGTTTGAGTACATCAAACGGGTTTTTTAATTCCAATTCTTTGTACTCAAACTATTAATCCAAGAAAACTAAAAAAAAATGAGTACGTTAAAAATTGCAATTCAAAAATCAGGTCGTTTAAACGAAGACAGCATTCAAATTCTAAAAGATTGCGGTATTTCGATCAACAACGGAAACGATCAGTTAAAAGCTGAAGCTTCAAATTTTCCTTTAGAAGTTTTATACCTGAGAAATTCAGATATTCCACAATATTTAATAGACGGAGTTGTAGATCTTGCTATTGTTGGAGATAATCTACTAGTAGAAAAAGGAAAACATATTGAGGTAATTCAAAAACTTGGATTTTCAAAATGCAAGGTTTCTGTTGCTGTTCCTAAAACATTCGAATACAATTCTATTCAGGATCTGGCAGGTTTAAGAGTTGCTACTTCTTATCCAAATACAGTAAAGGAATACTTTAGTTCTTTTGGATTAACAGTTGATATTCACCAAATTTCAGGTTCTGTAGAAATTGCTCCAAACATTGGTCTTGCCGATGCTATTGTAGATATTGTTTCAAGCGGAAGCACATTATTCAAAAATAATTTAAGAGAAGTAGAAGTAATTCTTAAAAGTGAAGCTGTCTTGGCAGTGTCACCAAAAGTTTCTCCGGAAATTCAAAAACACATCGATACTTTAAAATTCAGGATACAATCTGTTTTAAGGGCCAGAAATTCAAAATACATCCTGATGAACGTCCCAAATGATAAGATTGATGAAATTGGTAAAATTTTGCCGGTTTTACGAAGCTTAACAGTTTTGCCATTGGCTCAGGAAGGATGGAGCAGTGTACACTCAGTAATTGATAAAGACACTTTTTGGGATGTAATCGATAAATTAAAAGAAGCCGGAGCCGAAGGGATTTTAGTTTGTCCAATTGAGAAAATGGTTCTTTAATGCGCTTTGCGCGCTTTAGGCAGTAAGCTTTAAGCTTTATGCTAAAAAAAAACACAAAGTTAATAAAGCTAATGGCGTAATGCCTATAGCTTAAAGCAAAAAAACAATGAATAAAATAGACAATCCAAAACCAGATACCTGGTCAGAAATATTAAAAAGACCTACCAAAACGATTGATGATATTGAAGTTACTGTTAAAGAGATCTTCAAAGAAGTTCAGAAAAAAGGAGACGAAGCTGTAGCAAAATACACTTCAATTTTTGACGGGATTGCTTTAGAGAATTATGAAGTTTCGCCAGAAGAAATTCAGGAAGCAGTTAGTTCTATTTCTACAGAATTAAAAGAAGCGATTCAATTGGCGAAAGGCAATATATTAAAGTTTCATACGGCTCAGAAAACCGAAAGAATCTCAATAGAAACTACCGAAGGAGTAAATTGCTGGCAGGAGAAAAGACCTATTCAGAAAATCGGATTGTATATTCCGGGCGGAACTGCACCGTTATTTTCAACGGTTTTGATGTTGGCTGTTCCTGCTGAAATTGCAGGCTGCAAGGAAATCGTTTTATGTTCACCACCGGATAAAACGGGAAAAATAAATCCTGCGATTTTATATGCAGCTCATTTATGCGGTGTTACTAAGATTTTAAAAGTAGGCGGTATTCAGGCGATTGCAGGAATGACATTTGGTACCAAATCTATTCCTAAAGTATATAAAATTTTTGGACCCGGAAATCAGTTTGTAACTGTAGCAAAACAATTGGCAACTCAGTTTGGAGTAGCCATTGATATGCCTGCAGGACCTTCAGAATTGTTAGTTGTGGCTGACGATACAGCTGTTCCGGCATTTGTCGCTTCTGATTTGTTGTCGCAGGCAGAACACGGAACAGACAGTCAGGTAATTTTGGTTTCGACTTCGAAAAAATTGATAGATGCTGTCGAAAAAGAGGTTCAAAGTCAGATTGAAGAACTTCCAAGAAAAGAAATCGCCAAAAAGGCCATTGAAAATTCGAAATTGATTTACGTTAAAAATGATCAGATTGCATTAGATTTAATCAATGAATACGGACCGGAGCATTTTATTATCTGTTCAGAATTTGATGATTTTTATTGCAATGGAGTCTTAAACGCAGGTTCAGTTTTTATTGGAAATTATACTCCGGAAAGTGCGGGGGATTATGCTTCAGGAACCAATCACACATTGCCAACAAACGGATACGCGAAGAATTACAGCGGAGTGAATTTAGATAGTTTTATGAAATCGATGACCTTCCAGAAAATTTCAGAAAAAGGAATTCAAAACATAGGAAAGGCGATTGAAATTATGGCTGAAGCCGAAGGTTTGCAAGCGCATAAAAATGCTGTAACGTTGAGATTGGCTAGTTTAGAGTAAAGGAAATAGAACATAGAATAAAGAAAAGAGATTAAAGAATATAGAATTAAGTCTATTCTCTATTTTCTATACTCTTCTTAAAAATTACGATAATGGAATTCAATATAAACAACATAACACGTGAAAACGTGAAAATATTAAAGCCTTATTCATCTGCCAGAGATGAGTTTGAAGATTTTGATACTGCCAAAATGATTTTTTTGGACGCGAATGAAAATCCATTTCAAAATGGAGTAAATCGTTATCCTGATCCACAGCAGAATTCAGTTAAAGCAATTCTGGCTAAAAATAATAATGTAAAGTCTAGTCAGATTTTATTAGGAAACGGAAGTGATGAAGTATTAGATTTACTTTTTAGGGCTTTCTGTGAACCGAAAACTGACAATATTATTTCATTGCCGCCAACATACGGAATGTACAGTGTTTTGGCGAATATTAATGCTGTTGAAAACAGAGAAGTTTTGCTTTCGGCAGATTTTCAGCCACAAGTAGAAAAGATTTTAGATGCTGTTGATGATAATACTAAAATTATCTTTTTATGCTCGCCAAACAACCCAACCGGAAATTCTTTTTCAGATGAAAGTGTAGTGAAATTGCTTCAGAATTTTAAAGGTTTGGTGGTAATTGATGAAGCTTATATCGACTTTTCGGACAGAGAAAGCTGGTTGACAGAAATTGATGAATATCCAAATTTAGTAATTACACAAACGCTTTCAAAAGCATATGGCCTGGCAGGAATTCGTTTGGGGATTTGTTATGCTTCAGAAGCTGTGATTTCTGTTTTGAATAAAATTAAACCTCCGTATAATGTAAATGAATTAACGCAGCAAAGAGCAATTGTTCGTTTAAACGATTCAGAAAAAATAAAACAGGAAATAAGCTCTATTATTGAGCAAAGAGAAGAGTTACTTAAAGTTTTACTGGAAGTTAGTTTTGTTGAAAAAGTATATCCAACAGAAGCTAATTTTGTCTTGGTAAAAGTAGATAATGCGAATAAAAGATACGATGAATTAATAGCAAAAGGAATTGTAATTCGCAACAGAACAACGCAGCCTTTATGCGAAAACTGCCTTCGTTTTACGATTGGAATCCCAGAGGAAAATGCAGTTTTAATTAGAGAATTGAAGTTATTGAAATAGAAAAAACAGAATAAGAATAAAGAATAAAGAAAAGGATGTAAGAACTTTAGAAATAGAATGAAAAGTCTATTCTCTTTTCTCTATCTTCTTTATTCTTAAAAAATAAAATATGAAAAAAGTACTTTTTATCGATCGTGACGGAACGATTGTGTTAGAACCTGAAAATTATCAGTTAGATGCTTTGGAGAAAGTAGAGTTTTACCCAAAAGCTTTTCAATATTTGGCTAAAATTGCCAATGAATTAGATTACGAATTGGCTATGGTGACCAATCAGGACGGATTAGGAACCGATAGTTTTCCGGAAGATACGTTTTGGCCAACGCAAAATTTCATTTTAAAAGCTTTTGAAAATGAAGGTGTTTTGTTTGATGATATTTTTATCGACAGGTCATTTCCTGAAGACAATGCGCCAACACGTAAGCCGAGAACCGGAATGCTGACCAAATATATTGATAATCCGGAGTATGATCTGGCTAATTCTTTCGTTTTGGGAGATCGTTTGACAGATATTGAACTGGCTAAGAATCTGGGCGCAAAAGCGATTTTTATCAATGATAATGATGGGATTGGAAGTAATGAAATCTCATCGAAACGCGAAGAATTAGACGAAACTATTATTCTTCAAACCATGAGCTGGAAGGAAATTTACGAGTTTTTGAAACTGGAGGCACGTTCCGCTTCAATTACCCGTAAAACCAATGAAACGGATATCTTTATTGATTTAAACCTTGACGGAACCGGAAAGAGTAAAATCGAAACGGGAATTGCTTTTTTTGATCATATGTTAGATCAGATTGCGCGTCACGGGCAGATGGATTTGGAAATTTTGGTAAAAGGCGACCTTGAAGTCGACGAACACCACACAATTGAAGATACTGCAATTGCTTTAGGTGAAGTTTTTGCCAAAGCATTAGGAAACAAATTAGGAATAGAACGTTACGGTTTCTGTTTGCCAATGGATGATTGTTTAGCGCAGGTTGCTATTGATTTCGGAGGAAGAAACTGGCTGGTTTGGGAAACTGAATTCAAACGAGAAATGGTAGGCAAAATGCCAACAGAAATGTTTTACCATTTCTTTAAATCGTTCTCTGACGGTGCAAAAGCTAATATCAACATCAAAGCCGAAGGAACAAACGAACACCACAAAATTGAAGCGATTTTCAAAGCTTTTGCAAAAGCTATAAAAGTGGCAGTAAAAAGAGATACAGAGAAAATGATTTTGCCTTCGACGAAGGGAATGTTGTAGAAACGCATTAAGCTATAAGCAATAGGTATTGGGCCTAAAGCTTAGAGCTTAAAGCTTAAAGTTTTTTTAATGAAAATAGTAATAATAAATTACGGGGCGGGAAATATTCAGAGCATTATGTTTGCTATTGAAAGGCTTGGTTTTAAAGCTGTTTTAAGTAATAATCCGGAAGAAATTCAGGCAGCTGACAAAGTGATTTTTCCTGGAGTTGGCGAAGCCAGTTCTGCGATGAAAAAGCTAAAAGAAAGCGGATTGGACAGTTTGATTCCAAATTTGAAGCAGCCGGTTTTGGGTATTTGCCTTGGAATGCAGTTAATGTGTAACTCGTCACAGGAAGGAAATACGAAAGGTTTAGGGATTTTTGATACAGATGTGATTAAATTCACTCCAAAAGTAAAAGTACCGCAAATGGGATGGAATCAGATTTATGATTTAAAATCAGATTTGTTTAAAGGAATTCCGGATAATGAATTCATGTATTTGGTGCATAGTTTTTATGTTCCAAATTGTGCTGAAGCCATTGCTACAACAAATTATGAGCTAGAATATGCATCAGCATTGAAGCAGGATAATTTTTATGGAACACAGTTTCATCCTGAGAAAAGTGGGGCTGTTGGGGAGAAGATTTTAGATAACTTTCTTAAATTAAATTCGAATATTTAAATTCCAAATGCAATAACATATCAAAAATCAATTTCAATCAAAATATCAGTTTTAAGAAATCTAAAATCTGAACTTTAAAATAGTAAAAGCATGAGAATAATACCAGCTATAGATATCATCGACGGAAAATGTGTTCGCTTGTCAAAAGGGGATTATGATACTAAAATAATTTACAATGAAAATCCACTTGAAGTAGCGAAATCATTCGAGGCACACGGAATCGAATATTTGCATTTAGTAGATTTAGATGGTGCAAAATCTAGTAAAATTGTCAATTATAAAATCCTGGAACAAATTGCAACACAAACAAGTCTGCAGATTGATTTTGGAGGCGGTTTAAAATCAGATGATGATCTGAGAGTAGCTTTCGAAAGCGGTGCAAGTCAGATTACAGGCGGAAGTATTGCGGTGAAAAACAGAGCAATTTTTGAAAAATGGATATCAGAGTACGGTTCAGAAAAGATTATTCTGGGTGCTGACGCTAAGGATGAAAAAGTGGCTATTTCCGGCTGGTTAGAAGATTCAGATGAAGATTTGATACCGTTTATCCAACAATATCAGACAAAAGGAATTCAGTATGTTATTTGTACCGATATTGCAAAAGACGGAATGCTTGAAGGCCCTAGTTTTGATTTGTATAAAAAAATATTAGCTGAAGCTAATGGCATAAAGCTCATCGCTTCCGGTGGAATTTCGACTTTTGACGAATTGCCTAAATTAGCTGAATTAGGCTGTGAAGGTACAATCATTGGGAAAGCGATTTACGAAGGAAGAATTACTTTGAAACAATTAGAAAACTATATTTTAAATAAATAGAAATTTCGCAAAGATGCACAAAGTTAAACGCAAAGATTCACAAAATTTTGCGTAGCTCTGAGAATCTTTGCGAATCTTTGTGAAACAACTAATAGAAATGCTTGCAAAAAGAATCATACCCTGTTTGGATATTAAAAACGGAAGAACCGTAAAAGGTGTTAATTTTGTTGACTTGCGTGATGCAGGTGATCCGGTTGAACTGGCAGAAATTTACTCGGCAGAAGGTGCGGATGAATTGGTTTTTCTTGATATTTCGGCTACGGAAGAACGTCGTAAAACGTTGGTCAATATGGTGCGAAGTGTGGCAGAGAAAATCAACATTCCGTTTACTGTTGGGGGCGGGATTTCATCTGTGGAAGATGTTGAAATTCTGTTGAATAATGGTGCAGATAAAGTTTCGATCAATTCGTCAGCAGTAAAAAATCCGCAGTTGATCAATGATTTGGCTCAAAAATTCGGAAGTCAATGCGTTGTTGTTGCAATCGATGCCAAACAAATTAACGGACAATGGATCGTGCATTTGGTTGGTGGAAAAGTACCAACGGAACTGAATTTATTCGACTGGGCTGTTGAAGTCGCAGAACGTGGCGCCGGAGAAATTCTATTTACCTCAATGGACAATGACGGAACTAAAAATGGTTTCGCAAATGAAGCTTTAGCTAAATTGTCCCAATTGATAAATATTCCGATAATAGCTTCCGGAGGTGCGGGAAATATTCAGCATTTTGTAGATTCTTTTAAAGTAGGTAAAGCAGATGCTGCTTTGGCTGCGAGTGTTTTTCACTTTAAAGAAATTGAAATAAAAAAGTTGAAAGAAGAATTGAGAAATAACGATATTGAAGTAAGATTGTAGAAAAATCATATTTAAATTTCAAATTCCAATTGCAATATCAATAATTAATCAAAATATTAATTTAAAAATCTAAAATAAAAACATACAGAGTGCAAAAAAATCTAAAATCTGAACTCTAAAATCTAAAACAAATATGGACATAGATATAAAAAGCGCACACGGATTGATTCCGGCAATTATTCAGGATTCAGAAACAAAAAATGTTCTGATGTTGGGATATATGAACGAAGAATCGCTTCAAAAAACACTAGAAACACAAAAAGTAACTTTTTTCAGCCGATCCAAACAAAGACTTTGGACAAAAGGCGAGGAGAGTGGTAATTTTTTGAATCTTGTTGATATTAAAAATGATTGCGATGGCGATACACTTCTAATTCAGGCAAAACCTGTGGGACCAACATGTCACACTGGTGCTGACACATGCTGGCAGGAAGAAAACAAGGAAAACTACGGTTTTATTTCTCAATTAGAAAATACTATCAAAACCAGAAGAGAGAATGCCGATTCTGAGAAAAGTTATGTGGCTTCGTTATTCGAAAAAGGAATCAATAAAATTGCACAAAAAGTTGGTGAAGAAGCAGTAGAAGTGGTTATTGAAGCCAAAGATGATAACGATGATTTGTTCTTAAGCGAAAGCGCTGATTTGTTATTTCATTACTTGATTTTACTTCAGGCAAAAGGTTTTCAGCTGAATGATGTTGTTGATGTTTTGAAGAAACGTCAGAAGTAGTTTTAAAGATTGTTTCAGCACAATCTTGTCAGACTGCGCTAAGTCGAAGTCATGTTTACACAATAGCTTTTCAGAACTTCGACTTTGCTCAATCTAATAAAAAAGTATTATTTTAGCTAAAAGGAATAATTCTATGAAACTATTTGTATGCCTGTTTTTATTTTTGCTTCCAATTTTGAATTATGGATTCAAAAAACGTGAATTACCTTATTCAATTGTTATTTCAAAAGCAGATTTAATTGTTGATGGAACCATTTCTAAGGTTTCAAAAAATGAATACGAATTTGAGATAAGTCAATTTGTAAAAGGAAAATCTGGCTCAAAAATTAAAGTTCTAATTTGGAAAGAATGGTTATGCGATCCAAGGATTAAAGAATTAAAAAGCGGTCAGAGACTTATTCTGTTTTTAGAAAAAACTTCTTATGGTAATTTTGCTCCAATTAATGATAGTACTGGAGAAATATACATTGATAATGATTCTTTTATAAATATATTTCTTCCTAAAGAGTTTACTAATCCTAAAGTTTTAAAAGAAGGAATTGCTATGTTTTTACAAACTTATAAAGTTTATGGAGATCTAAATGATCGGCTTTTGCAAAACATTCATATTCAGTCTAATAAGTCTATATTTGAAATTTATAAAATGAAAGAAGATAATAAGGTTTTTAAATTTTTAGTTAGTAATGATGTACCTTATTCTGAAGTTAAATTTAATTTGATACCACAGTTTATCAATTAAATATTAGAAAAAAGTACTTCACAAATACAAATTCCGGTTTATTAAATCACTTTGCGGGACTTCGACTTAGCTCAGCGTGCTAAAAATTTCTATTAATAAAAAAGAATAAAAAATCCGTGTAAGATCCGCGTCTTCGCGTAGCGAATCCGTTTCATCTGTGTGCCATCTCAACGCTACTCCACAAATTCAAAAACTGCAAATTCCTCAGGCTGATGAAATCCATGATTTAAACTCTTATAATATTGTAATGCAAGATATTCAGTTGTTTTACCATAATCAATTCTAAAGGTATTTCCTCTCCATTTTGTTCCAGCTTCCGGTTTAGTGAAATTTCCATTTTTAATCTTTTCTAAGCTCGAAAACGGAATTTTAATTTCAGTATCAAAACCTTCGGGAGTTATTTTGCTTACAGTTTCCATTCCTTTTATATCAAAAGCCAAAGAAGCTTTCCATCCGCCGCAATTGGGTGAAATGCAGGTAACTAACAGATCATAATTTGATGAAAAAGCATTTACTCCAATTTCAACGTAATTCTGACCATCTCCGTCAGGATCAATAAAAATCTCTACCAGATCATCTGTATTAAAAATTTTGGAATCTTTTTTCTGAGCGTATCCAATTATTTTAGAATCTCCTGACCGATAAGCGATGTAAAGGTTTTCATTATTCCACGAAAGGGAAACAAAGGTATTTTGCGTTGCTTTTTCTCCCGAATTATGAATTACAAAAGGGCCTGAAAATGGCATTTTCCAGTCTGATAAATCACCATCAATCTTTATTTCATTGCCTATTTTATAAACCGGAATAGTTTGTGAGTGAGCCGTTACGTTATAGATAAAAAATAAGAAAGCGGTAATTGTAGTAATTTTCATAAGTAATTCAAATGATTTGGATCGGCTAAAATACAGAAGAATAAATTAATTTTAACACTAAATTTTCCGAATCAAGATTACAATATCATTCAAAACTTGATTCGAATGTTTACATTTGTTAAAGTTTAAGCAGATTTAAAAACCTTCTTAATATCGTTTAAAAGAAAATATTTACTTCGTATGAAAAAATACTTTGGCGGCGTTTTTATCGCCTTTTTGTTTGGTTTTACAGCTAATGCTCAGGGACTTTTGAATAAATCAGAAGCGATTTTTACGCATCAGGATTCTTTACGCGGAAGCATTACAAAAGAAAGAGTTTGGTGGGATTTAAAATATTATCATTTAGATGTAAAAGTAAATCCAAAAGACAAAACCATTACAGGTTCAAATACTGTTCGTTATACAGTTTTAAAAGACTACAATAAAATGCAGATTGATTTGCAGGAACCTATGCAGATCTACAAAGTAACGCAAGATGGAAAAGAATTGAAATTTGAAAGAGACGGAAACGCTTTTTTCATTCAATTAACAGCGGCACAAAAAGTGGGTGAGACAAACGAAATCGTAATTTCATTTGGCGGAAAACCTAAAGAAGCTGTCAATCCGCCTTGGGATGGTGGAATTACCTGGAAAAAGGATAAAAACGGAAAAGACTTTATTGCTTCATCTTGTCAGGGATTAGGCGCCAGTGTCTGGTGGCCAAACAAGGACCATATGTATGACGAAGTCGAAAATATGCTGATTAGTGTGAATGTTCCGGGAGATTTAACGGATGTTTCTAATGGAAGGCTGAAAAGCGTTAAAAAAGAAAAAGACGGCACGAAAACTTTTAATTGGTATGTTTCGAACCCAATTAACAATTATGGTGTTAATATCAATATTGGCGATTATGTAAATTTTTCTGAGAAGTATAAGGGAGAAAAAGGCGATTTAGATTGTAGTTACTATGTTTTAAGAGATAATCTGGCAATTGCAAAAGAACATTTTAAAGACGCTCCAAGGATGCTAAAAGCTTTTGAAAACTGGTTTGGACCGTATCCGTTTTACGAAGACAGCTATAAATTGGTAGAAGCACCTTATTTAGGAATGGAGCATCAAAGCAGTGTGACTTACGGGAATGATTATAAAATGGGATACCGCGGGAAAGATTTAAGCGGTACCGGATGGGGATTAAAATTCGATTTTATAATTATTCACGAATCCGGACATGAATGGTTTGCCAATAACATTACCTATAAAGATATTGCAGATATGTGGGTTCATGAGAGCTTTACTAATTATTCTGAAAGCCTTTTTGTTGAATATTATTACGGAAGAGATGCAGGCGCAGAATATGTGATCGGGTGCAGAAGAAACATTCAGAATGATAAACCTATTATTGGTCATTATGATGTAAATAATGAAGGATCCGGAGATATGTATCCAAAAGGTGCTAATATGCTGCATATGATTCGTCAGGTGATTAATGATGATGCAAAATGGAAATCAATTTTAAGAGGTTTAAACAGTACTTTTTACCATCAAACTGTTACAGGTAAACAAATTCAGGAGTATATCAATATGCAATCAGGGATCAATTTTAACAGGGTTTTTGCGCAGTATTTAACCACAACCCAAATTCCGGTTTTTGAATATATTTTTAAAAACGGATCTTTTGGATATCACTGGACCAACTGTGTTGCGAAATTTGATATGCCGGTAAAAGTAATCCTAAACGGCGAAGAAATATGGTTGAAACCCACGACAGAATGGAAGTCAGAAAAAACGACAAGCGACAAACGTACAGTTGAAGTAGATAAAAATTTCTATGTAAAAAGCTCTAATATTGTGGAATAAATTTTTTAGAAATTCCAAGATAAAAAAATCCCAAATTCCAATTGTGTTGGAGTCTGGGATTTTTTACGTTTTATTGGTAAACCCTACAGTTTTTTGAAACATGTAGGGTTTAGTTTTTAGTGTAAAGTGTGTGATTTCGACTGAGGGAGAAATAAAAAAAAGGTCTGAAAACCATGTTTTTTTAGACCTTTTTGGAATTTTGGATTTTTGTTTTTTGGAATTTTGCCCGCCTAACGGCTATTCAATTTTGCTTTTTCCTTAATAATATCAGCAATTTTGCGATTCTCTATTTTACTTTCCAGCCAAGAAATGATATCCAGATACAAGAAAGCTCTTTTTTCGTAAGTGTTCTTTTCAAGTTCAACAAAACGGGCATGCATTTTTTTGAATTCTTTCTTAATATCCGCAGGATAAAAGTTATTTAAGTTTCTCAGAAACTTAATGATTTCCTTTTGAACTTCATGTAAGTCGTTCATTTTGAGCAGAAACTTATAAGTGCTTTTCAGGTGATTTTCAAGGTAATAATCCTTTCCTAATTCATAATGCGCGATCAAAGACAAAAGTCTCGCAAAACACATTAAATCCTCACGCATGCTTAAGTTTCTGTTGTTGATGATTTTATCCAGATAATAAATGCATTCATTGTACTTCTCGTTTCCAAAATAAATAGAAGCAATTTTATAGAAAAACAACATCTCGTGATGTTCATCAAGATGTTCGCTGTGAATTTTAATCTTCTCTAAAATCTCAGGAATCAAATATTCACTTTCTGCAAAAGTACCTTCCAGAATATGATAATTCAGCTTATTGTTATAAAGATATAAAAATGAAAGCGAGGCAATGTTATCGTTTACCGGGAATTTAGGATCTTCAATTGTTTCTTCTAAAAGCGTTAAATATTTTTTGAAATTCGATTTGTATTTCAACATATACAAAGACTCCAGAAAATAATGGTTTCCTTTAAGGAAAAACACCGGATTCTGATAAATCATGTTCGGATTATCGTAAAACAATCTTACCCATTTATAAGCAAACTTATAACTCGCCAGAAAGTCCTGAACTAGAAAACTTCGCCATAGATTGGCGTTGTAAAACCAATATTTCTCGCGGAAGCCAAATTTGCTTTCATCCAGTTTCGCAATATGTTTATTAAAATAATCATCAATATAAGTATACTCTTCATCATTTTTTACATAACCGGTTTTCAACATGATTCCGTAAAGCTGAAGTGATAAATTAGATAATTTACTGGAGATTGTATTGCGATAGTTCAATTCTTTAGCCTGAATCACCAATTCATCGGCACGTCCCTGAATACTACGGGTAATATATTGTGATTCGATTAGTTTTTCGAATTCTACAATCTCATACGCCATATATTTCTCATCATTTTCAAGCGCAATGATTTTTGTCTTGTCCAGAATTTTCAAACTCTGTTTGTATAAACCTTTATTGTATAAAATACCTGCAAAATCTATCTGTTCCCGTAATTGATAACGAATGTTCTGACTCGGAATATTCAATCTGATACTTACCAGAATTTGTTTGTATAAGTATGATTTTAAGTTAGATAGCTGTACTTTTTTAATGATCCCGCTTTTCAGAATAAGCTTTTCATCATAGTTTTCAGATTTATCTAAAATATTAAATAATTCGATGAATTTAGTATTAGAACTCGTCTCTAAACGGCTTGCAAAAATCTTAAACTGTCTTTTTTCGGATTTAGAAAGTGATTTTATTAATACAAATAAGAAATCTTTTTGATGGTTAGCCATTGTAAAATATAATAATATAACTTATTGGTTTTTAGTAGATTAACACGTTATAAATTGCGTTATGAACAGTATAATTTCATTAAAATGAATTTCGTACTGAAGAAGTACAATATATATTTGTTATCAAGATGTGAAATTACATTAAATAAATGAATATGAATAGAGAGAAAGTTCAAATTTTTGACACCACTTTGCGCGACGGCGAACAAGTTCCAGGATGTAAGTTAGATACTAAGCAAAAATTAGTTATCGCAGAACGACTTGATAAAATGGGAGTTGACGTTATCGAAGCAGGTTTTCCTGTGTCAAGTCCGGGCGATTTTTTATCGGTCTCTGAGATTTGTAAAATTGTAGAAAATGCAACCGTCTGCGGACTAACAAGAGCCGTAAAAAACGACATTGATGTTGCTGCAGCTGCCTTAAAGCATGCTAAAAGACCTAGAATCCACACAGGAATCGGAACATCTGAATCTCACATACTCCATAAATTAAATACCACAAGAGAAGATATTATCGCCAGAGCAAAATATGCTGTAGCTCATGCAAAATCTTATGTAGAAGATGTTGAGTTTTATGCAGAAGATGCCGGAAGAACAGATAACGCATTCCTTGCGAAAGTTTGTGAAGAAGTGATCAAATCCGGAGCTACCGTATTGAATATCCCTGATACAACAGGATATTGCTTACCGGAAGAATACGGAGCGAAGATTAAATATCTAAGAGAAAACGTAAAAGGAATCGAAAACGTGATCCTTTCATGTCACTGTCATAATGATTTAGGAATGGCAACTGCAAACTCTATTGCAGGTGCTATAAATGGAGCAAGACAAATAGAATGTACTATTAATGGTATAGGAGAAAGAGCAGGAAATACAGCACTTGAAGAAGTAGTAATGATCTTTAAACAACACCCTTACTTAAATCTTGATACCAATATCAATACAAGAGAATTAAACGAAATGAGCCGATTGGTTTCTGAAAGTATGGGAATGATCGTGCAGCCAAACAAAGCTATTGTTGGTGCTAATGCTTTTGCACACAGCTCAGGAATTCACCAGGATGGTGTAATCAAAAACAGAGCAACGTACGAAATCATGGATCCGCTTGATGTTGGTGTAAACGAATCATCAATTATCCTGACAGCAAGAAGCGGAAGAGCTGCTTTGGCTTACCGTGCTAAAAAGGTAGGTTACGAATTGACAAAAGTGCAATTGGATATTGTATACATTGAATTTTTGAAATTTGCTGATATCAAAAAAGAAGTTATCGATGCAGATATTCATCAAATTATTGAAGCTTCTAAAATCGAAGGAGATTTAGTAAGAAGCTAGTTGAAAAGAGAACAGAAGAAAGAAGAAAGAGAAAAAATCAAAATTTAAATACATAAAGAACGAGGCATTATGAATTTGAAAATAGCAGTTTTACCAGGAGACGGAATTGGACCAGAGGTAATCGCACAGGCCAAAAAAGCATTATATGCAATAGGCGAGGTGTACAATCATGAATTTGTTTTTGAGGAAGCTCTTATGGGCGCAATTGCTATTGACAAAACAGGAAATCCGCTGCCGGAGCAAACACTAAATCTTTGTCTGAATACAGATGCCGTTTTGTTTGGGGCAATTGGAGATCCTAAATATGACAATAATCCTAATGCAAAAGTTCGTCCGGAGCAGGGATTATTGAAACTTCGTAAAGAATTAGGTCTGTTTGCAAACATTCGTCCTATAAAACCGTACAAATCATTAATTGATGCTTCCCCTTTAAAAAGAGAAATTATCGACGGAGCTGATTTTACTATATTCAGAGAATTAACCGGTGGTGCTTATTTTGGAGCAAAGACATTAAATGAAGAAGGAACACATGCTTCGGATTTATGTGAATATTCAGAAGAAGAAATTACCAGAATTGCACATTTAGCTTTTAAGTCAGCACAAAACCGACGCAAAAAGCTGACAATGGTTGACAAAGCAAATGTTTTGGAAACCTCAAGATTATGGAGAAAAGTAGTTCAGAAAGTAAGCCTTAATTATCCGGATGTAGCTTTAGATTTTTTATTTGTGGATAACGCAGCAATGCAATTGATTTTGAATCCAAAACAATTTGATGTGATTTTGACAGAGAATTTGTTTGGAGATATTTTATCAGATGAAGCAAGTGTTATTACAGGATCTATCGGATTATTGGCTTCAGCTTCTTTGGGAGAAAAAAATGCACTTTTCGAGCCAATTCATGGTTCTTATCCTCAGGCAAAAGGAAAAAATATTGCCAATCCAATTGCTTCAATTTTATCAGCGGCGATGCTGTTAGAACATTTTGGTTTATTCAAAGAAGCAAATGTAATTTATCAGGCGGTTGAAAAAGCAATCGAATATAAAGTCGTTACAATTGACCTGAAACCAGATTCAAAATTCGGTACAAATGAAGTAGGGGAGTTTGTTTCTAATTTTATTTTCAGCAAAGATGACTTGCTTTATTTTAATAATGACAATGTTCATATTGGTCAGTCGACAATTGTTTAAGGTTTTTATTAAAATGATGAAATAAATAACAAGAAGTATGTGAAATGTTGAGATTTTATTTTTTTAGTCGTATAAGTTTTCATACTTTTGTGACACTAAAAAAATAAATGATGCAAATCTCAATTATTATTACTTCTGTCGTTGTTGTCAATGTGATTCACACATCTGCATCGGGAATGGTATAAATATAATTGAAAAAATATATTAGAAACCTTCCAAGTACTGGAAGGTTTTTTTTTGAACAAAAATTAAAATAAATTAACACATAATGGAATTAAATAAGTACAGCAAAACCATCACTCAAGATCAAACACAACCTGCGGCGCAAGCGATGTTGTATGGTATTGGTTTAACTGAAGAAGATTTGAAAAAGGCTCAGGTTGGTATTGTGAGCATGGGTTACGATGGTAATACTTGTAACATGCACCTGAATGATTTAGCAAAAGATGTCAAAAAAGGTGTTTGGGATGCAAATCTGGTCGGACTTATTTTTAATACTATTGGTGTTAGTGACGGAATTTCGAATGGTACTGAAGGAATGCGTTATTCATTGGTTTCCCGTGATGTAATTGCAGATTCTATAGAAACAGTTGCAGGCGCACAATGGTACGATGGTATTATAGCAATTCCTGGTTGTGATAAAAATATGCCTGGAGCATTAATCGCTATGGGACGTTTAAACCGCCCATCTATTATGGTTTACGGAGGATCAATTCACTCCGGAAAATGGAAAGGTGAATCCCTGAATATTGTTTCTGCTTTTGAAGCTTTAGGGAAAAAAGTAAAAAACGAAATTACTCCGGAAGATTTTAAAGGTGTTATTCAGAATGCATGTCCCGGAGCAGGTGCTTGCGGCGGAATGTATACTGCAAATACAATGTCTTCAGCAATTGAGGCATTAGGAATGAGTTTGCCTTACAGCTCTTCTAATCCTGCTTTAAGTCAGGACAAAAGAGACGAATGTCTTGCAGCAGGAGAAGCTATTAAGATATTATTAGAAAAAGATATTAAGCCAAGAGACATCATGACTCGCAAAGCTTTCGAAAATGCAATAACTATTGTTGCTGTTCTAGGAGGTTCTACAAATGCAGTTATGCACTTAATCGCAATGGCCCACGCGGTAGATATCGAAATTACCCTGGATGATTTTCAGGCAATCAATGATAAAACACCAGTATTGGCGGACATGAAGCCAAGTGGAAAATATATGATGGAAGATATTCACGAAGTGGGAGGTATTCCTTCTATCATGAAATATTTATTAAAAGTAGGATTAATTCACGGAGATTGTCTGACTGTAACCGGAAAAACAGTAGCGGAGAATTTAGCAACTACTCCGGATTTACAAGACGGGCAACAAGTTATTCATGAAATTCAGAAAGCTTTAAAACCAACAGGAAATATTCAGGTTTTATACGGAAATCTTGCTTCTGAAGGTGCTGTTGCAAAAATTAGCGGAAAAGAAGGAGAATATTTCGAAGGTCCTGCTGTAGTTTTCGAAGGAGAGTTTGAAGTAATACCTGGTCTTGAGGCCGGAAAGATAAAACCGGGTAATGTAGTCGTCATCAGGTATTGTGGACCAAAAGGTGGTCCGGGAATGCCTGAAATGCTGAAACCTACATCTGCAATTATCGGAGCCGGATTAGGAAGCAGCTGTGCTCTTATCACAGACGGCCGATTCTCCGGAGGTTCACATGGCTTTGTCGTAGGACATATTACACCGGAAGCATATGATGGTGGTGGTATTGCTCTGGTAAAAGATGGTGATTTAATCGCAATCGATGCCGTGAAAAATACCATTGACCTGAAGATATCTGACGAAGAATTTGCAGCTCGTAAAGCGAGTTGGGTTCAGCCTCCTTTAAAAGTTACCAAAGGAGTTTTGCTTAAATACGCAAGATCGGTTTCAAGCGCTTCTACAGGTTGCGTTACTGATAAATAGTATTCAATTACAATTTCAAAATTTAATTTCAAAATTCAAAAAAAGATGAAGGAATTATTGAAAGACAACAATATAGATCTGAACTCTCCTTCATTTGTGGGAGAGATTGAAGAAAAAGATACCAAAATGGGAAAGATAAAAATATCAGGGGCAGAAGCCGTTATTAGATGTTTATTAGCAGAAGGAGTAGACTTGGTTTACGGATATCCTGGAGGAGCCATAATGCCTGTTTACGACGAATTATATAAATTTCAGGATCAATTACACCATGTTTTAGTTCGTCACGAACAAGGTGCAACGCACGCGGCGCAAGGTTACGCCAGAGCTACAGGAAAAGTTGGGGTTGCAATTGCAACTTCAGGTCCCGGAGCTACAAATTTAGTAACCGGAATTGCAGATGCTCAGATCGATTCTACACCAATGGTTTGTATTACAGGACAGGTTGGGAAACATTTGTTGGGTTCTGATGCTTTTCAGGAAACGGATATTATTGGAATTTCGACTCCGGTTACCAAATGGAATTATCAGGTAACTGAAGCTTCAGAAATTCCTGAAATCATTGCGAAAGCTTTTTATATCGCACGTTCCGGACGTCCGGGACCTGTATTAATCGATATTACTAAAAACGCTCAGTTTGATGAGTTTGAATTTAGTTATGAAAAATGCACCGGAATTAGAAGTTATGTGCCGGTTCCGAAATTAAAATTAGATAAAGTAGCCGAAGCTGCAGCTTTGATTAATAGCGCCAAAAAACCATTTATTGTTTTTGGTCAGGGAATCATTCTTGGTCAGGCCGAAGAACAGCTTAAAGCTTTTATTGAAAAATCAGGAATTCCTGCAGGCTGGACAATTTTAGGATTGTCAGCTTTGCCAACAGATCATCCGTTAAACGTTGGTATGTTAGGAATGCACGGAAATTACGGACCCAATAAACTGACAAACGAATGTGATGTTCTGATTGCATTGGGAATGCGTTTTGATGACCGTGTAACAGGAAGTTTGAAGACTTATGCAAAACAGGCAAAAGTAATTCACTTTGAAATTGATCCTGCAGAAGTAGATAAAAACGTAAAAACGGAAGTGGCAGTTTTAGGAGATGTAAAAGAAGCCTTGAACGCGCTATTGCCTTTGATCGAAAAGAATTCTCATGAGTCATGGCACAATGAATTTAAGGAATTCGATAAAATAGAATTTGATGCTGTTATAAAAGAAGAATTAAACCCAACCAATAATAAAGGTATTTCGATGGGTGAAACCATGGAAATGATTAACAAACACTCAAAAGGTGATGCTATTATAGTTTCTGACGTTGGACAACACCAAATGTTTGCTTGTCGTTATGCGAAATTTAATTCAACAAAAAGCAATATAACTTCCGGAGGTTTAGGAACAATGGGATTTGCTTTGCCGGCTGCAATTGGAGCCAAAATGGGAAGACCGGATCGTGAAGTAGTGGCTATTATTGGTGATGGAGGTTTCCAGATGACGATTCAGGAATTAGGAACTATTTTTCAGACTAAAGTACCTGTAAAAATTGTGATCTTAAACAATGAATTCTTAGGAATGGTTCGTCAGTGGCAGGAATTGTTTTTTGACAACAGATACGCTTCGACAAATATGATCAATCCAAATTTTGTTGCAATTGCCGAAGGATATTATATCAAGTCTAAAAAAGTAACACAAAGAGAAGATTTAGATGCTGCTGTTGCAGAAATGATGGCTTCAAAAGATTCATATTTCTTGGAAGTTATGGTAGAGAAAGAGAACAATGTGTTCCCAATGATTCCAACAGGAGCTTGTGTTTCTGAAATTAGATTAAGCTAAAAAAGAAGTTTCAAGTTTCAGGTTTATTTTGTTTCAAGTTGTAGAGCTTGAAACGTGAAACCTGAAACAAAATAAACTAAAAACAAATGGAAGATAAAACATTTACCATATCGGTATATTCAGAAAATAATGTTGGATTGCTAAATAGAATATCAGGTATATTCTTAAAGCGTCACATTAATATATTAAGTCTAAACGTTTCAGAATCAGAAATAGAGAATGTTTCCAGATTTATTATTGTTGTAGAAACAACAGAAAAATGGGTTAAGAATATTGTAGGCCAGATAGAGAAGCAAATCGAAGTGATAAAAGCATTTTATCATACAGATGAAGAGACCATTTATTTAGAAAATGCAATATTCAAAATAGCTTCAAGTTTGCTGTTTGATGAAAAACAAATTCAGAATATCATCAAAGACAGCCAATCTACAATTGTTACTGTTTCCCGTGATTTCTTTGTGATTTCGAAATCAGGAAGACGTTCAGAAATAGAAGAATTATATGCAAAATTTAAACCTTACGGCATTATGCAATTTGTACGTTCGGGAAGAATATCGGTTTCTAAAGAAAAAATGGAAATTTCAACATTATTAGAAACATTCAAATAGTATCATTTTAACTTACTTATTAACTCAATTATTATAATTTACAATTCATTAAATATTAAAAACAAAATGGCAAATTATTTCAATACATTACCACTTAGATTACAATTAGAACAATTAGGAGTTTGCGAATTTATGGAGCAATCAGAATTTGCAGACGGAATTTCAGCATTAGCAGGAAAAAAAGTTGTCATCGTAGGTTGTGGTGCACAAGGTTTAAATCAAGGTTTAAACATGAGAGATTCTGGTTTAGACATTTCATATGCCTTACGTGCAGATGCAATTGCTGAAAAAAGAGCTTCTTATAAAAATGCTACTGAAAACGGATTTAAAGTAGGTACTTATGAAGAATTAATTCCAACTGCTGATTTAGTTTGTAACTTAACACCAGACAAGCAGCATACTGCTGTAGTTACCGCCATTATGCCATTAATGAAAGAAGGATCTACTTTGTCTTATTCTCACGGTTTTAATATTGTTGAGGAAGGAATGCAGATTCGTAAAGACATCACAGTTATTATGTGTGCGCCTAAATGTCCGGGATCTGAAGTTCGTGAAGAATATAAAAGAGGATTTGGTGTACCAACACTTATTGCAGTTCACCCGGAGAATGATCCAAACGGTTTTGGTTTAGATCAGGCAAAAGCTTACGCTGTAGCAACTGGTGGACATAAAGCTGGAGTTTTGAAATCATCTTTCGTAGCTGAAGTAAAATCAGATTTAATGGGTGAGCAAACAATCCTTTGCGGATTATTGCAAACCGGATCTATTTTATGTTTTGATAAAATGGTAGAAAAAGGAATCGATCCTGCTTATGCTTCAAAATTAATTCAATACGGATGGGAAACTATCACAGAAGCTTTAAAACATGGTGGTATTACGAATATGATGGATCGTCTTTCAAACCCTGCAAAAATTGAGGCTTACGAAATCGCAGAAGAATTAAAAGACATTATGCGTCCGTTGTTCCAAAAACACCAGGATGATATTATCTCAGGAGAATTCTCAAGAACAATGATGATTGACTGGGCTAATGACGATAAAAATTTATTAACATGGAGAGCTGCTACAGGAGAAACTAATTTTGAGAAAACAGCTCCACAAGATGCTCCAATTTCAGAGCAGGAATATTTTGATAACGGAGTATTGATGATTGCAATGGTAAAAGCTGGTGTAGAATTGGCTTTTGAAACAATGACAGAAGCAGGTATAATCGAAGAATCAGCTTATTATGAGTCATTACACGAATTGCCATTAATCGCAAACACAATTGCAAGAAAGAAATTGTTCGAAATGAACCGTGTTATTTCTGATACAGCAGAATATGGTTGTTACTTATTCGATCATGCATGTAAGCCATTATTGACTGAATACATGAAAACTGTTGAAACTAACATTATAGGAAAACCATTCTCAACTTCTAACGGAGTAGACAATGCTATTTTAATTGCAGTAAACAAAGAAATTCGTCAACATCCTATCGAAGAAGTAGGAACATGGTTGAGAGAATCAATGACTGCAATGAAAAAAATTGGATAATAAATTGGGAATTACCACACGTTCGAATGTGGGATTTGCACTGTATCTCTGTTTTATGTAATATTTTGAATTAGTAAGCACTTATTAAGAAAAATGGATATAGATGCATATTGCATTCACTTAACTTCTGTAAATAACTAAGTTAAGTGAAGCTAATCCCTAATGAAGGGGTATGTTTAGTAATAAGTATACTTGTTGAAGTTTCATTTTAATTAATAAAGATGCTACTATTTTCAAAATAGGAACAAGCATTGTAATGCAGAATTACAAAATTAATTGTTATTGAAATTGTTAAAAATAAAAGGCATGATATTCATTTATTGTGCCTTTTTTGCGATACGCTTTTTTGTTCGAAAAAGTAAAAATTTGTATTATATATAGAAAAAGACAATATTTTTTTTAATATGTGTTTTTTTTTGGTAAAATTTATGAATTAAATAATTTTAAGAATACGCTGATATTTAATACATTTATAAAAAAATTCCAAAAACGTATGAGTTATTATAAAATTGAAAATTTAGAACAATATTTTAAACATTACAATAAGTCAATAAGGGAGCCAAGGAAGTTTTGGGGGAAGATAGCTGAGGAAAATTTTACCTGGTACCAACAATGGGAAAAAGTAGTTGATTTTAATATGGCTGATGCCGAAGTGAAATGGTTTACTGAAGCAAAAGTTAACATTACCAAAAATTGCATTGATAGACACTTAAGTAAAAGAGGAGAAAAAACGGCTATTATTTTTGAACCGAATGATCCTTCTGAAAGTGCTTTACATATAACATATAACGAACTTTACGAAAGAGTTTCGAAAATGGCGAATGTTTTGCGTGAGCAAGGTGTTCGTAAAGGAGACAGAGTTTGTATTTATTTACCAATGATTCCTGAATTAGCTGTTTCTGTTTTGGCATGTGCCAGAATTGGTGCTATTCACTCCGTTATTTTTGCAGGATTTTCAGCTTCGGCAGTTTCTGCAAGGATCAACGATTGCGAATGCAAAATGGTAATTACCTCTGATGGAGGTTACAGAGGAAACAAAAACATTGACCTAAAAGGAATTGTAGACGAAGCATTAGAGACTTGTCCGACTGTTTCTAAAGTATTGGTTGTAAAAAGAACCAATACTCAGATCAAAATGAAAGAAGGACGTGACGAATGGTTGCAGCCTTTATTAGATCAGGCACTGGATAATAGTGTTGCTGAGATTATGGATGCTGAAGATCCTTTGTTTATTTTGTATACTTCAGGTTCAACAGGAAAACCAAAAGGAATGGTACATACCACAGCCGGATATATGGTGTATACTGCTTATACTTTTAAAAATGTTTTCAGTCATGAAGAAAATGATATTTTCTGGTGTACTGCTGACATCGGTTGGATTACAGGTCACTCTTATATATTATACGGACCATTATTGAATGGAGGAACAACTGTAATTTTTGAAGGTGTTCCGTCTTATCCTGATTTCAGCCGTTTTTGGGAAATTATCGAAAAACATAAAGTAACTCAGTTTTATACAGCACCAACAGCAATTCGTTCTTTAGCAAAAGAAAGTTTAGATTATATCCAAAAATATCCTCTAAAATCGCTAAAAGTAATTGGATCTGTTGGAGAACCAATCAACGAAGAGGCGTGGCACTGGTTTAATGACCACGTTGGAGACAAGAGATGTCCCGTTGTAGATACATGGTGGCAAACAGAAACAGGTGGAATCATGATTTCGCCAATTGCTTTTGTGACGCCTACAAAGCCTACATATGCGACTTTGCCATTACCGGGAATCCAGCCAGTTTTAATGGATGAAAAACGCAATGAAATCGAAGGAAATCAAGTTGTAGGTAGTTTGTGTATTAAATTTCCATGGCCAGGAATTGCAAGGACTATTTGGGGAGATCACCAACGTTATAAGGATACTTATTTCTCTGCTTTCCCGGGTAAATATTTTACAGGAGACGGCGCTTTAAGAGATGAAGTAGGGTATTATAGAATTACGGGTAGAGTAGATGATGTTGTAATTGTTTCAGGACATAATCTGGGAACAGCGCCAATTGAAGATGCTATCAACGAGCATCCTGCAGTTGCAGAGTCTGCGATTGTTGGATTCCCACATGAAATAAAAGGAAATGCTTTGTATGGTTTTGTAATCCTGAAAGAAACCGGAGAGTACAGAGACAGAGCTAACTTAACAAAAGAAATTAATCAGTATATTTCTGACCACATTGGACCAATTGCAAAATTGGATAAAATTCAGTTTGTTTCCGGTCTGCCAAAAACACGTTCAGGAAAAATCATGCGTAGAATTTTACGTAAAATAGCAGAAGGAGATTTTTCTAATTTTGGAGATACTTCAACATTATTAAATCCGGAAATTGTAGAAGAGATTATGAAAGAAAGAATTTCTTAATTCTGAACTAAATAGAAATAAAAATGCCTCTTAGATTTTAAGAGGCATTTTTTATATGTTTTATCTAGATGATTTTTGTCAAAGTAGCCACAATCTTGTCATCCCGAGGAACGAGGGATCTTCACAAGAAACTAACACAAAGTGATTTTTGTAAATTGTCGAACTACCTACGAAGATCCCTCGTTCCTCGGGATGACAAAAATGCGTTGAATCACTTAGCGAGACTTCGACTTCGCTCAGTCTGACATTTTAATCTTTTTATACTTGGCAGAGATTCTAAACTTAAATTTCCTTATAATAACTTATATGGTTTAAAAATTTTACTTAATCCCCAATCTCGATTTTAATTTCAAAAACAAGAGCGCAATTTTATAAGCGTCTTCAGAAGAAGAGTTTCTGTCGCTTTTTGGAATTTTATAAATTTCACTTAGATCGTCCAGAGAAAACTGTTTGTCGTTGATATCCATTAATTTGCGATACATCATGTCGACATCTAAAGCTTCATTTTTTAATCTTCCGCAATCCAGACGTTCTAAAGCGGCATTTAGCATTTCGATATCAAAATTGATATGATGACCAACCAAAATAGAATTGCCTATAAAATTTACAAATGCTTCAATAGCATCCGGTTCAGGCATTTTGATCATTTTACTTTCAATGATGAATTCATTCGAAAGTCCGTTATCCTGCAAAAATTTGTATTGCAGTAAAACGGCTTCAAAATTATCTTTTATAACAATTCCGTCGTCAATTACAGAAAAAGCACCCAGAGATAAAATAACATCTTTCGAAGGGTTCAATCCCGAAGTTTCTGTAGATAAAACTACAAAACGGTTCGGTTTTGTTTCAAATTTAGTTAAGTATTCTTTCCAGAAATCCGGATACTCTTTGTTGATATTTTTAATCCAGTCTAGCATACTTATGAGAATTGTGTAAGTTGAAATTTACTCTTAATCAGTTCCTCAAGGTCTCTCATTGGGGTTAAGGCATTTTTTAACTTTTCTTTGTCTGTTTTAGACATTTCTCGCAAATTAATATATTGTCCGGAATCATCGTTCTTTAATCCTTCAACAGTTCTAAATTTTGACAAGGTCAAAAACGCCTCGGCACAGCTCAAATATATTTCAGCATTCTTAGAATCTGTTATGGCTAATTGCTTGAATCTTAAGTAGGTGTTTTTTATTCCTTTAATATTGGCATTCAAAATCAATAAACGTGCAGAATCAATTAACGGCATCAATGCACGGGTTTTGATATCAAATTTGTCTTTCTGAGGACCTTCTTCTTCTACGATAAACTTTTTGAAAAAGCTCAGTGGTGAATTTCTCCTTAAAGCATCATTTCCTAAAAAGTCAAAGAATAAAGTATTATTTACTGCGTTTTTAAAAATAACACTTTCGATTACTTCTTCAATTTTTGGTTCTCCAAAAACAATTTCATAATCAAAGAAAATACTACTCAAATCATTACTGTTTTCACCTGGAGTATTCATCCAGCTATTGTATTGTTTCGTCCAGTCTGTCAATGATTTACACCAAAGCATATTACTTCCCATATGTCCGTTTGGACAATATTCGTAACCGACTTTTTCTAAGATCGAAGTCGTTCTTTTTGCCAGTCTTAAAAAGTAATCTTTTACTTCTCTGTATTTGTCAGGTGCAACATCTTCAAAGATCAGAATGCTATCCTGATCTGTAAGTAATAATTGCTCTTTTCGTCCCTGACTACCAATACTTAACCATGCAAATCGGGCAGGAGGTGAGCCTAAATCTAAAATAGACAATTCGACAGCACGTTTTATTATCGCCAGATTTATTTCACTTGCAATATTACTCACATGAGAAATAGGAATGTTTTTCTGAATCGAATTTTGAATCAGGTCAGCCAAACGATCACGTATTTGTTTTAGATCTTTTGGAAGCTGAGAGCGTTTAATTTCTTTAATCAAAACACCTGGATTACTGGCTTGTGCCACAATTAAATCGTGCTCAGAGATAATTCCTTTAACAGCAGATTTATTTGTACCATCTTTAGTAACACATAAATGCGTCACATTATGTTTCAGCATCAACAATTGTGCTTCGGCCAATGATACATTTTCAATCACCGTTACCACTGGCGAAGACATAATCTTGTCAATTGATTCTGTGATAGGATAGCGGCCTGTCGCAATTTTTGATGATAAATCAGCATTGGTTACAATACCAATTGGATTGTTTTTTTCGCAAATCACAATATTATCAACCATAGATTCTGTCATCAGGATTGCAACATCTTTGATAATCTTGTCTGATTCAGTTGTTAATGGAGAAGTATTATAGGCAAGTGATTGAATATATTGCATTTCTGACTGCTGATCTACATAGAATGCAGTGTCAGAAATTAATTTTCCGTTAGAATTTACATTATCTTTTGCGTGTCTTGAATTGATTGCAAAATTTTCTAACAGAAAGTTTAAAACATCTGAATTGTTTGCAACAAAAGGTCTGAATACAGCAATTGGAATCGCATAAATAATACTTTCTTCACGTGCTTTTGCTGTCATCATGTAGTTATTCTTGGCAAAAAACGGACGTAAGCCAAAAATATCACCTTCATGACATTTGTTTATAATAGTTTCTTCGGCATCTGCAATTGTAGTTAAATTTATGACACCAGAAGCTACAACATAAAAGCTATCATGAAGCAAATCATTGATTTGAAATAATACAGCGTGTTTCTCTAAATTGATGACACGAATATTCGTAGCAATATCAGATAATTCCTGAAAAGTTAAATTATCAAATGGTGGGTATTCTTTTAAAAAATCTGCAATATGCTCAGCGATTGTATTCATATGTTTGATAATTTTTTTGAAGTATCGAATGTAAAAATAATAAAATAAAGTCTTACAATGAAAGCATCTTTGCGAGAATGTGATTATTTTAAGGAAATGTTAAAGTTTACTGGTACACAGGCTTTAAAAAGTGTTTTTTATGGTTTGAAACTGTAAAAGTTATTGAAATTCTAAATAATCTTCTTCAAAATAAGAAGACTGCATAAGAAACAACGAACCAATAATTCTTTTAATAACATTTTAATTGCTCATACATATATTGGGTAGGTTTCTAAATATTCTATTTTACATAATATAAATTATAGTTCACATTATATACACTTTAAAACCGTTAAGTTTTTGGTTTTCAACGCTTTGTTATTCCTTTCTATCATAGAACTTTCGTTTTGTAATGATATACACTTTATTCTAATTATACAAATCTTAAAGCAGAAAAATTTTGAACATAAAAAAACCCCGTTTTATTGGGGTTTATTTACTGGTTTCTTTTAATAATCTTTTAATACTTGCGTCGATATTATTGTTCCTAATTGGTAAAGACCATAAACTTTAAATCGTGAATCTGTAGAATATAGTTTAGCGACTTCATCAGTGAATTTTACAGCATTAAAATCAAAATTATTTTTAAAATAAAAATCTCTCCAATTTTCAAAATCTGCAAGATTGTACGGGGAAACGTACACTTTAAATTCTAAGCCATGGACTGTTGTAACATCACCAATTTCTTTTTTTTCTTCTAATGCTTCTTGAAATGTCATATTTTGATTTTTTAGTTAAGACCTTTATAGGGATTCTCGCTAAAGACTTCCTTACCATTTTTATATAATTGAAAAAAGTTTTTACTTTTTCCTTTTATTGAGATATCTACTTTATAGACATCTGTGCCAACAATGTAAATTGAACCTCTATTAATTAAATTACCGTTACCTGCACCATAATTAAATTCGTAATCTAATCGTTTATTATCGGATTGTAAAGTTATTAAATAATCGTCACAGTCATTAGGTGGTTTCGGATATTCAATATAACTCTCAGCTATTTCCTTTTCTGGGCTGTATATATTAACTATATTTTTAACTAAAGCAAATTCAGGATAATATTTATTTACGCTAGTAATAAATACTAACTGTTCAGCAGTTAATTTTTCAGGAGAAGATTGAAAAAATTTCTTTTCCTGAGAATGAACTAAAACGGTAAACATTGCAAATAATAAAAAAGTAATTTTTTTCATGGTTTTTATGTTAAGATTAAACGTACTAAAGTTTTTCAAATATAATGCCAATAATTTTAATTTCACTTTGTCAATTGCTATAAAAGAATAAATAATTATACCGTTTTTAAAAAGCGCATTATAAATTAATTAATTTGGTCAAAATTTAAAAACAATAATTAAAAATGAAAACAATTAGTTTTACAACAGTTAAAAAAAATGGTAAAGTCGTTTATGAAGATATTGCTGTAGCAGTAAATCATATTACTTCTTTGACTTTAGATAAAGAAGATTATTCCACTACAGTAAGATTAAGTTGTGGTCTTGAACTTGTAACAATGCTCGATTATCAAATATTTTTAAGAGCTATGAATGGGCAGGAGGAAGAATAATATAATAGATAAGCCTTTG
>NZ_MUGR01000031.1:0-49867 GCF_002217195.1 Flavobacterium aquidurense | reverse complement strand
CAAAGGCTTATCTATTATATAATCATTGAAATATTGTCTAGCAATATAATTACCTGTTTTCCGGTTGTAAATATTAATGTAATGATAATCAAATCCAACATTTTTACACCAATTATGCAGATAAAAGATTGATTTACAAAACTCAACTTTTATAGGTCTTATAGATTTATCTTTATTAAAGATTGTACAGCTGTAAGGCGTTGGAGTATTATTAGCCATAAATATTTGTGATTTGTATCTCTACCTCATGCATGAGATTTTTAATTTTAAAACCTCCATTTACACAAACAAATGTTGACATATCGAACTCCCCTTTTTTAATAATGCTAGTCCCCTGCTCTATATAATTTACATAAAACCAAAATTCATTAGTTCTTATATCTGTGAATAAAAATACACTAAGACCATAAGGATACGGTTTAGTTGTAGTCATTTTTACATAAAAATCTCCAAACTGAACAATATTACCGTTATTCTGAACTGGGAAAGACGTAACTAAATCATAGCCGTTTCTAATATAATTTGGATTATCTCCTTGAAACTCTAAATTATCAACATGAGTACCATTTCTATATGTATCATAAAATGCTGTATAGAATTTATTATCAGATTGAATTGTACTCAATTTAAGTAAAGAATAAACTCTACTATCGTAGGCATAGCCTGAACCTTGTGAAAATCTACCATCCAATCTAAATTGAGGTAATTTGTATTCTTTTAAAAAACGTAATGGCTTCTTTTGAAAGTCATTAAAGTTTGAAATTTCAACACCTGCGCCAGCACTATAAGGAACGGCAAGAAAAATCTCTGTGTAAGCTGTAGCAAAATAATTTTCGGGAATTACGTTTAAGTCGACATTACCTAAATCATTTATAACTGAGAGCATAGGTAAGCTATCGTAATTATTGAAACGAACACCGTTAACACGTTTATTATCAATGAATAACGATAAAATAAAAAATGGTGTTTCAATATCTTTTACGGCGTAGCCCTGTTCATCGTAGTAAGGAATTTCCTTTACTTTTACAGCATAACTGTCGTCAATATATTGTATAAAATTCATATCGTTTTAATTAAATAATGGAACTTTCTTCAAGTCCGAAGTTGATAAATATTTTTTCAAATCCGCTTTTAAATCACGTCTTGTAATCACATAATAACAAGCTATAACTAAAGGAACTGTAGTTGTCTGTCTTACTTTCAATAACTCGTTTATAGTCTCCTTTTCGTTTTCGAAATTTGACATTGGTTCAGTTATCCAAGTATACCAAGGAGAATCTTTTGTTTGCTTATTTGTACCTAACCATACCGCTAAAGATTCTGCTATGTCATGAACTTCTTTACGATTTGTAATTTTGTTCAATTCAATTTCTTTAGTGATTGGATTCGAAACAGCAATTTTTAAATCCTTTTCTGCGTTTTCAAGTTCTTTTTCCTCAGCATCTTGTGTAAACTTATCGTACCATTTTTTTAATAATGGATAAAACACAATTATACCAGTAATAAGAATCCAATATTTTTGCAGAAAGTCAAAGAGCCAAACTGTATTGGCTTGGCTCTTTGTTCTATTTGTTATCTCTCTTTGAGCCATTGCTTATTTTTTCTTGAATAATTTATAAGCTAAAAACCCTGCTAAAGCAACTAGTACAACATTTGCAATAGTTTTATTGTTTGCGTAAAAAAGTTTGATTTTATCTAACATCTTGTTTAAATTTTGAATTAATAATTTTTATCTTTTTGGGCGTTTGTTTAGACTGTAACGCTGTAAACAGTATAAAAAAAAAGTAGTACAGGAATAATCAAATAATTGAATTTGAATTTCTTTTTGGCTGTTACTGTAACACCTGAAAGGTTATAATCTCCCATAATGTCAATAGCATCCTGAATGTCTGAATCGTAAATTAAAGAAGCATCCGCACCGTTTTCATGCACTATAATAGCCCTTGCAATTACTAGGTAGAATTTTGCATCTACAATTTTAATCGTTTGGTCAGGTGCTAATCCAACTGCTTTAGAAATTACTTCTATATATTTTTGAGTATCGTTTTCGAAAGGCGGAGCATATTCTGTTATCAATTTTCTAACAGTATTTTTGCCTTTATCAATGTCATTTGTTAAATCTCGCAACATTGCACGAATACCAAATTTCACTTCTGTAAACTGCTCAAAATGCTTATCAGTATTTTGACTGTTTGGAATTTTTCCTTGCCAAGCAATATTGGTTAAAACCAAGTTACCCGGATTGTTATTTCTAACACCTCTTGATAAATCTTTTCTACCTAAATAACTACTCATGTGTTTCAGTTATTAAAGATTCGTCCTGTACTTGTAGAGGACGAGAAGAAGTTTTAGTTTCTTCTTTACCTAAATCAAGTTTTTCCAATTCGTCAGATACAACCTGAATACCTTTCAAAATTGCAGTAACAACAGCACCATATTTTACTATAATTCCTATAACGGATAAAATCGTTTTTAAACTTTTCATTTTTTAGTTTCTTTAAGTTGTTTTCTTTTTTCTAAATACTCTTTGAGTAAATCAACCCCCTCATGAAGTATCAGAGGGAGAAATTTTAATATTACCTTAAACATTAGTTCGAGCGTAAAAATGTACCTGCGTAACCTCCGTTTTTTGCACGTGGATTAATGACAAATGCCATTCCGTCAATTACTACCTTACCACCATTTTTTTGCATAGTTCCCCAATGAAATGATTGAACACCAGTTTTGGTATTAGTGAATGTACATGCTACAGAACCAAACCAACCTTTTTCTGAAAGTTGAGATTTTGAAGTTGTTACACATTTGATTGAAATCAATTCGCCTTTTGACAATCTCCAACCAGTTGTTAAATGTTGCTCAACTCCTTTATTCGGACCCGTTGACGGTGTATAAGTTGTATTTTTAGCACCTGAGTGCTTTACTTTTTGTTGATTATTGTTGTTGTTATAATTCTGATTATTAGAATTATAGCTTTTCTTACCTTGTGCCATTACTTTATAATGTGTTTAATTAATAGTATGATTTCCGCCAATTTTTTTAAGATTATTACTGCCGAATCTATCAAGAATACTAAAAGATAGATTCGATAGTAATTTTTTGGCTTATCGTCTTTTTGCAACTCTTTTTCCTGAATTGTTACGGTCGCTTCTTATAAACCAAATCAATGCTATAAGACCAGCGACAGCACCAAGAACAATTTTCCAATTTCTTTGAAACCATACTTTTATAGTACTGGTTACAATGGTAGAACCAACCTGACCGCTACCCTCGACAAATCCTGCTGAAAGTCCATCATTTACACCAGTCATCACAGCTTTACCGAAAATATTAGCACCTGCATTTGCTACAGCACCAGCCGTTTGACTTGCGACAGCTAAAGCTTGTTGCTGATTATATTCAGCTTGCGCTTGATTATTTGCTTTTTTGGCTTCGTGAGCATCTTGCAAATTCTGTGATATGCTTTGAACTGCGCCACCTACAAAAGGAATAGCACCCATTATAGGAGTAGCGACTTTTACAAGATTTTTAAACGAAACGTTTTTCTTAATCGCTGTTCCAATTTTTTTAAAAAATCCCATAATTATACTGTTTTAAGCGCCCTTACGACGAAATTAATAACCGCTCCCTGAGATTTATTAATCTCAATACCAACCACAGCCACTAAAGGCAATGTTAGTCTATCAGATAAGCCTTGTAAAACTTTTCCATCTGCAAGAACTGCCTGAATTGGGTCGATATCACGACTTAATGTTTGCAATTCAAATGGAAGATATTTTACAACTTGACCGTTTTGAAATTGATAAGACAAATCACTTACTGTTTCATCAACTGTCATGATTGCTAAATCAAATCCCTGAACATCGATTTTTTTGTTAAATTCCTCAGAAGCAACTGTTTTTTGTTCGAAAAAATACAAGTTGTTAGTAGCTACAGGCTCTTCAATTCCGTGCAAATCGTAACGTTTGCCTGCAATTAAATCCTCTAAAACTATTTTAATACTTTCTTTTTCAGCAAGAAAAACTGAACCTTCGTCCGCTATTTCACATAAAGCAATTAGAGCGTTATCGTCGTCAGATTGAGTGTTTTCAGTACCGTAAGTACTTGCTAAAATGAAATCTTTAAGCAACACTTTGTTTGCTAAAATGACATTTGAACCGTTTCCACGCTCAATATAAACACTGATTTTTTCAGTAGTTAAACCCGATAAAGCCAAATCGCTTGAAATAATCAAAGAGCCGATTGATTTTGTTACCGTTAATTCTGGCGATTTTGTTACGCCTGTAATAGTTGCAATTTTCATTTGTTATAAATTTTATTTGTTTAATTTCTTTCACAAAGGTTATTGCAACTATCATTTGACGTTTTCTAATTCTTTCTATTCCTTTCTATTTTTTTTCATTTTTTTCCATTTCAAGAAAGAATTTTGTACTCAATTAAATCAGAAATCATTAAGTATTTCCTTTTTAGTGCTAGACTATCTAATATAATTTGATACTCTTTTCTTGCAGTTGGATAACTAACTTCAAGAATGTGCATTAACTGAGTTTTTGTAACTTTTTGGCTTGTATTTTGTGTTTTCATGGCTTATAGAAATAAAAGTTGATGTTCTTCAAATAATTTAAAATCAAAAATATTTTGTATTTTTTCTTTAGTTCTAAATTCATGTAGATAGAATCTACACTTGTTATTGAACCAGTTTAAAAGTTTTTTATCGCTTGTAAGGTCAATATCTTCTAATAAAAGATTTAATGCTACAATGAAACTTACTTCTTGATTGTTAGAGTAATATTCTCTAAATAGAGATTTTGCAAGACGTTTTTTAATTGTTGTTGTAGATAAATGAATTTTCTTGTAGCGTTTTACAATTGGAGAAAATTTAGCTATCTGTTTTTGTAGAAATTGGAAATCGAAAAGCACTATTTCTTTTTCTTTGTTTATTTGACTTTTGCCTGTATTCTCTCGTAATTCGAAAAAGCCTTTGTTTGCAATTTGCAACAATTCATAAAGCATATTTTTATCGAATATATTCCAAGTCATAGCTTGACTTGTAGTTAAATCCGCTTTTGAATTTTCTTGCAGACCTCTAAAAAATGCACTATTTAACTGGTATTCAAAACGCCAAACGTTATCGTTTTTCAAGCCATTACTTGCGTAATACTCATTGATATATGGCTTTTCTGTTAATTGTAACGAAAGTGTTTTATTGTAGCATCGAATTATTTTATCAGATGTTCTTTTTCCGACTTGAAAGCCGTTAAGTATGGATTTACCTTTAAACGTTTCAAAATAGGATTGAATATTTTTCGGACGCCCTGAAATAAGGTAATTACCTGACATGATATTATTATATAAATTACGATAGCTATTGTTGAGATCAGACTTATCAAGGCAGATGTCCAAGCGGTTAATTGATTTGAAATTGTAGTTTGTTTCATCACAGAAGTTTTCTAATAATTCTCTTAATTCGTTTGGGGTTTTAGTATAGAATAAATGGTTTTCAAATTGTAGTTGAGCCAAATTTGCATCAATAATTGCACTTCTAGGACTTGCTAAGTATTGCCCTATTTTCTCGTTTTTGTAATATACATCTGAACGGATAGAAAATATTTTTGTACCATAGTCATAGGGTTGCATTTTGAAATCTGATAATTCGGGAAACTCTCCGAAAGGTTGACCGTCTAAATTGACAATGAGATAATCGATATTTATTAGCGTATTTTCTTGGGGCTGGTTTTTTTGACGTTTCCTTAATTGGTGACGTTCCTTATATGTAATCATGGTTTTTGCGTAGGTTTGAGTGAGTTGGTTGCCGTTATACCCTACGGCAACTTTTTTTGAACTAAAATTGTATTTCTAATTGTTTTAAAACAACATATCGTTTATTGAAATAAACATCTATTATGTCTTTTACATCTATCCATTTATAGTAGTTTACTACTGTAGTTTTTGGATGATATACAATTAGCGATAAACCTTTTTCATAAGTGGTAAGGCTTAACATGTGGCTCGTGTACTCTTTTTGCGCTAACGTTTTTAAGTAGTGGTAAAACGTTTTTTCGTTCAATTGATAATCAACTGGAACAAAAGGTTTTAAAAACTCAATCATTACACTAGATCGTGTTTAATTAGTTTTTCAAGTAAATGCTTGTGAGATTGCACACAGAATGTAAAAACCTTAGTTCTGTGTTTTGCAGAAGTTATTTCTAAAACATGCATATTATTACACGTAAGAGGTAATAATTGAAGTCTAATAGAATTTTCAGTTCCTTTAAATCGAATGAAGAATAAGTTTTTTAATTGAACTGTTTTAAAGAACGGGGAGATTGTTCTTGTGAAATTTTTAATATCAATCTTCTTATTATGGTTCATTGCCTGAACTTTTAATAAAAAATCTTGATAATTAAGCTCAATTTTGGTTTGAGCCTGTAATAATTGTCTTTGGGTCATAGTGGTTTATTTTAATTAAAAAATAAGTCTATGATGTAAGAAATTGTTTCGTTTTTGTTGCCAAAAAGTGGCAAAGTGTAGATTTAGTGGTACATTCTATAAATTATAGTTCAAATTATGCTATCTTATTAAAGAGGGGCTTTCGAGTCGAATTCATGCTTTTTAATCGTATAACTTTGTGAGAATCGTTTCTTTAGGAACTAAATCTGAACCGCCGCGTTTAGTAAATTGCAGAACTCCTTCTTTTGCATAAAGAACCGCGCTTACAGCGCCATTTGCTGATTTGATGTTAATTTGGGCTTTTTCGCCAAGCGCGTATACATATCCGGTAATTTCCATAACGCCGGTAACAAATTTTTCATTGTCACTTGTAATTTCTGCAGTTCCGAAAATTTTGCTGTTTGATTGCGCCATATTCAGTTTTAAAACATATTCTTTGCTGCAGTCTTTACAATTTTCCGTGCTCCATGTTCCTGTGAATCTATTGGTTTGAGCGTATGTTGAAATAGAAATTAACAGCAATAAAATAACTTTTTTCATTATAATCATTTATTAAATAAATATGGTTTCAAATATAAAGCAAAAAAGCATTCGCTATGGCGAATGCTTTTCTTTTAAGTAAAAATTATATTACTTGATTTTTTTCAAATAAACTGATTTTCCATTTAATGCTACGTTTATTTCATTGTTTTTTTCCGAAAAAGTAGTTCTCAGTGCGTTTCCTTTAAAAATGGTAACATCTCCGTAAACTTTTCCGGTTTCGTCAGAAACGTATTCGAATAATAATTTTTTGTTATCCGGCTCAATTCCAATTTTGTAGCTTGAAAATTTAGAGGTGTCCAGATTGAATTCCTGCTGTGTGTCGATAATTGTGCCGTCAGCATAAAAATTAGTAACTGATTTGTTTAAAGTTATATCCGGATAATATTGGTTAACTTTTTGAAGAAGCGCATATTGTTCAGGGCTTGCATCTTCTTTTTTAGACGTAATCGTCTGAGCAAATGAAATTGACGTAAAAATAAGGGCTAATAGTAAAGTGAAATTTTTCATAAATTTTTAAATTTTAGGATTAATACTGAATTAGTTTTGAAATTCAAGTGGTATTGCATTTAACGCGCTATTTATATAAAAAGACGTTTAATTATATAACAAGGTAGTAAATATTTACCTTTGCAGGAAATGAAATGCAACTTTTTAAGAAAATGACAACAAAAAAATACATTAAACTTATACTTATTTTAGGTTCTTTGACTGCACTTGGCCCTTTTTCAATCGATATGTATTTGCCTGGTTTCTCAGGAATAGCAAAGGATTTACACACTACGGTCGCAAAAGTTTCTATGAGTTTATCCAGTTATTTTATCGGAATTTCAGCCGGACAATTACTTTACGGACCATTATTAGATCGTTTTGGGCGAAAAAAACCTTTATTTATTGGGCTTTTGGTTTATATATTAGCTTCGCTGGGCTGTGTTTATGTAACTGATATTGATTCGTTTATTCTTTTACGATTCGTTCAGGCTATTGGTAGTTGTGCAGCAACAGTTGCTTCTGTGGCAATGGTCAGGGATTTGTTTCCGGTAAAAGATATTCCGAAAGTTTTCTCTTTATTAATGCTGGTTTTGGGGCTTTCTCCAATGTTGGCACCAACAATTGGCGGTTATGTTACAGAAGATTATGGATGGCATACCGTATTTTTTATTTTAATGTGTATGGGAATTGCTATCTTAATTGCTGCCATGGTTGGATTACCAAACAGTTATAAACCTGATACTTCCATTTCGTTAAAACCAAAACCTATTGTTGCAAATTTCCTAAAAGTACTTAAAGAGCCTCAGTTTTTCACTTATGCGTTTACGGGTTCTATTGCTTTTTCAGGCTTATTTACATATGTCGCGGCCTCCCCTATCATTTTTATGGATATTTACCACGTAGATGCTAAAACCTACGGATGGATTTTTGCTTTTATGTCCGTTAGTTTTATTGGTTCCAGTCAGTTGAATTCTGTATTATTGAAAAAGTTTTCAAGTGAACAGATGATTTTCGGGGCGCTGATTACACAATCTGTGGTTGCTGTTGTTTTCCTGATACTTTCCGTAAATAATCTATTGGGATTGTACGAAACTATTGCAATGCTTTTTTTGTTTTTAGGATGTCTGGGAATTTCAAATCCCAATACTGCCGGACTTACAATGGCTCCTTTTGCTAAAAACGCAGGAAGTGCTTCAGCTTTAATGGGAGCGATTCAGTTAGGTTTAGGAGCTTTGGCTTCGTTTGCGGTTGGAATTTTTGTAAAAGATTCTGTAGCACCAATGGTTCTAATTATGACGACAACCACAATTATAGCGTTTATTGTTTTGAATATCGGAAAACGTTTTATCAAAGAAAAAGTTGAAGTTTCAGCTGATGATGACGTTTTGGTTGTACACTAAAGAAAATAAATTCGAAGGGATTCGATAATAAAATCCAATAAAAAAATAAGTAAACTAGTCTGATTTCTCCTTTGGTAGAAATGATAAACTGGACGAATTAGGTTCTTTAAGTTATATTCTAAACAGTATGAAAAAAAGCCAGAATTTTAATAATTCTGGCTTTTTTATGTTCAATTAACATTCTCAATCTTTCAGAATTTGGGCCCAGACGATAGCGAACAGGCGAAGCAATTTCAAAAAATTAGAATTTATAAATTTCTAAGATCTCTTGTCCGGTCTGATGATCATTCTCAGTGATTGGTCTCTTGCAAAATAAGCAACCATCCAGTTCCAGAATGTGTTTAATCTGTTTCTGTAAGTAATTAAAGATATCAAGTGGATAAACAGCCAGATAACCCATGCAAAAAAACCTTTAAAATGCCATTTTGGACTTGGTAAATCAACTACGGCTTTATTTTTTCCAATGATTGCCATAGAGCCTTTGTCGTTGTAGGCAAATGGTTTTAATGGTTTGTTCTGAGCTAATGCTTTAAAGTTTTTAGCTAAGTTTAATCCTTGCTGAATGGCTACCTGAGCAACTTGCGGATGTCCGTCCGGAAAGTTTTTGTCTCCGGCTGTAATTGCGGTATCACCAATGGCATAAATATTAATAAGCCCGTCAACTTTATTATACTGATCTGTTGCCATGCGTCGTCCGCGGCCGTAACTTTCTTTTGGGATTCCTTCAAATATTTTAGCCGAAACTCCGGCAGCCCAAATTAGATTTTTGGTTTTGATGGTTTCTCCATTTTCAAAATGTACCGTATCATCAACATAATCTACTACGCGGGTGTGCAGTTTGACTACAACTCCTAATTTGGTAAGGGCATCTAATGTGTCTTCTTGCGAAGCTTTGCTCATCGGAGCGAGTAGTGCGTCTCCCCCATCGACCAAATACACATTACTGGCTGATGTTTCTAACTCCGGATATTCCTTTAGAAGGATATTTTTACGCATTTCGGCAAACATTCCTGAAACCTCTACTCCTGTCGGTCCTCCCCCGGCAACAACAATCGTTAATAGTTTACGGCGTTTGCGTATGTCTTTGGTAATGGCAGCTTTTTCAAGGTTTTTAAGCAGTGTATTACGCATTTCGATGGCATCGTTTAAGGTTTTCATCGGAATAGCGTTTTTCATCACGTTTTCCATACCAAAATAACTGGTTTCAGCTCCTGTAGCAAAAACCAGGTGATCGTAAGTTAATTCACCGTTGTTGAGGATTATTTTATTTTCAGCAGGAACTACAGAAAGTAATTCGCCCAAACGAAATTGCAGGTTTTTTTTGCCTGCAAAGAATTTTCTAAATGGATAACTGATACTTGATGGTTCTAAAAAAGCGGTAGCAACCTGATATATAAGTGGTGGAAAAAAGTTGTAATTGTTTTTGTCTACTAGTGTTACTTGGATCTGAGGATGGTTTACAAGCTCTTTTGCGAGATTTATTCCTGCAAAACCACCTCCTATGATGACTATCTTCATATGTATTGTTTTTTAAGTAGGATTCGTGATTAAAATTGTCCTGCCTGAGCAGACCTATAAATTTAACATTATAATTCCATATACAAAACCCAATTTGAGTTTTCTTTTAAATTTTCATGGAATTAATTGGCCAATTCTAATCTCATCATAATGTCAATTTGCTCATCATCTCCTAATTTAAAAATATGCTTGTCAAATTCGACAAAACCATTTTTTGTATAAAAAGAAATTGCTCTCACATTATTCTCCCAAACACCTAACCATACATAGTGAACATTTTTGTCTTTTGCTATCTGTATTGCTTTTTCGTAAAGTAATTGCCCGACTTTTTTTCCGTGAAATTCTTTTGAAACGTAGATTCTTTCAATTTCCAGTGCTGTATCGTCTTTTAATTCGGTTTGGGATTCTCCGAAGTTTACTTTTAAATAACCAATTACATCATTCTCAAGCGTAGCAAAATAAAATTCAGAATCAGTGTTGTTAAGTTCTTCTATTAGTTTATCACTGGAAAATTTTTCATCGAGATACTTTTTCATGTTTTCGTCATCATTTGATTCTGAAAATGTTTCATGAAAAGTTTTTCGGCCAATTTCTTTCAATTGATCGAGCTCCTGTACTGTTATTCTTTTTATTTCAATAGTTTCCATAGGTAACTTTCTGTTGTTTTTTTAAGGTTTAGAATACCCTATAAAAATACAACAGAAACTATGAAGAATAATAATTTAGAATGTTACTTTTTGAATTTTTTAACAGGTTTTTCGATTACTTCGACTTTGTTTTGTAAAACATAACTGGCAAGCAATTTTTCAATTAATTCATCTTTGGTAAGATGATGAAAAACAGTTTTTACCTTTGTTTTTAAATCATCTGAAATATCGTGATTGGGTTTTGTTTTGAAGATTTGTTTCGCCCACAAAAGTGTATTGTTTTCTTCTAAACTTACTACCGAAGGTTTTTGGAACTGGGTAAATTTAATACCTAATTCTTTTTCGAATTCCGGGATTTCAGCTGTTTCTTCTTCTTGTAAGACGGTTAAAGAAAGGCCTTTTGCCCCTGCCCTTGCCGTTCTTCCGCTACGGTGAACGTAATTTTCATACGTATCCGGCAAATGATAATTTACGACATAAGAGATTTCTTTTACGTCGATTCCTCTTGCTGCTAAATCGGTTGCAACCAGAATATTGATATGTCCTTCACGAAATTGTTCCATGATTCTGTCACGAATTCCCTGCGATAAACTACCGTGAAGTGCTCCTGAAGAAAAACGATTAATCGCTAAGTTTTTAGCTAATTTGTTTACTGCCGCTTTGGTTTTGCAGAAGATAATTCCGCGTTCTCCTTCTTTAGAATTCAAAAAATGCATTAATACATCCAGCTTTTCAATCGGATCTACTACAATATATTCGTGATCGATTCCCTGGTTTCCTACAGTTTCCATATCGGCGCTAACCTGAACTACATTTTTGTCTAAGTAGTTTTGAATTAATTGCTTGATTGTTCCCGGCAAAGTAGCAGAGAACAGCAAGGTGCGGTGTTTTTCAGGAAGTTCGGCTACTATTTCGTCCAAACTTTCTTTTAGAATCGAAACCATTTCATCGGCTTCGTCTAATACTAAATATTGGGTTTGTTTTAAGTTGATTGCTTTACGCTGAATCAAATCGATTAAACGTCCCGGTGTTGCTACAACAATATGTGTAGGTTGTGATAAACGCTCTATTTGAGGTTTTATTGGGATTCCGCCACAAGTTGCAGCTATAGAAATGTTTGGAATGTGTTTTCCGAAATCTTCTAAATTTCTGAATATCTGTTGTCCAAGTTCTCTGGTTGGTACCAAAATTACAGCCTGAACAATTGAAGATTCAGTATCGATTAGTTGTAATAACGGTAATCCAAAAGCGGCCGTTTTACCGGTTCCGGTTTTAGCTAAACCTACAACATCATGGCTTTCAGATAAAAGCAATGGAATTGTTTTTTGTTGAATTTCTGTTGGTTCAACAATGTTCAATTCGCTTAACGCTTTTAAAATTGGTGCTGAAATTCCTAATGATGAGAATTGTTTAGACATACTATATTTTTGTTTTTTTGTTTCAGGTTTCATGTTTCANNTGAAACATGAAACCTGAAACTTTTAAATTTTAGTCCCGATAGCTATCGGGATGATGTTACTTATTATGAATCCTAAGCCCCTAGCCCTGATGGGAGCGGCATCCTTTTTTTGGCTTCTTTAGCCGGAAAAAGACACAGTGGACAGCAGGAATAGCTTCTTAATTATTGAAATCCCAAATTCCAATTGGAACGCACGATTCTCCAGATAGCTATCGGGATCGCTCAGCGTGACAACCTGAAACCTGAAACCTGAAACTTGAAACTTGAAACTAAAAAACGTTCAGAATAAAAACTTGAAACAGATTTTTTAATCTTCGTCCGGTTCGTTCATGATTTTTTCGCGATACTTTTTACCTATTAAAAGTACTAGTTTTAGCTTATAATCGTCAACCAGCCATTCTCGGTAATTTTTACTACATTGGCTTAAACATTTAGAATAGCGCTTGATACGGCAATCGATATCATCGTCAAGTTCTTTTCCTAATGATTTTGCTTCTTGCAGCGTTTCTGTATTATCGACACACATTGCTGCGTGTTGTTCTAATGATTTGTCTAAAACTACTTTTGAACGTAAATTTTGCTTGATGATGAGTTTGTGTTCTTCATCAACATCAAAAGTAACATCTGCTGTTTTGGCGAATTTAGCACGCAATTCCGGTGGCATACTGTATTTGAAGTACAATTCGATTTCAGTATCATCACGAAGGTTTTCTAAATAAAACTCAGGTGATTTAAAGATATGCTGCCAGTTTACAGGCTCACTCCATAAACCAAAACGTGCTGCATTATTACCTAAATCAATCACTGTAAACTCGTCTTTACCAGGTAATTTACGGGATCCACGACCAATCATTTGGTAATACAATGTCAGTGATTTTGTTGCTCTGTTAAGAATAATAGTTTCAACTGTAGGTTCATCGAAACCGGTAGTTAAGATTCCAACAGATGTCAAAATTGCATCCGGTGTTTTCTTGAACCAGGCCAAAATATCTTTACGTTCTTCAGAACTGCTTGTATTATCAAGGTGTCTGATGTCGTAACCTGCCTCTCTAAACGTTTCATACACATATAATGAAGTATGGATACCATTGTTGAAAATCAGCGTTTTTTTGCCTAACGAACGTTCTGTATACGCGTGCAGCAATTTTTCCTGCATGATGGTATTCGTATAAAGATCATCTGATGATTTTACGGTATAATCTCCGTTGATACCTACTTTTAGGGATGTCAATCCAACATCATAACTGTAAGTTGTTGCTCTGGCAAGGAAACCTTTGTCGATCAATGAACTAATGGTGTCTCCCACAATAAGTTCATCGTAACTCTGGTGCATTGGTAATTTTATATTCGAACTCAAAGGTGTTGCTGTTACCCCTAGGATAAAAGCATTTTTGAATGAATTTAATAATTTTCTGAATGAATTGTAATGTGCTTCATCGATAATAACCAAACCAATGTTGTCAAGATGTAACTTTTCGTCATTGATACGGTTTTTTAAAGTCTCTACCATGGCAACAAAACAAGAAAATTCGTTTTGATCAGGTAATTCCTTTACTTTACTGTTAATGATTTTGTTAGAAACACCAAACCCTTTTAACATTTTTGAGGTTTGTTTGCAAAGTTCGATACGGTGCGTTAAAACCACTACCTTTTTATCATTATTGGCTAAATAACGACGTACGATTTCAGAAAAAATAACTGTTTTTCCGCCACCAGTAGGTAATTGGTACAATAAATGATGTTTCGAAGGAGCATTGTCTAAACGTTCAAAAATGGCATCGATATCGCCTTTTTGGTATGCATAAAGTTCTTTTTTCTCTTCTCTTTCTATTTCTAAAGTGTTTTGAGACATTGTTTATTTTTGGATTTTTGCAAAAATACACCGAAAAAACAGTTATTCATCTTATTTTAACGTAAAATAAATGATTTTTTTAAATAAGATTTTTTATGAGAAAAGTCTTTATAAGTCAATTTTCTCTAAAATAGCCTCAAAATCATACTTGTTTTTCCATTTTTGTTGAATAGTTTCTTGTTGAATCGCAAAAATCCGGTCCCTAAAATCACTTAAAATTCCGTTAGAAATTGCGAAATTCACAGCTTGTTCGAACGAGTTCAGCATGCTTTTGTAGAATAATTCCTGTTTAATAAAATTATTTGATGCATAAGTTTGTGCTATTTCGATATTGTAAAGCATAATATCAGCAATTACAAAAGGATCAACTCCTAATGCTATAAAATGTTTGATGTATTTCTGTGCAACGGAACGACGCATTTTTGCTTTTGGACGCCATTTTGCATTTGGTTTCCTGATGGGGAAATACTCGTGCGAAATTTTAACCTTGGATTCCTGGAGAAGTTTATCTTCTTTAGGATTGAAGGCAAAATCATAATAGACTTTTACGGGACTGAATTTTTCGTACAACTCGATAATTTGCTCTTCAAGTTGTTCTTTGCTTAATTCAGTCAAATATTTTTTTAAATCGCGTTTGCTCATATCAAAGTTTATAACTACAAAAGTAAATTACTTTCTTGATTCATACCGCAAAAACCAACCATAATACTTAATTTTGCCTGATTAAATTTAAAAAAATATATACATGCTCAGGATTTTCAAAGTTACCGCAATTTTAGAAGGAATCTCTTATTTAGTATTATTTGCTAATATGCTCGTTATCAAAAACAATAATCCGGAACTGTACCATACTTTATTGCGTCCGTTAGGGATGGCTCATGGCATTTTGTTTATAGGGTATGTTTTGTTGGCATTTTTGCTTAGAAAACCACAAAACTGGGACTTGAAAACTTTTGCAATCATACAAATTGCTTCTCTTATTCCGTTTGGAACTTTTTATATTGAGAAAAAATATTTAGAAAGTAATGCATAAGCTTTTGGATAAGATATTTAATTTTTTATACCCTCTTTTCAGAGATTGGGGAATGAGCCGCAATTTTGCGTCTTATATCAGCCTCATTCTTAATATAGTCATTCTCGTGGCTTTGGCTTTTGCCATTTATTATATCGCAAAATTTGTTTTGGTTACTTTGACGGCTATTTTTGCGCAAAAAACCAAAACAAAGTTTGACGATTATTTAATTCATAATAAAACAACAAAATACACTGCGTATTTAATTCCGTTTTTCTTTATCTACAAAGCTGTTCCTATTATTTTGGATAAGTATGAGTATTGGGAATCGGTTTTCGGAAAAATAGTGGGTGTCTATATCGTTTTGATCTCATTATGGATCATCAGAACGATTTTTAATGCTTTACGCGATTATTTAAAACAAAAGCCGGAATACAGCGACAAACCAATTGACAGTTTCATTCAGGTTATTATGATTGTCCTCTGGATTTTTGGTGTAGCACTTATTATTTCGACTTTATTCGGAATCAAACAAGGTGAATTATTAACGATTTTAGGAACGCTTTCTGCAATTATTATCTTGATTTTCAGGGATACAATTTTAGGGTTTGTTTCGAGTGTTCAGGTGGCCATAAATGATATGGTTCGTATTGGAGACTGGATTACTATGGATAAATTTGGTGCTGACGGAGATGTTATCGAGATCAATTTGACAACGGTAAAAGTTCGAAATTTTGATAATACGATTACCACGATTCCTACTTATGCCTTGAGTTCAGATTCGTTTCAGAACTGGCGCGGTATGCAAAAGTCTGACGGAAGGCGTATCAAAAGACATATTCTGATTAAAAGCAGCAGTATTCGTTTTTTGAATAATGATGATCTCAATCACATGAAACGTGTACAGCTGATCAGTTCGTATATTGAAACCAGACAAGCTGAAATCGAAAAATACAATGATTTGCGTGATGTCGATAAATCGCTGTCGCTTAATGGCCGAAATATGACAAACCTGGGATTGTTTAGAAAATATATTATTCAATATCTGATAACGCATCCCGGTCTGAATAAAGACATGCACATGATGTGTCGTCAGTTACAATCAACGGCACACGGGGTTCCGTTAGAAATTTATGCTTTTTCAAGCGATAAGCGCTGGGCAAACTACGAATATATAATGGCCGATATTTTTGATCATGTGATGGCTTCTGTCATCTATTTTGATCTTGAAATATTCGAATTACCGTCGACAATTGGACCACTTAATTAGTTTCAGGTTTTCTTTGTTTCAGGTTACTTAACTTTGAACATAATTTTTACCGCAAAGAATGCTAAGATTTTAATCTGTTTAATGTTTTAGAAAAAGTAAAGTTCGCAAAGCTTTGTGTCTATGAATAGAACAAATACTTAGCGAACCTTGCGTAAACCTTGGCGTTCTTTGCGGTTAATCACTTGAAACCTGAAACAAAGAAAACCTGAAACTATTTTTTCACTTCTTCAAAAACAAACTTCGAATTATTGTATTCTATTGGAGTTCCGGGCATAAAACACGGAAGGTTGAAATATATGCCTATTACCCCACTTCCTAAAAACAATTTGTTTTCTTTTTTTAATAGTGCCAGCGGGATTCTTTTCCAGCTGCCTCCGTTGGAGATATAATGAAAATCACCTCTTAAAGTATCTCCTTTTATATCTCCTCTGACATCTCCAGAATCCTTTCCTATTTTATGGTACACTATTTCATAGCGACCGTAAAACCGTTTGTCGTTGATATTAATCGCCAAAATTGCAGTATCTTTTCCGTTCACAGCGTAATAAGTTATCTGTTTGTATTGGCTCTTCTCATCTTTAGAATTGCATGAAAAAGCAAGCGTTAAAACTAGAAAAAGGAAAAATAAAGTTTTGATATTCATTAGTGTTTTTTTTTTAACCATTTAAGTGAAGTAAGAAAATCTAAGCTTGTTTTTAAATGAACTAATATCACTTATATGGCAGAAATTTATATTCGGTCTTTTACAAATTCGATTTGCGTTTTACCATGCGCTTTTGGTTTTCCGTTTTCGTCTAAATTAACCATTGTCGTCTGATCAATTGTAATGATGATTTCGCGTGTCATCATGTTTCTGACGGCACAGGTTAAAACCAAAGAAGTATTTCCGAATTTTACAACGTCAATTCCAATTTCGACAATATCTCCCTGTCTGGCCGAGCTCTTAAAATTGATTTCAGACATGTATTTGGTCACTACTCTGGTATTCTCTAATTGAATGATGGTGTACAACGCCAGTTCTTCGTCTATCCAGGCTAATAATTTCCCGCCAAATAAAGTGCCGTTTGGATTTAAATCTTCGGGTTTAACCCATTTTCTGGTATGAAATCTCATAATTTTAATTTAGGTAAAAGAATTTTGTATTGGAATTTTTTCTAAATTTAAAGAAAAAACATGGAAGATAGAGACGCTTTTTTAAGAGAATTCAGAGGAGAGACTTTAGGAACTGTAAGTGCTCAATCTTCACCTGATGAATTGTTTCAAAATCAGACAATTAGGCCTATTTTAAAACTTCAGAATGATTTGTTTATTGCGGTTTTTATTAATTATGTCAATAAAAATAAAGCCGATTTTTATTCTTATACCGTTGAAAAGAAATTGCAGACAATCGAAAATTCCATTCAGAAGGATATTAAGTTCAGAAATTCTCTAAAAGGGATCATCATGGCACTTTTTACGATTGAAGAATACGATATCTATATTCAGAACTCCTCAAGTTTAAATAAAAGAATGATGAACTTATTAGTGGATCGATTGAAAAGTCAGGTACAGTTGTTTGAATTGGAGTCGAATTCGAATTAGTTTTTATAGATGGATATAGAATTTGTAGAGAATAAAAAGCAAAGTTTATATGCTTATAAAGATGATGAGTTATTGTTTTATTCGACAATTAAATTTAATTGGCTAAGAAAAAATTTAATTAAAATTTTTGATTTTAATGATGATCTTATTTTAGAACTTCTAAGTTATGAATCTCCTTTCGGTTCTGCTAAATATGAAATTTTATTTCAAAATAAAGAAAAGACAAAAGATATAATTGAAATTACTGGAGTCTATATATCTGACCATAATAAAATTATAAGAAGGACAACAGCGAATTATTTTTCTTTAAATAATAGTTTTTCTTATTTCTTAGAAGGAAATACAATAGCGGATGTAAAAGAGAAATTTTGGAGTTCCTCGCAAAAAATGTCTCTAAAAACAGATGTTGAAAAAGGAGAGTTTCTAAACAACATCATTATTCATATTTTATCAACTAGAACTGGATATAATTCCAATTCAGTATAATAATTTATTTAAAGTAAAGTAATAAATGTTTAACCAATTCCGAAATAAATTTCCATTAACCGATGAAAAATGGCTCGAATATACCAGCTATTTCAATCGGATTGAAGTTCCTGCAAAAACAACTCTTTTAGAAGAAGGTGAAATCTCAAAAAAGCTTTTTATAATCGAAAAAGGCTGTATCAGAGTTTGGTTCAATAATAACGGAAAAGATCTAACGACTCAGTTTTTTTTCGAAAATCAGAGTGTGGCTTCAATCGAAAGTTTCATGAAAAAATTTCCAAGTCAGGCTTTTGTAGAAACTATCGAACCTTCGATTCTATGTTGGATTCATAAAAATGATCTGGATACAATTTTAGAAGAAATCAAAGAGATTCCGGAATTAAGAGATCGTTTGATTGATATGCTTTTTGAGCGTACATTCGATTATATGAAATATTTTGTTTCTTTTATAAAGGACTCTCCTGCTCAGCGTTATCTTAATTTAATTAAAGAAAGACCTCAAATCATTCAGCGTGTTCCCCAGCATTATATTGCTTCTTATCTTGGTGTGACAACGGTTCATTTAAGCAGAATCAAAAGTAAACTGGTTCACAAGAAATAATTAATTATCACCGTAATATTTTCACCATATAACTTATATAAGAAATTATTAGTCAAATTTAAATTAACTTATATAGCTTATATGATTTAAAAAAAATATTTGATAACAAATGTTATCGTCTACCCCTAACCGACTCTGTAATTTTGCTTTATAAAATTTAATCATTATGAAAGCAGCAGTTATTTATAAAAAAGGCGAATTGCCAAAATATGCAGAATTTACAGAGCCAATTGTGCAAAATGAGAATGAAGTTTTAATTTCGGTTAAAGCTGTAGCGATTACCAATCTTGATAAAGGAATTGCAAGCGGAGATCACTATTCATCTGAAAGTGAAAATCAAAACGGAACTGTAATTGGCAGTGACGGTATTGGTATTTTAGAAAACGGAACAAGAGTTTACGCGCGGGGCATTAGCGGAACAATTGCAGAAAAAGCCCTTGTAGAAAAAAACAGAATGATTCCGTTGCCTGCAGGATTGAGCGATGCAACAGCGGCAGCAATGCCAAATGCAGTGGCAGGTTCTGCAATGGCGTTGAGATTTAGAGCACAAATAAAATCTGGGGAAACGGTTTTGATCAACGGTGCGACTGGCTTTACAAGTCAAATGGCGGTTCAGATGGCGAAACATTATGGCGCAAAAAAAGTAATTGTTACCGGAAGAAACGAAGAAACGCTTCAAAATCTTTTAGCAATTGGTGCTGATGAAATTATCTCTTTAAAACAGGACGATCAGGCGATTATAGCTCAGCTTAAAGCTATTCAGGAAAATACGCCTGTCGATATTATTCTGGATTATTTGTGGGGACATACGGCAGAATTAATTTTTTCTTTTTTAAAAGGAAAAGGAAATTTTACGCATAGAGTACGTTATGTTTCTATTGGAGCGATGTCAGGTGATAGCATACAATTATCTGCCTCAGTTTTACGAAGTGTAGATTTACAATTGTCAGGTTCCGGTTTGGGAAGCTGGACCAAAGATGAAGTGAAATTGTTATTCTCAGAGATATTACCGGAAATGTTTCTTCTGGCTGCGCAAAATCAATTAAAAGTAAATATTGAAACTGTTTCTTTAGTTGATATTGAAAAAGCCTGGAACATTGAAGTTGCGGATGGTAAAAGGTTAGTTGTGATTATTTAAAAATAGATATTGTTGTATTGAACGCGGATGAAACGGATTGCTAAAGCAAAACGCGGATAAAAACGGATTTCCTCTCTTATTTTCTTATTATTCTATAAGGATTTTATATTGGAAAAGTAACCACAAAGTTTGTCATCTCGACGAAGGAGAGATCACACTAGAATTTCCATTGAGATATTCACCAATCTTTGTTGACTAATTACATCTAAAACATTCTTATGAAAATGATTGCATAGCCCTGATAGAAGTGGAAATCCTTTTTTGCCAGTCCCGATAGCTATCGGGAGGCGCAAAAGATTGAAACGTATAGCGGGATTAGCTCCATAAAAAAAAACTAAAATCCTGTAAAATCTTTAAAAGTAAAAAGGTTTGATAAGAATTACTCTCATCAAACCTTTTCTAGTAAAATTGCAATAAAATTTACTCTTTAGACAACATCAATTCTTTGATGTATTTTACCGGAGCACTTCCAAAACTTAAGAATTTCTCATGAAACTTTTTTAGGTTAAATTGATCTCCTTCTTTCTTTTTAAGTTCTTCTCTCAGGTTATATATTTCAGTATATCCTGTAAAATAAGAACACAATTGAACTTGTGATAAAGTCACGCGTTTCCATTTTCCGTCTGCTTCTGCTTGTTGCTGAAAAGCTTCTTTGGTCAATAGATCGATTGCAGCTTCTTTAGACATGTTTTTGGTATGAACACTAATATCTAAAATGGTATTGCAAGTGGCTCTTAAATTCCATTTGTAATACATCAACCACATTTCATCAGAATTTTTATAGCCGCTCTCCAACATCATTTTCTCTGCATAAACGGCCCAGCCTTCAACCATTGCGCCATTTCCTAAGATAGACTTAATGATACTTGGCGATTGATTGCTATAAACCAATTGCGTATAATGTCCCGGAACTGCTTCGTGAATGTTTAAAATCTGTAAGATATAATCGTTGTATTCTCTTAAATAACTTTCAGCATTCTCAGCCGTCCAGCCTGACAAACTTCCTACGTTATAATAAGTATTGGCATTTTTGTCGTAAGGTCCGGGTGCAGAAATAGACGCTCCGGCAACTCCAGCCATATAAGCCGGTTCTTTACGAACTACAAGAGGTTTAGACGGATCGATGTATAGTAAATCTTTTGCTTTTACATAAGCTGTTAATTCCGGAATTTGTTTCTCAATTTCAGACTGAAACTTCTCAGGAGTTGTATGCTGCAACGAGATTTTATCAATAACTTGTTTGATTAATTCCAGTTTGTTGGTTGGTTTCGCTTCGTTTCCTTTGTATTTCGTCCAAAGTTTATCTGCGAGCACAAACATTTTTTCGTGCAAATCCTTTTTGTGGTCGTTGGCTACTTTAAAAATCTCATCAGCCGTATAACTCGACTGAATATCAAAATTGAATTTTTTAGCATATAATGCAGCACCTAATCTAAAAGAACGTGGCGTTTTGTTTGGTAAGTTTTTTAGCCAGTCAGCGTAATCTGTAATTGCTTTTTTCGCTGTTTTTGCTTTTTCAAGCATTTCTTTTTTCTCAGCTTCGGTTAGCTTGCTTTGTTTTAAAGCAGTAGCTAAATCGGTATCAAAAACAGATGAACCGCCAAGATTTTGCGCGATTGCAAGTTCAGTATGCTCAACAGTTGGATTTTTGATGTTCTTTTTGGCTGCTTCGTAATAAGCCGGAACATTGTTCATTTTAGCATTAAAAGCACGTAAACGAACTTCCAGAGAATCGTACTTTCCGTTTAAAATCTCAGCAAATGATCCGCATACATTGTATTCAGAAGGATTCCACTCAGATGATTTCATTTCTTTGATACTGAAAACAGTGGCTTCAAGCTGATTTTTTATCATATAAAAATCAGTTTTGTTGTTATCAGACAAATTGTCAACATTATACTGTTTTAGGGAGTCTAATTGTGCGTTGACAAACTCAAGTTGAATTTTTTCTTCATTGGCATCCGGAACAGACAAAATACTGTCATATTTATGATAGCCAACGCCAGAAGCCCAACCTGGATTAATTTTCCATAAAGAAGTTACAAAACCGTCTTTATACTTGTCAAATTTTCCGTCTAAAGCTTTATCTTCGTTAGACTTAGTACTTTTGTTACACGAAAAAAGCAGAGAAATTGTAAAAATTGAAACAAATAGTTTTTTCATAAGTTAATTTTTTAATGGTTTAAAGATAGAAAAAATGTTCTTTCTGCAAAACTATTTGCTATTTGTAATCAATATTTCAATAAATCAGATAAAACTTCCTCAAAGCGGTTTTTAGGTAAAAACTGATCTTCCAGTGCTTTTGTAAACGGAATTGGAGAATCTAAACTGGCTACTCTTTTTACGGGAGCATCGAGATATTCAAAACATTCTTCCATGATTAAAGCAGAAATATCACTTGCAATTCCGCCAAACAAAGTATCCTCCTGGTAAATAATCACTTTTCCGGTCTTTTTTACAGAAGCAAAGATAGTTTCGGTATCCAAAGGCTGTAATGTTCTTAAATCAATGAGGTCAGCTTTGATGTCGGGATTATTAGCTAAAGTGTCTAATGCCCAATGTACAGGAGCTCCAAAAGCAATAATGGTGACCTGATTTCCTTCTTTCAGTAAAGCTGCTTTTCCTAACGGAATGGTGTAATAATCAACCGGAATATCCTGATAAACGCTTCGATACAATTGTTTGTGTTCGAAAAATAAAACCGGATTTGGGTCATTTATAGAACTATTCAATAACCCTTTTGCATCATACGGAAAAGCGGGATAAACGACTTTTAATCCCGGAGTTTTCGTAAACCAGGCTTCATTAGTCTGTGAGTGAAATGGTCCCGCCTGAGTTCCGCCGCCACAAGGCATACGAACCACAACATCAGCTTTTTCGCTCCAGCGATAATGCGATTTGGCCAATAAATTGACAATTGGGTTGAATCCTGTAGAAACAAAATCGGCAAACTGCATTTCGACAATCGCTTTATAACCGTTTATAGACAATCCCATTCCGGCAGAAACTACGGCGCTTTCGCAAATTGGAGTGTTCCGTACCCGACCTTTTCCAAACAACTCAACAAAGCCATCTGTGATTTTAAAAGCTCCTCCATATTCAGCAATATCCTGCCCCATAATGACCAGATTATTGTGGCGCAACATCGATTGCTCTAAACTGTTTCTAATAGCATCAATAAAACGGACATTTTTTATTTCTGAAGAAGGACTAACTTCTTCATATTGATAAGGTTTGTAAACATCATCTAATTCTCCGCTATAAGTTGGAATAATTTCGGATTCTGCGTTTGCAATGGCTAAATTTTCGTCGATTTCCTGCTTGATTTCGGCGTGCAATTGTTCGTCATATTCAGCGGTAAGCACACCAATTTCAGTTAAATAATCTCTATAATTGGTCACAGGATCTTTGGCTGCCCATTCGTCCATTAATTCCTGCGGAACATATTTGGTACCGCTCGCCTCTTCATGGCCGCGCATTCTAAAAGTTTTAAACTCTAATAAAACGGGATGCGGATCTTCCTGCATATGCTTTTTTAACTGAGATAATTTATTGTAAACTTCGAGGATATTATTGCCGTCAATGATATAGCTATCAATCCCGTAGCCTACTCCTTTATCGGCTAAGTTTTCGCAGGCATATTGCTCATTTGTAGGAGTCGAAAGTCCGTAACCATTGTTTTCGATGACAAACATTACAGGCAATTTCCAAACGGCAGCAATATTTAGGGCTTCATGAAAATCGCCTTCGCTTGTGGCGCCTTCTCCCGTAAAAACAGCGGTAATTTTTTTGTTTTTCTGAAGTTTATCTGCCAATGCTATTCCGTCTGCAATCCCTAATTGCGGACCCAAATGCGATATCATTCCGATAATTTTATATTCTTGTGTCCCAAAATGAAAGCTTCTGTCCCTGCCCTTCGTAAAGCCATTTGCTTTACCCTGCCATTGCGAGAACAAACGGTGCAAAGGAATGTTTCTGGTAGTAAAAACGCCCAGGTTTCTGTGCATTGGCAATACATATTCAGATTCATCCAAAATAGCTGTAACTCCTACTGCTATTGCCTCCTGCCCGATTCCGGAAAACCATTTAGATACTTTTCCCTGCCGAATCAAGATCAGCATCTTTTCTTCGATCAAACGAGGTTTCAGTATTTTTTTATATAAGTCTAATAATTGAGCATCAGTAAGGTTTTGTCTGTAGAAGATCATTTGGGTCGTTGTTTTAGTGTTTCAAATATAGAAAATTATAACAATTTTATTAATTTTTGTTATAATTTTTTAATTTTAATATAACTTTTAAAATTCAAATCTAAAATATTCTCTACCTTTGTTAATGAAAGGCCTTTATACCCCTTTCATTCTTTAAATAAAAATGTAAAGTATGCAAAACATTCCTAGTGTAGACTTACGTGATTTCCTTTCGGACGACCCGAAACGTAAACAAAAATTTGTAAATGAAATCGGCAGTGCATTTGAAAACATTGGCTTCGTAGCCCTAAAAGGTCACTTTTTAGACGACCAGTTAGTAGACGAGCTTTATAGCGAAATTAGAAAATTTTTCGCTTTGCCAGTAGAAACTAAGCATAATTATGAGATTCCCGGAATTGGCGGACAAAGAGGTTATGTTTCTTTTGGAAAAGAACATGCTAAAGGACGCAAAGAGGGAGATTTAAAAGAATTCTGGCATTTTGGCCAGTATGTTGATGCGGCTTCTAAGTATGCTTCGGAATATCCGGATAATGTAGAAGTGGCAGAGTTACCGCGTTTTAATGCTGTGGGTAAAGAGGCGTACCAAATGCTTGAAAAAACGGGTGTTTATGTGTTAAGAGCCCTGGCTTTGCATTTAGGTTTAGATGAATTTTATTTTGACCAGTATGCTCATGAAGGAAACTCTATTTTAAGGCCAATTCATTACCCGCCTATTACTTCTGAGCCGGAAAATGCGATTCGCGCAGCAGCTCACGGTGACATTAACCTGATTACACTTTTGATGGGCGCTCAGGGTAAAGGATTACAAGTTCAGAATCACGATGGCGAATGGATTGATGCTATCGCAGAAGACGATCAATTGGTGATTAATGTGGGAGATATGTTGTCAAGACATACGAATAACAAGCTAAAATCGACGATTCATCAGGTGGTAAACCCGCCAAGAGAATTATGGGGAACTTCACGCTACTCTATTCCGTTTTTTATGCATCCTGTAAGCGATATGCGTCTGGATTGTTTAGAAAACTGTATCGATGCTGAAAATCCTAAGAAATTTGAAGACATTACTGCGGGAGATTATTTGTACGAACGTTTAGTAGATTTAGGTTTGATTAAAAAATAAACTTAAATAAATTTCAATATTAAAATTCCAAATTCCAATTCAGATTGGGATTTGGAATTTAATTTTTAATCACATTAAATAGTTGGAATTTATTTTTTAGCATAAAAATTTATGGACTTACAAGATCAATTAAAAAATTTATTTCCGGATCATATCGAATCAAACGAACCAGAAGTGGTTCAGGAGCAGGATCATGTGCTTTTTATTCAAAAAGAGCCTATGATTTGTAAATTCGAAAAACGAAAAGGAAAAGCAACTACTATTATCGAAGGTTACGAAGGATCCGACGAGGATTTTAAAATTCTGGCTAAGGAAATTAAAACCAAACTAAGTGTTGGCGGAACTTTTAAAGATGCATCCATCATCATTCAGGGAGATTATCGTGATAAAATAATGGAAATTCTTAAAGTAAAGGGATTTAAAACGAAACGTGTTGGGGGATAATAATTTTAGATTGAATAAGGATAAAAAAATTAACAGCAAAGAACGCAAAACTTTGGACTTTAAATATTTTATTTTCATGATTTTAAAATTAAAAAAAGAAGCTTTAGAAAAAATATTTTAAAAAAAATCTGTGACAATCCGTGAAATCCGTGGGCAAAAAAAGTTTGCACACTAAAGAAAACTTCAGAACCTTAGTCACTCAGTAACTTAGAACCTTAAAAAAAATGATACAAAATTCAGAATTAATACTTAATCCGGACGGAAGCGTTTATCACTTAAACCTTTTGCCTGAGCATATAGCAAACGATATAATTTTTGTTGGAGACCAAAACAGAGTCGAGAAAATCACTCAGTTTTTTGATTCAATTGAATATTCGACTCAAAAAAGAGAATTTAAAACCCAAACGGGAATTTATAAAGGCAAAAGAATATCTGTAATGTCGACCGGAATTGGTCCTGACAATATTGATATTGTAGTAAATGAATTGGATGCTTTGGTAAATATTGATTTAAAAACCCGTCAGCCCAAAGAAGAGCTTACTTCACTAAACATTATCAGAATTGGAACTTCAGGGTCTTTGCAAAAAGATATTCCTGTAGATAGTTTTGTAATGTCTAAATTTGGATTGGGATTAGACAATATGCTTCGCTCTTATCTGATCGATGAAGTGGCGAATGCTGCAATTGAAGATGCTTTTATCAACCATACCAATTGGGATATTAGAAAAGGAAGACCTTATGCAATTGCATGTTCTGAGGAATTAGAAAAAATAATAGAATCAGGTAAAATATTCAAAGGAATTACTGCGACTGCGGGAGGTTTTTATGGACCGCAAGGGCGTGTTTTGCGTTTGAATATTCAGGATTCAGAATTAAACAGTAAAATGGATAATTTTAGTTTTAATGACGAAAGAATTACTAACTTAGAGATGGAAACTGCTGCTATTTATGGGCTTTCAGCGCTTTTAGGTCATAATGCATTGTCATTGAATGCTATTATTGCCAATCGTGCATCCGGAACTTTTAGTGAAGATCCTTATAAAGCTGTTGATGAATTGATTACGTACACGTTGAATAAACTGGCTCAGCAATAATTAGCGAATTAGTCAATTAGAAAATGAGATAATTTAAAAGATGGCAGAAGACACACATAAAAAAATAGTATTTAAATATTACAGTACCTACTTAGAAGAGATTGTTTCAGAAACAATGTGGGCAGAAATTGTTGATTTGGAGAAAGGATATTTCAAATTGGATAACATTCCGTTTTTTGGGCCTTTGATTGCGACCGATGATATTTTCCGTGCCGAATATGACGAGAATGAAAAGTTCCTGATGCATAAAGAAACAATAGAAAGTTCCGGGAATTCGATTCTTCAGATTTTGGTTTTGGAAAAAGAATTCGACAAGGAAATAATTGTAGAGAAATTAAAAACTGTCAATTGTATATCAGAAAGCTTAAATGATACTTTTTTTGCTGTTGAAGTAACCAAAAGTGTAGATTATCTGATTGTAAAAAGTCTATTGGATGAATATGAATCCAATTCAATAATTGAATTTGCAGAACCATGTCTTTCTGAAAAACACAGAACCGATTTATTGAAAAATTAGATACTATGTCAATTTGAGAATAAGATAATTTTAAAAAAAAACTAAACTTAGAATACGCTTACCAAACTTAAACTTAACTAAAAAATGAAAACTGTAAAAATTGTAGGTGTTCCGGAACACTTCAATTTGCCATGGCATCTCTGTATCGAGAATGGTGAATTTGAAGCTGAAAACATTGATTTGCAATGGAATAATATTCCTGAAGGCACAGGTAAAATGTGTCAGATGCTCCGTGACGGCGAAGCGGATATCGCTGTAATTTTAACCGAAGGAATTGTAAAAGATATTGTTGCCGGGAATCCTAGTAAAATTGTTCAGATTTATGTGCAATCACCTTTGATCTGGGGAATTCATGTTGCTGCAAAATCAGATTTTCAAACTGTGGAGGATCTTAAGGATAAAAAAGTAGCGATTTCGAGAATTGGTTCAGGATCTCAGCTAATGGCGTATGTTAATGCTCATGAAAATGGCTGGAAAACGGACAATCTGCAATTTGAAATCATCAATACTATAGACGGTGCTGTTGAAGCTTTGACCAAAGGAACTGCAGATTACTTTATGTGGGAGCGTTTTATGACAAAACCACTTGTTGATCAGGGTATTTTCAGGCGAGTTGGCGACTGCCCTACTCCATGGCCGTCATTTGTGATTACGGTGCGTGACGAATTCCTGAAAAAGAATCCGAAAGTTGTTGAAAAAATACTTGAAATCATAAATAAAACAACACATGATTTTACCCGGATTCCTAATATAGATAAAACATTGTCAGAACTTTTCAATCAAAAAATTGAAGATATTCAGGAGTGGCTGAAGCTTACACAGTGGTCTCAAAAGAATTTGAGCGAAAAAGCATTTATTAAAATTCAAAATCAGTTATTTGATCTGGGAATTATTGATAAAAAAAGTACTTTTGTTGAAACTGTAAAAGCGCTGTAAATACTGCTTTTGATTCTTATGATAAATTTTCCTAAAATTGACTTTCCGCAATTAAAATCCAAATTACAGGTGAAATCACCCTGGGACAGGATTATTATTATGCTGTTGAGTCTTTTGATTACGATTCCGATTTTTATCATACTGCATCAAAATTTAATTGATTTAGAATGGTCTTTTAATTTAGATCGTGTATTTATCTTTCTATTTGTTTTTGCTGCTATTTTTTTTCTGTTAATGTATCTGCGCACGATCATCATTTTGTGTATTGCAGTTTATTTACTGGTTCTTGTTTACGGAACTGTAATTGGAAATTATGGTTTTAGTGAGATCTCAGAAGATTATAATTCGATGATTTATACCATGTCTGACAATCCTTTTCCGCAAGATATTATTGTGGCAAAATTGCTTCCATTTCCTAATAAATCAAAAATTATAAATGCGATTGAATACCAGAATCCAAAGGTTCGGAATTTTGCCATTATGGCTACAACAAAGCATTTTAAAGGTATAAAAGGATATTCTGATTACAGAACCATTATTCAGTGTTTTGCGGTTTTTAAGGAGATTAACAGCCGTTGGAATTATGTAAACGATCCCAAAGAAGGTGATTATATTGCTACAGCCAGTGAATCCTTAGAGTATTTTTCAGGTGATTGCGACGATCATTCTATTTTGATGGCGGCTGCAGTTCGGTCTATTGGCGGAACTCCAAGATTGATTCATACAAAAGGGCACATTTATCCTGAAATTTTGATTGGTTCTTTGATTGATCTGGAAAAGGTGAATTATTTGATCAAAAATGTACTTTTTGTAAAAGAAAGTTATGGCAAACAGATACACTATCATATCGATGAACGTGGTCAGGTCTGGATGAATCTTGATTATACTGCTAAATATCCGGGCGGCCCTTTTATGTACGAAGAGATTTTGGGGGCTTTGACGCTGAAATAGTTTTTTTTAGGTTCAAAGGCTCAAAGTGACAAAGGAACAAAGTTTTTTTCTGTAGTGTGTTTTATGTGCCCACGGATTTGGCGGATTGAACTGGTTTGACGCAGAAAAAAAAAGAATTGTAAATTATTAAAATTCCAAATTTCAAAAACTATGATTTACAGGCAATGCTTTTCTCCGTTGCCGTGGATATAGGAATTAAATCTTAAATTAAACTTCTTAATGTTCTTCACTGTTAATTTTTTTCAATCTAAACACTTGACTCCAGAACTTTCCTGATTTTGTGGTTATTTCTTAATCTCCACACAATCAAAAGCTTAAAATTGCTAATAAAAAACACAAGTTTACGGGTTTAATTATTGATTCGTTTGTAAATATTTGATATTTAGGTTTTTAATTAAAAATATTTTTGTATTTTTCTGTTGTCTAACTTTAATCACAAAATCATGAAAAAATCTAACTTATTTATGTTCGGAATGGTATTATTGACAGTATTAATGGTTTCTTGTCACAAAGGTCGAAATAAACTGGTAAACTCCTGGAAAATTACGGCTGTTGAACCTAAAATACCTCTTTCTGATTCTTTAAAAAATGTGATCCTGACTAACGGAACGCTGACTTTTACAGAAGATGGACATGTAACAGGCTATTTGCAAAATGAAATAAATAATGGAACTTTTGCATTGACAAAAGGTGGTAAAAGCTTAGTGATAAAAGATGAAACAGGAACCCCATATCCTTGTGAAAGTACTATAACAGATGATCAGCTGATATTAGACAGTAAAGAAATGAAAATTACACTCAAAAAAATATAGTATACAATTTACGCATCAACCAAATTAACCACAGTGTACTAAAATACAATGTGGTTTTTTTTATAAGTTAAAACACAATCGTATATTTGCAGTCTTAAGTAATAGCAATAATTTATGTGAAAATTAATTTCTTTCAGGCAATTTAGAGAGTAAACTACAATCGTGGTTACTCTATTTATTCATTTATAGAGAAAGAAATTATGCTTATTCTACAAAACATTTCATATAAACACGAGAACAGTGATGTATTGTTTGACAATATTAGTTTTACAGTAAACAATCACGAAAAAATAGCACTAATTGGCCATAACGGCGTTGGAAAATCAACATTATTAAAAATTATTGCGGGAGAATTAAAACCTTCAAACGGAGAACTAAAAGTCAGTTCTGAACCTTATTATATTCCTCAGATTTTTGGGCAGTACAATCATTTTACGATTGGTGAAGCATTACGCGTTCATCATAAAATCGATGCTCTTGGAGCAATACTGAAAGGAAATGTTACAGAAGAAAATCTTTCGGTTCTAAATGACGACTGGACAATTGAGGAACGTTGTAATAACGCACTCAAATATTGGGAATTACACGATTTAGATTTAACACAAAAAATAGAAACCTTAAGCGGAGGGCAAAAGACAAAAGTTTTTCTGGCCGGAATTTCGATTCATGAACCTGAAATTGTTTTATTAGACGAACCAAGTAATCATCTTGACAAAGCAGCTAGAGAATTGCTTTATAACTTTATTGTTTCTGCCAATTGCAGTTTGATTGTAGTGAGCCATGACCGAAAATTGCTCCATCTTTTAAAGACGGTTTGCGAAATGAGTAAACGTGGTATTACAACTTATGGCGGTAATTATGATTTTTATGCCGAACAGAAACAGATCGAAAATAACGCCTTGAACCAGGATCTGCAGAATAAGGAAAAAGCTTTGCGAAAAGCCAGGGAAAAAGAACGGGAAACGATTGAAAGACAGCAAAAATTAGATGCACGCGGTAAAAAGAAACAGGAAAAGTCCGGTGTTGCCCGTATTATGATGAATACGTTGCGTAACAATGCCGAAAACAGTTCTTCAAAACTCAAAAGTATTCATGTTGAAAAAGTAGATGGTATTTCGAAAGAATTACGCGATTTGCGTTCGGCCTTGCCGGATATCGATCAGATGAAATTTGGTTTTGATCATTCGGCTTTGCATAAAGGGAAAATACTCTTTAAGGCAAATGCCATTAATCATGCTTACAAAGATCAGTTGCTCTGGAAAAAAGATTTAGATATAGAAATAGTTAGCGGAGAACGAATTGCTGTTCAGGGTTCTAATGGATCCGGAAAAACAACGTTAATCAAAATAATACTCGGAAAAACAGAAGCAAAAACTGGGACCGTTTATCTTGCAGAGAATCAATCTGTTTATATCGATCAGGATTATTCGCTGATAAACAATGCGCTTAATGTTTATGAACAAGCTCAGGCGTTTAATATTTCCGGTCTGAAAGAACATGAAATAAAAATGAGACTTAACCGGTTTTTATTTGATAAAGAATATTGGGATAAACCTTGCCTTGCTTTAAGCGGCGGCGAAAAAATGCGTTTAATGCTTTGCTGTTTAACTATAAACAATCAATCTCCGGATATGATTATATTAGATGAGCCAACAAATAATCTGGATCTTCAGAATGTTGAGATTTTAACAACAGCGATTAATGAATATCAGGGAACATTGATTGTAGTTTCGCATGATGAGTCTTTTTTGGAGCAAATCAATATAGAAAGAAGTATTGTGTTGGAATAAAGTTTAAAATAATACTAAAAGACCACATTTTTTAATGCGGTCTTTTTTTTAGTTAGAATTACTAAGCTCTGTTATTGCTATACAAATTAATTCAGGTTGTTGCAGTGTAACTTAATGTCCGCTTTTTCCGGCAAAAACCTGTTTGCTATTTATATTTATATTTTTCCTATATTAGTAAAACCTTGTTAAAATGAATCATGATACATTGCGCACGAACAAGATTTTAGAATTTATACCGGAATTAAGAATACTTCAAATACCATAAACTTAATATATATCCTATGAAAACAAAAATCAAAATTTTCACCCTTTCCGCTTTTCTTAGTATTGCTATTTTTAGCGGAAAAGCAATTGCATGTACCAGAGTTGTTTATGAAGGTCCAGACGGAACTATTATTACGGCACGTTCTATGGACTGGAAGGGAGATATTCCTGCCAATTTATGGGTTTTTCCCAGAGGAATAGCACGTGATGGCGAGGCTGGAAATAATTCAGTAAAATGGAAATCTAAATACGGAAGCGTAATAACGAGTTCCTGGGATATTGCTTCTTCTGACGGTATGAATGAAAAAGGTCTTGTTGGAAATTTATTGTGGCTTGCTGAATCGGTTTTTCCTAAATTCGAAAAAAACAGCAAGGCAAAAGGATTAGCAGTTTCGCTCTGGCTTCAATATGTGCTGGATAATTTTGCTACCGTTTCAGAAGTGGTAAGTGCCTTAGAAAAAAATGAGTTTTCGGTAACATCAGCTCATATTCCGGGAACAGATATTTTTGCAACAGTTCACTTATCCGTTTCTGACGCTTCAGGCGATAATGCAATTTTTGAATATATCAATGGTAAATTGGTTATTCATCACGATCGAAAATATGTTGCCATGACCAACTCCCCTATTTTTGAAGAACAATTGGCTATAAATAGTTATTGGAAAGGGATTCCTGGTACAATTATGCTTCCCGGTACAAACAGAGCTGCAGATCGATTTGCAAGAGCGTCGTATTATATTGATGCGATTCCCAAAACAGCTGATATCAGGACTGCAATTGCCAGTGTATTTGGAGTGATTAGAAATTGCTCTGTTCCATTGGGCATTTCATCTGCTACCGAGCCTAATATTTCTTCAACACGCTGGAGAACCGTTGCCGATCAAAAAAATCTTGTTTATTATTTTGATAATGTATTAAATCCCAATGTTGTCTGGGTTGATTTCAGTAAACTTGATTTTAGTGAAAAAGCAAAAGTAAAAAAGTTAAGTCTGGCCAATAATGAAAACTATTCCGGTGAATCGTCTGCAAGTTTTAAAATTGCACAGCCGTTTCAATTTGCAGGATTAGATTAAATTTAGTTACGTTTGTCATGCTATAAAATTATAAACATCATGAATACTCCTAAAAATAAGTTGTCACCTGAACAACAAGAAGAATTACTTAATGTTTTAGAAACCCGTTTTGAAAAGAACATGCACCGCCATAAAGGTATTGAATGGAATAAAGTAGTGGCGAAACTTCAGGGCAATCCAGACAAATTAGGGGCTCTGGATGAAATGGAAAGAACTGAGGGAGAACCGGACGTAGTAGCTTATGATACAAAAACCGATGAATATATTTTCTTTGATTGTTCTCCGGAAAGTCCAAAAGGACGAAGAAGCATTTGTTATGATCATGAAGCATTAGAAAAAAGAAAAGAACATAAACCTGCAGACAGCGCCCTTAATATGGCGGAAGAAATGGGAATTAGAATCCTTAACGAAGAACAATACAAAGAACTTCAGCAACTGGGTAAATTTGACAGTAAAACTTCGAGCTGGATCGAAACACCTTCTGATATCAGGAAATTAGGCGGTGCCCTATTCTCAGATTTTCGTTATAGTACTGTTTTTGTATATCATAACGGGGCTGAATCTTATTATGCTGCCAGAGGTTTTCGCGGATCGTTGCGTGTTTAATTCATTTAAAATAGAATGTTATGAATCCTAAAGTTGATTTTTATTTTGATGAAGCCAAAAAATGGCAAAAGGAACAAGAAGAGCTACGTGAGATTGCATTAGAATGTCAGTTAACCGAAGAGTTAAAATGGGGAACTCCTTGTTATACTTTTCAAAACAGTAATATTGTCTTGATACACTCTTTTAAAGAGTATTGTGCGCTTTTATTTTTTAAGGGAGCTTTGTTAAGCGATACTGATGGAATTTTGATACATCAATCTAAAAATGTTCAGGCAGCAAGACAAATAAGGTTTACGAATCTTCAGGAAATTAAAGATCAAAAAATTATTTTAAAAACTTATATATATCAGGCTATTGAAGTTGAAAAATCGGGTCTAAAGGTGAAATTAAAGAAGACTAAAGAATTTGAAGTTGCAGAAGAATTTCAAAAGAAATTAGATCAGGATTCAAAATTAGAAGCTGCATTCAAAGCTTTAACTCCCGGACGACAAAGAGCTTACTTACTGCATTTTTCTTCTCCAAAACAATCTAAAACTAGAGCTTCAAGAGTGGAGAAAGCTATTGATCAGATTTTGGAAGGAAAGGGATTGAATGACGATTTTAAAATAAAATAAATATATTAGCCCAAATAATCTATAATTAATGATACTATCCTTCGATACATATTACTATGACGGAAAAGCAAAGACGGTTTGCCTTGAATTTACAAAATGGAATCAAAGTGAAAATTTTAAAATTCACACCGAAATCATTGAGAATGTAGAAGAATATATTCCAGGTGAATTTTACAGAAGAGAATTGCCTTGTATTCTTAGTTTATTAAACCAATTTGATTTGAAAGATATTCAATATATCGTCGTTGACGGATTTGTTTATTTAGATGATGAACTGAAATATGGTTTGGGTGGTCATTTGTATGAGAAACTAAATAAAGAAATTCCGATTATTGGTGTTGCAAAAACAAACTTTGCATCGATCGAAAAACACAAAAGAACTTTATTGAGAGGTGACAGTAAAAAGCCATTGTTTGTAACTGCTATTGGAATTGATCTGGATGATGCTTTCTGCAAGGTTGAAAGTATGGCAGGAGAATTTAGAATGCCAACCTTGTTAAAAGAAATGGATCGACTGACAAAGGAATTGTTATCCTGAGTTTTCGTGATTTTTGAAAGCGTGTTTAATTTAAAATAAAATAGTATGGAAGATCATAATTACGGTTCTTTTCTAAAGAATTTAGCCTCTCCGTTAGACTATTCAGAAGGTTTTTATTTGGTTTATCTTGAATTGGCGGTGACAAATAGTATCGTAAATCAGATCATTTCTAAACATTGCAAAATAATCAAAGAACTTGAGTTTGGTTATTTATGCGAAGCGCACATGCAGGCAATTCCTGAAATAGCGCGTTCTTTATCGCTAGAGAATCATGCTATATATCAACTGGTTCGACTGGTGAGGCTGACTAAAAGTTCTGATGATAAAGGAATAAAATAACTGCGTAAAAAATTATCTCTTTCAGTTTTTAAAATTGGGTAAAATATACTTTGCCATAATTTCGAAAGCCTGTTTGGCTTTAAAAGAACCGTAGTTTCCTTGTGTGAAAACAACCGTTAAGTTTAAACTTTCAATTATAAAAATATACTGCCCGCCGTTACCGGATGCAAAGAGCAAATTTTGCTGCAGGTCTTTTGTTTTTATAGTCTCCCGATACCAATAATAGCCATAGTACGCAGGCTGTGAAACTCCAATTTTACTTCTGCTGGATTTCATAAATGAAAAATCCGGAATTGCAATATCACAAACAGTAGATTGAGAAATCCATTTTTTCGAAATAATCTGTTTGCGCTCCCAAACGCCTTTATTCTTTACCAGTTGTCCTATTTTAAGCATATCTATTGGCCTGATATAAAACGATCCTCCTGTCATGCCGTTTCCGCTTGGATCAACCGTCCATCGATAAGATGAAATTCCCAGAGGATCAAATAAATATTTTTTCGCAAAATCCATAATAGACATATTTGTCGCTTTGCTTATTATACCGCTCAGTATTACCGGATCTACTGAAGTGTAGGACCATACTTCGCCAGGTTTGTCTTTCATAGGAAGATTAAGTGAATATGCTACCCAGTTTTTGCTTGAACTCATTTCTTCCTCACAGTCTTTTGTGTCATTGAATTCCTCGCAATCAAAACCCGATTTCATTTCAAGTAGATTTTTAATTGTGAGAAGCTTTTTTAGTTTATCCTTTTTCAGGGAAGGATACTCCGGAAAAAACTCATACACTTTTTGATTTACATCCTTTATAAACCCTTTATCAATAGCTATTCCAACCAGCAAACTTGTAATTGACTTAAATGAAGAGCGCGAATCGTGAAGAGAATCTCTTTTGTAGCCATTAAAGTACTGTTCGTATACTAATTCTTTATCTTTTGAAATAAGCACGCTATGCACGCCGGGATAATAATTGCCGGCTATAGAGTCTGTCATTTGCTGTAAAAGAGATTTCTGAATTTTAGAATCCGTTTGTGCAGATAAATTAAGGATCTTTAAGAAAATCAGGATATAGAAAAAGTGAAATTTTTTCATTTAATTTTTTGTCTAAAAAAGCGTGCTGGTTAAAAAATAAAACAAGGTAATAGATGCTAAGATAATGTTATAAAAGTTACTATATCAGAACTCCTCTTTTGTGTTTTTATTACAAGTTGGTTTTTGATTTATTTTATTTATACGATTAAAAAAAACATTGAAATTAGCTGTTTTTGGAGCCAATTCTGTTAGTATATCGTTAAAGATGCCCCTGTTTACTTGCTATTTCTGGTAAAAAGTGCTATATTACGGAAAATTAAAAATGCCGGTTTTTAGAATAAAAAAATGATTGGCAAAAATATTTATATATGAAACAATTACTACAGTGGACCATTATTATTCCAGCACTTGCCTGGATTCTTTTTTTTAGCGGATTAGTAGACAACAGCAGCTTCTTTCAGGTTGTAGCCAGCATATTGCTTATTCTTAGTGTTATGTCAGCAGTACATCATTCAGAAATAATAGCAGAACGAGTTGGGGAACCTTACGGAACCATTATTCTGGCGATCTCTATAACGGTTATTGAGGTTTCTATTATTGTATCCTTAATGTTGTCAGAAGGCTCTGAAGCAGCTTCATTAGCGAGGGATACTGTATATGCTGCTACAATGCTAATTCTAAATGGTATTATTGGACTTTGTCTTTTAATTGGCGGATTAAAACATTACGAGCAAAATTTCTCTGTGTCTTCTGTCACAATTGGTTTGGTTTCATTGGTTTCTATTATTGTGTTTACATTGGTCTTCCCTACTTTTACCGAAAGCGTTAAAGGATCTTATTATTCACTGCCGCAACTTGTTTTTGCCTCTATTGCATGTCTTGTTATTTATGGCTCTTTTCTATTTGCACAAACCAGCAGGTACAGACAATATTTTCTTACCGTTGGTGATGATGAAAATGAAGACGCAGTTGAACCAATACCAATCGATAATAAGACTTTTTATACAAGCCTTGTTTTTCTTATTATAAGCTTAGGTATTGTAGTATTATTGGCCAAAACCCTCTCGCCTACTATTGAAAGTATTATTGTAAGCTATCATTTGCCAAAAACGTTAGTGGGTGTTGTTATTGCAGCTATAATTTTGTTGCCGGAAGCTATTGCAGCAATTATAGCGGCAAGAAAAAACAGACTGCAAACGAGTATCAATTTAGCTTTAGGTTCTGCTCTGGCAAGTATAGGACTAACGATTCCAAGTGTGGCTGTAGTTTGTATTATGATGGATATGCCTATTATCCTGGGACTCGATATAAAATCAATTGTATTGCTGGCATTATCCGTATTTACTGTAATGTTATCGTTAAGTAAAGGAAAATCAAATATCGTTTATGGCGTAGTACTTTTAGTAAATTTATTTGCTTTTGTATTCCTTATGATATATCCTTGATATTAAATTTACATCAAACAAATAAACAGAAAACTTCATTAGAAATAATGGAGTTTTTTTGATGAATTATTTTTATACTTTTGGGCTGAATTATAACTTAAACCCAAAACCCCAAAATGAAAAAAACAATTTGTACTGTGATAGCATCGATGCTTGCGGTTTGTGCCTTTGCACAGGAAATTAAAGTCAAAAATGGCGAAGTAAAACTTGACGATAAAACAGTCGCTTATGTTGAAGGTAAAAAGCAGGTTTTTGATGTTTTAAGCCTAGATAAGCAGTATAGCGTTAATGCAGAATTAAAATTTCTGGAATCTACAGGAAAAAGATGGATGGTGCTAAAAAGTGCAACATCAGGAAAAACCAATGAAGTTGATTATAAAAAATTCAACCCGCTCAATCAGCAAAAAAGTGCAATAGAAGCCTTTATCGATAAAGGTTTTCTGAGTGCTGAAGGATTAAACATTGAGGCTATTGAAAACTTTATAAACGGCGAATCTTCGGGAGTAGCCAGTAAAATTAAAGAAGAAGCAAATGGTGCTAATGATAAGAAAAAGCGTATTGAGAAGTATCAGGTTACTATAGACGATTCAGGAGCTATCTACAGTGCTATTTCAAAAGATGCAAACAACAATAATAAACAGATTGGTAATATAAAAGTAGTATCAACAACAGCTTTAGGAGTTCAAAAATACGAAGTATACGATTTAGATAATAAACTGATCGCAACCTGGTACAACATGAGCACTAAACATCCTGGTTATGATAAATTTTTGTATGAAGAGCTGATAACATTTGATAACAAAGTAATAAAAATCAAATATGAGAGTTCAGGAGCTAATTTACAGTACAAAATAGGCTTAGATAAAACGGCTTTGAATATTGTAAACGAATTAATTGATAGTGGTTATGTGTTGCAACATCAGGGAACTGCGCAAAAAAAATAATTAAACAATTTGAAACGGAGAATTTCGTAATATCAGATCTCAAGTGAGCCTCTAAAGTCATAGATTTTAGAGGTTTTTTTATTTGTTTATGCCAGTCTTTTAAATGATTAGAAAAAAAACTCTTTAAAAATAGATTCTAATTTCAGAAGAAGGCAATGTTGATAAGTCTGTGATTAACCTCTATTAACAAATTATTTTTAATAAAGATATTTCTTATATTAGCCTTGTTAAAATGTTAATTTACAATAGAAATCCCTTGTGTTTTAGGGTTCCTGTTGCCATTTTTTTTTAACATACCAAAATACCACAATCTAAAAATTATAATCAATATGAAAAAAGGAACTATTCGTTTCGCCTCCCTGCTCTTTATTTGTTTTACCTCTACAGCAATGTTTGCCCAGTTAACATCTCCCAAAATTGATGCATTAATGGAAGATGCCCTGAAAAAGTTTAAAGTGGCCGGTGCGTCAATTGCGATTGTTAAGGATGGAAAAGTGATTCACCAAAAAGGATACGGTGTGGCTTCTATAGAAACTAAAAAACCAGTAAACGAATACACTAATTTTCAAATTGCATCAAACAGTAAAGCATTTACAACTGCCGCGCTTTCTATCTTAGAAGATGAAGGCAAACTGAAGTGGACGGATAAAGTAAAAAACTATATCCCTGAATTCAAAATGTATAACGATTATGTGACAGAGAATTTTAACATTCAGGATTTACTGACGCACCGCAGCGGACTTGGATTGGGTGTTGGGGATTTGATGTTTTTTCCTGATGGTTCAGACTTTACTATTAAGGATGTTGTGACCAGTTTTCAGCATTTTAAACCTGTTTCTGCTTTTCGAACTAAATTTGATTATGATAATTTACTTTACATAGTGGCAGGAGAACTGATAGCAAAGGTTAGCGGTATGAGTTATGAAGAATTCGTGCAAAAACGCATTATTGAACCTTTGCAGATGAAGAATTCTTTTGCGGGAAGCAGTTTGATAAAGGATAAAAATAATTTTGCTGTATCACATTCATCTGAATCAGGAACAATAAAAACAATTGCCGGTCTTGATGTTCAGATCAATAGTGCCGCGGGCGGGATATACTCGAATGTTGCTGATATGTCTCAATGGATGTTGGTGTGCCTGAATAAAGGTCAATACGATGCTGATTTGAAAACAACACTTTTCTCGTCTAAAAATCATAGCGAAATGTGGCGTATACATACTGTAGAAGAAGCTGATCCGAACCCGAGATACAATTCTCATTTTAGCGGTTATGGTTTAGGTTGGGGAATATCAGATGCAAAAGGAAATCTAAAAGTGTCACATACAGGTGGTTTGCCGGGAATGTTATCAATTGTAACTATGTATCCGGACCTGAACCTGGGTATTGTGATTTTTACTAATACTGAAAATGGTGGCGGCGGACTTTTTACAGCAGTTACAAATACAATTTCAGACAGTTACTTAGGCTTAGATGATTTTGGATGGACGGATAAAATAGTTGGATGGATGCAGCAAGGCAGAGATACAGGTGACGATGTGACTAAAAAAGTTTGGGAAAAAGTAAAATCATCCAAAGCTGTAAAAGTAAAAAATGAAGATTTCATAGGGGTTTATGCAGACAAATGGTTTGGAGAAATTGAAGTATTTGAAAAAAATAAACAGTTATGGTTCAAATCGTATCGTTCGCCTAAACTAAATGGACCATTGGCTTTTTATAACGCCAATACTTTTGCCATAAAATGGGAATATCAAGCCATGAATTGTGATGCTTTTGCCATGTTTACTCTTGATGAGACCGGAAAAGCACAATCGATTCTGATGAAAGGCATCTCTCCAAATATTGATTTTAGTTTTGATTTTCAGGATTTAGATTTAAAAAGGGTCAATAAATAAAGCACTATAATTACAAAAAACGCCATTAGAAATAGTGGCTTTTTTTTTGTGATTTTTCTAAATCTTTTTGGAAACAGATTTTAACAAGTGGTTTGAAAATGTTTCTTTATATTAGCAAATTAGGTTCAATAGGATAAAATTACGACGCTTATGAAATTTTTCAAATCTTCTTTTTCTTTACTAGGATTACTGTTTTTAACAGGATGTGTTGGAAATATGAATCCTACAGGCGGAAATTCGACACCAAATTATCCTTATTTTATTACTGTAAAACCATTAGTGGTAAAAAAAATAGCAGTGCCAACAGGCACAAAACTAGTTTACGAAGAACAATTTTTCAAAGAAGGAAAACAAGAAAAAATGCTGAATGAAGAAAAATTAATCACTATAGAACTTCCAAAGGGGCAATTCATAATTTGGGGCGGTGTTCCTGTAACTTCGATTGATAAATTTTTCAATTCAGAAATGCGTGGATATACCGTTTATGCAGATTTTGAAAAATTAACTGAGGATAAAAAAACTAAATTTTCGGAGATGTGGCAAAGTTGTAGTAATGATATCGGTATTACAGTCAAAAACACTGAAGATTGGTCTTTTAACACCCAAAATATTTCTGATGTAGAGAGTTGCAGTGTTCTCTATCAGAGATATTTTAAGGAGAATGAAAGCCAGCAAAAATTTCTGAATGAAATTTATTCTGAACTGTTAAAAGTGGATTCAAAATAAGTGAAATCAAATAAAATAAAAAGCAAAACCACTTTTTAAATCTGAAATCAAAACCAAAAAAAGTACAATGAGAAAATTTTTTCTTCTATTTTTTTATATTTTAGTTCTGGCATCCTGCAAGGAAAAGGAACATCAAAAGAAAAAGAACACGGTCATAAGCTCTGCTAAAACTAAGGTTACAAAAGAAAACAGCAGTAATGAGAAAAAAAATATAAATCATTTGTTTGTGGCTAATGGAGGCTCGGTTTTATACATGAAAAACGGAGAAAGAAGATCTCAGGCAAGATTTGATACTGATGGTGACTTTATAGAAGAATTGCTAAAAGTGGCAAGTACGGATGGTAAATACAAGGATTTTGAAAATTATTTAATTGAAGATAAGGATACTCTTGAGTTTTTTGATGATTTTGGAAAAATCAAGTCCGATTGGGTAATTTTGAAAGGAAACAACATAACCAATAATCAGCAAGTTGTTTCTTTCTCAACTCTAAAAAACAAAAATGCACAGGATCTTAAAGTTATAGAAGCAACGCAGGTAATTCTGTTTAATCCGGAAGTGAAACATTTTGATGATGAAAACTCCGTAGAAGCGGAATCCTATTTTACCGCAATGGACGATTGGGCCTATTATTCAAATGAATTGAGAGAGAGTTTTCAAAAAAACGGAATAAAGTCTTCTTATAATGAAAAGAGATATCTTGAATTTAAAATCGAAAATAACAGAACAATAATTATTGATACAAAAAGTAAGATAAACAACTATTTGCCAAATGCGCTATTATATAAAAAAGGGAAAACGCCTATTATTATACATTTAATATCAAGTGATAATAATCCCGATGAAATTCAGGATTACTTAAAATAATATGACGTCTGGAATACAATTATTAACTATCAATCAATTAAATTATAAACCAACAATTATGAAAAACAGAATTTATTTTATAACCTTATTATTAGTCAGCATCTTATTCTTTTCGTGTTCATCAGATGATGATTTGAACCATCAGAATGATTTTGAAAAAAGTCAAAAAGCATGGTTGGATTTTAAAGAATCATCGAATAATTCTTACAAATATGTAGTATATGGAGGATCTGTATTCACTAGTTATGGTTGGGAAACAACATTGACCGTATCTAATGGAAAAATAATCCAACGTGATTTCAAATACACAGGTAAGACTGAAAATATTCCTTCCGACAAATTAGAATGGACAGAAAAAGAGAACGAAATAAATACCCATGAAGGTTCAGGTGCTGCAAGCCCTTTGACCTTAGATGAAATCTATGAGAAGGCTAAAACACAATGGCTGGTTAAAAGGAAAAATGCAAATGCCTATTTTGAATCAGAAAATAACGGCATGATATCAAAATGCGGATATGTAGAAAACGGCTGCATGGACGATTGCTTTGCAGGAATTGCAATTAAAAATATTGTGGCTTTAAAATAAAAATTGCTTTTTGATAAAGCTTTTTCAAATCCTTACCAATTTATAAAAAAAAGCAAATAAGCTCCTTACTTTTTTAAGGAGCTTATTTATTTTCTTTAGATACCGATATTTTATTGTTTTCTCCTTTTCTTTATTATTTTGTCACCTGCGATATAAAGAGCGATCAGTATTAAAAAATGGACCAGGTACGATTTAGGCTGCCCTTCCCCATTTACTACAGAGAAAACACGATTCCATCTTACCTTGTTGATGCCACTTCCCTCTTTATCCCAGCTGAACCAAATAAAAACCGGTTTTCCAATTACGTGATCAAAAGGAACGTATCCCCAAAATCTTGCATCTAATGAATTTTGACGATTGTCTCCCATCATCCAGTAATAATCTTGTTTAAAAGTATAAGAGGTACTTGTTTTTCCGTTTATTACAATCTCATTGCCCTGAATTTTTATATTATTCTGTTCGTATTCCTCTATAATTCGTTTATAAAAAGGAAGTGTTTTCAGGTCTAGTTTTATCGTTGCGCCTTTTTTAGGAATATAGATTGGTCCAAAATTATCAATATTCCAACCCAATGAAGGAACATGAGGAAATACACCTTCGTCTTTCCCTTTTGGTGACAAATATTTTTTAACGCTTTTCACGACTGGATTATTTGCTATTGCTGCGGCTTCCTTATCTGTTAATGTCAAATAATATTCTCCCGTATTGGTAAGTGCAAAACTTCCGTTTTCATATTTCATGCCTTCTCTCGCACCGTATCTGTGCACCAAAACATCCTGGCTAATAGTGGCGCCTTGTGTATCTATAATAAAATTATATTGAGTTTCCGCACTTTTCGGTAATTGAGGTATTTTGCCATTGATATATACATTTCCCTCACGAATTTCTAATGAATCGCCCGGAACTCCCACGCATCGTTTTACTAAATTCGTTTTTTTATCAATTGGCTTGTAATAATTTCGGTCGGGATGAAAATTATCCATATCACGCAGCGTATCCGCAGGCTGATTAAAAACCACAATTTCATTACGTTTAATATTCTCTATTGCTGGAAATCTAAAATAAGGCAATTGAAATTTATTCTGTAAAGAGGTTTCTTTTTGGCTGCGATCATCATTAAATAAATATGATTTTGTGCCCGTAAACGGAATAGAGTCATGTACCATAGGCAATGCAACTGCAGTCATTGGAGTTCTTGCCCCGAAATTGATCTTACTTACAAACAAATAATCACCAATTAATAATGTCTTTTCCATTGAGGAAGACGGAATAGTAAACGGCTGTACAAAATAAGTGTGTACCAATGTAGCGACAATTATAGCAAATAAAAGAGAGCTTACAGTGTCTTCCGTTTTTGTTTTAGGCTGTAAATCCCTATTCTCGATATAAGTTAATTTTTTATCCGTATAGTTTAGATACGTAATATAAAATCCCAATGTCATTACAACCAATACAGTATCCAGAGTAGAATATTTTCCAAAACTTCGGATAGTTTCAATCCAGACAACAGGAATTACCAAAAGATTAATAATAGGGACAAAAAGCAAGATAACCCACCAGCGCGGACGATTGATGATTTTCATCAAAATGATTAGATTGTAAATTGGAATAAAGGATTCTACAGGCTTTCTCCCTGCTTTTAAATAAAGTTTCCATGTAGACAATCCATGAATAATCTGCAGGATTAAAATAAAAATGAGCCATTCTGATAAATTCATATTTCTTTATGTTTTATAAGTTGTTTTTGCATTAGCTAATATTGTATAAGTAGTTTTTTACTTAATTTGTTACATAAGATTCATATTAAATTTTATTTAATTCTTTTGATGCTTGGCTTTTTTGTTAAATGACTTCTTGCTGACTTTTTTTAGGATGTGAAGAAAATAGCGTTAAGCCTTTTTTTGACTTCTATTCTAAAAAGATAGACAAATTCTAATCAGTATATTTCTTATATTCGTTTGAACAAAACATTCAAAAATAAATGGAAATATTAATAATAACCGGACCGCCTTATTCAGGAAAAGGAACACAATGTGATGTATTGAAAGAGCTTCTTAATTTTGAACATATTTCTACCGGAGACAGATGCAGGGAAGAAAAGAAAAATAAAACCGAGATAGGAAAAATAATAGCTGAATATGAGGAAAAAGGAGATTTAGTTCCTGACGCTATTATAAAGAATCTTTTTGATAAAATACTGGAAGAAAACAAAACAAAACCCGGAATAATTTTAGACGGTTATCCCAGAACGAAACCTCAGGTAGATGATTTAATTGCGCTGGTTGAATCGAAAAATATGGCAATTGGAAAGGTTTTGAATATTGATGTCCCCAAAGCTGAATTATTGATTAGGGCTAAAAAAAGAGCGGAAACTTCTGATCGAAAAGACGACAAAGACCCTCAGATTCATTTAAAAAGAATAGAAATTTTTGAAGCATCTACGAGACCGGCTATTGAATATATGAAGTCAAAAATGAAAGTACTCACTTTTGATGGACTTGGAAAGATTGATGAGATTACGGAACGAATAAAAGCGAGTCTTTAAAAAATAAAAACTAGCATAATTGATTGATTTTAACAACTGGAATAAAAAAAAGAAGCTGTATCAATACTGATACAGCTTCTTTTTTGTTATCGAAGTAGTTTCACAAATGCACTATAAGCGTCGTCCTTAATAGAGGTTCGTAAGTAAACTTCGTTTTCGTCTTTTGTTTTAAATTCAAATTGAATTAAGGCAGCATCAGAATAATAAAACAAGAAATCATCCTCTGCAAATTCAAGATTTGAAATAGGTTTGGTGGTTAATTTTACTTCAAATGCTATTTCACCGTTTGTTATGTCCAATTGAAAAAGTTTTCCTTTAGTCGTATATCCCCAAATATTATCACTTTCCTCGATGATGTATTCGATATTATCATCTTTAAAATCGGTTTTCCAGATCTGGGTTCCTGTTTTTGAATCTACGGCATATACAGATGAAACTGTTGGGCCTTGCGCGGCAAAATAGACTTTTTTGTCTTTGCAAAAGATACGTTCCTTGATATTAAACTGATTGTTTTCTACTTTAAATTGCCATAAAATATCCAGACTATTAGGATTTAGGGCAAAAAGTTCATCTTTTTCATTTGCTATGAATACATTTTCACCATCTGTAACAGGTTTTCCGTACATCGCTGTCTCAAAAGTTTTTCGGTTAAGAAGTTTTCCCGTGTTGGCATCAAAGCTATAGAAATATGGAGCGCTTTGAGTAAAAACTTTGTTGTCGAAAAAGAGAACCGGAATATGATTGTATGGATAATCCAGCTTATAATTCCAGATTAAACTCCCGTCTTTTATATCAAGAGCGTAAATGTTGCTATTTTGATTTTGAGTGGTGATATACAGCTTCCCATTATTGATGACCGGAACCTGATTTTTTAGTATAATTTGATCCGTAATATTTCCTAACCTTGATTTCCAAAAAACTTTACCGGTTTGGTTGTCAATTGCGAAAATTTCACCGTTAACAAAAGGAACGTATACCACTCCATCTTTTAGTGTTACCTGATTAGCGCACATTTCAATGTTAGAATCAGTAGCTTTTACTGTCCAGTTGATTACTTCAGATTCTAAATTAAATGAAAAAATAGAACCATCGTAATCATAAACTAAGATTGAATTTTTGTCTAACGGCACTTTTTTAAGCGGACTTATGGTTTTATTAAAAACCATATCATTAAGAGTTAAAACCTGATTATTAGAATGGTTCGCTTTATCAGGTTTTGGTATGGTTGGCATTTGTCCAAACATATTCATAACAGTAAATACAAATAAAATAAGTATTAGTTTTTTTTTCATTTTTAAAATTTGGGTGAATTAGTTGAGCAAACTGCTAACAAGGCCAAATATAGTAAAAAAAATAGTACAGCGTTTTAGAAGTTAAAGTTGATCTGCTGAATCAGGAATTAGCATCAAAAAGGAGAATGAGCAGAAAGTAAAAAACGTTTGATTTAGAGATTGTTATATTTGGTTTATCACTTATATGGTATAATGTATTTCTTATATTCGCCCAAATAAAAAGCGAATCCGGGATTTAAGTTAATAGTAATATTTTAGTTTTAAATAAGAATTTTAAGTGATTTAAAATTTTACAGGAATTAGAATTTTATTGCATATTTTCGCTGAACCGTAATTTTATAAAAATCAAATGTATAAAAGAAATCTAGTACTCCTTTTTTTTGCTTTCACTGCAAATTTGGCTTTTGCACAGAAAAAAGAGTTTAGGAAAACGACTGTTGACAGTGCAACTTTCGTCAATAACAGGAAAATATTAAACAGTCTAAATACGGATCCCTTTGTAAAAAAAACATTTACTAAAGAGAATATACAGATTCCTTACAGGCTTCTAACGCCTAAAAATAATAGCAATAATCAGAAATATCCTTTAATAATTACTTTTCACAATTCCAGCCGAATTGGGAATGATAATGAAAATCAACTTGAGTCATTTGCTAAAATTTGGCTGAGACCTGAAATTTATAACAAATATCAATGCTACGTAATTGCACCGCAATTCAGTGAGCGTTCTTCTGTTTATGAAAAAAACAGCGATGGTATTCAGGTTTCTAAACCTTCAAAAGATGTTTTTGCCTTACTGGAATTAATTGAAAATGTTGAGAAAGAATATCCAAACATTGATAAAAACAGAATTTACCTCGTTGGTTATTCTATGGGGGCTTCAACTGCACAAAATTTACTAAATATTGCACCGGATAAATTTGCTGCTACTGTTTCTGTTGCCGCTGTTCCGGATTTTTCAAATCTTAAAAAATTAAACAAGAAAAACATATGGCTTATCCATGGGCAAAAAGATGACGAGAATCCTTATATCGGAAGTGTTGAATTGTTTGATAAATTATCTTCAAATAAGCATTTGATCTTCACGACTTTAAACAACTTAAATCATGGTAATATTGTTATTCCGTTTTTAGTAACCGAAGAAATTCCGAAATGGCTGTTTGAAAAGCGTAAATAAAAAAACGGCATCTAATAATTTTGAACGTTATCCGATATTCGATAAGAAATCATTAGAATTATCAAAAATCAAAAAAGGAAAGTTACGATGGTTTTTTTTCGCAAAAGTAAAGACCTAATTGATTTACAGGAAAACCTTATTCAGGATAATACTTGAATATTAAAATCAAAAAAAGAGAAACACCAGACTATGAAATTTAAATGGGCATTATTTCTTCTTGTACATTGTTTTTTAAGCAATGTACAAGCGCAAGATATTCAAAAAAGTAATTCGGAAGTCAAAATTTACAGTTATAAAAGCAGCAAAGCATTCATTAACTATAAAGGTAAAAATGAAATCTGGTGGTTGTTTTATAAAATTGACTGGAGCAAAAAAACGATGCAATATGCTCAATTTGAATTTAAAGAAGGAGATAAAACACCTGATTTGAGCAACGTCAGGAAATTATTTAAAAATAGTGCTATAGAGGAGTTTATTGTTTTAAGCTCTAATAAAATCAAGGTTAAAAGGGAAAGAGCTCACAGAAAAAGAGCGTGGTTAGACTTTGCTACTCCCGGAGTAAAAACAGCTTCTGCACCCGCTCAGAAATATTATATTAACAATGACACGCTTACCGGGAAAAATAAAGATTTTAAATTTGTTCTCGATAAAGATTTAACAAGTAGGTATAATATCTGACAAAACGGATGTTGTGCCGGGTATTTTTTTATCTTTGAAATTCAGGATTTTTACCCAAATGGCTTTATCTTTGAGCCTTTACAAAAAGTGATATTCATTATGGAACAGAAAATACACCAGGGAAGAAACGTAAAACGCTTCAGAGAAATGTTGGGCATCAAACAAGAAGCATTGGCTTTTGATCTGGGAAATGAATCGAACCAGAAGAAAATTTCTATGCTGGAGCAAAAAGATGTAATTGAAGATGATATACTGGATCAAATCTCACATGCATTAAAAATTCCTGTTGAAGCATTTCAGAATTTTGATGAAGAACAAGCAATAAATATTATTGCAAATACTTTTGACAATTGTCAGCAACCTGCCTCTGTATTTTATAATTCTACTATTAATCAAATAGATCAATTGGTTAAACTACACGAAGAAAAGATTGCCTTGTATGAAAGGATGTTAGAAGGAGAAAGATGAAATGATGACGAGGCTTGAAAAATTATTCACTAAATAATTATTTATAGCAGATATAAAACAACAAAGAGACTTTAGAAGTCTCTTTGTTGTTTTACAATAATTTCATCCTCTACTGCCCTACTGATCGATTTGCAATCAGCTCCTGCAACAGTAAAATATTAAAAGACATAAAGAAACTCCTTGTTTTTTTTTTAATGAGTTTCTTTGTAGTGTCTAAGCACTTGATTACAAATTATTTTATGCAACATTAAAAGAAGCTAAATAAAAGTTTTTATTTGGAGAAGTCATTTTGTGTAAAATCAATGTCTTCCGGTAGCTTTATTTGAAGATTGAAAAGAGTTTTAAAATAAAAAACCTGTGAATCTTTCGATTTACAGGTTTTGAAATTTTTGGGTTTTGAAAAGACAGATAAAGTTTCCTTTTTACTTCTTTTCTCCTTTTGTGGGATGAAGTGCAAAACTT
>NZ_MUGR01000030.1:0-30287 GCF_002217195.1 Flavobacterium aquidurense | reverse complement strand
CACATTTTGTTGATAATTAAAAAAAGGTTCACAGAGACAAAAGTTCAGAAGAACAAAGATTTTTAAAATAAATTTAAAGAGTATAAAACCTCTGAACCTTTGTCTCTTTGAACCTTTGCATCTAAAAAGAAACAAATTAAAATAATCTTAATATCACTAAAGGTTGTAACCTTTTTCATAAATTTGACAAAAATTTAATCAATTGAAGAAATCACTCTTTTTCATATCATTTTGTTTGCTTTTGTTAAGCGTACAAACCATTTTTGCACAAGCGCCAAAGCCAAAGACAATTAATATTGAAAATGCAGATTTGGTAGAAGTCAATGAAGTCTTAGTACCTGACGGAGTTTTATTGACTGGAAATGTAAAAATAAATCATGACGGGATTGTATTAACGTGTAATAAGGCTTACGTTTTTAAAAAAGAAAACTATCTTAAAGCCTTTGGAAACGTACAATTAGTTCAGGGTGATACTTTATTCCTGAACAGTAAATATGCAGAATATAGCGGGAATTCAAAGAAAGCTTTCGCTACCGGAGATGCTGTTATGAGTTCGCCTGATGCAACTTTAAAAACAGATACAATAAATTTTGATCGAAATATTCAACAGGTTTTTTACAATACAAAAGGAACCATCGTTAATAAAGACAATGTTTTGGTGAGTAAATCAGGAAGGTATTTTGTTGAAGAGAAAAAATTTCAATTCCTGACAGCCGTTACGATTACTAATCCTAAATATGTTATAAAATCAAATCATTTAGATTATTACAGCAATTCCGGGCATACTTATTTATTTGGCCCATCAACAATAACAAGTCAGGCGAATTATATTTATACCGAAAAAGGTTTTTACGATACCAAAAAGAATCTCGCCCATTTTTTACGAAGGTCCTACATCAAATACGATGATCGCCTTATAGAAGGAGACAGTTTGTACTACAATCGAAATGTAGAATTTGCCTCTGCAACCCGAAATGTAAAAATTACGGACTCGATAAATCGCGGAATTGTAAAAGGGCATTACGCCGAAATTTACAAACTAAAAGACTCGATGTTTGTCACCAAAAGAGCTGTAGCGATAAATCTTGTCGAAAAAGATTCTGTCTATATTCACGGGCAAAAATTAATGGTAACAGGAAAAGAAGGCGAACGAATTTTAAGAGCATTCAAAAATGTTCGTTTCTACAAAATAGACATGAGCGGAAAATGCGATTCGATACATTCGAACTCTAAAACCGCTTTAACAAAACTGATCGGAAATCCAATTCTCTGGAACGGCGAAAGTCAGATTACCGGAGACATTATGCATCTAATTGGCGATAATACCACTAAAAAGTTAGATTCCCTAAAAGTCCTCAACAACACTTTTATAGTCTCGCGGGATACGCTCGGCACCGGTTATAATCAGGTCAAGGGACTCAATTTATTCGGAAAATTCAGAGACGGTAAATTACACGATGTTGATGTCATCAAAAATACCGAGGTCGTTTATTATATGCGGAATGACAATAACGAACTTATCGGAATCAATAAGAATGTAAGCAGTAAAATCAATCTTATTTTAGAAAATAATGACATCGAAACCATTACTTTTTTCAATAAAGTCGATGGTGACATTTATCCTGAAGCCGATTTACCTGAAAATGCACGTAAACTAAAAGGACTACGCTGGCGTGGAGACGAACGAATAAAATCTAAAGACGATATTTTTACTGCCGAGGACAACGAACTCAACGATAAATTAGTACAGGAAGGAAAAGACCAGGAAGCCAAGGACAAAGACACCCCGATGAAAGTCAGGAAAGAAACCTTAGATTACGACAAAAAGAAACCAGCTGTCAAGCCTGTCCCTAAAGCTGCTGCGAAAGCCACGAAGTAGTTTTCCAGTCGCAGTTGCGGTTTTCAGTCTGCAAAACTTTGCTCACGACAACTATCAGCATTGTATTTTAATAATGTTAACTTGATTTAAAACTTAGTGAACTTTGCATAAAACTTTGCGATCTTTGCAGTTAAATTCAGTCACAGTCTCCGTTTTCAGTCAAACTGAAACCTGAAACTTTTAAACAAACAACAAGTGAATCCAGATTTTATAAAATACCAGGCACAAACTTCTCCTTACCCGCTGGGAATGGAAGTTTCTCATGCCATTGGCTCCTATATTTACGACACAAACGATAAAAAATATTTAGATTTTGTTGCAGGCGTTTCGGCTTGTACACTTGGTCATCAACACCCAAGAGTCAATCAGGCCATCAAAGATCAGCTTGACAAATATTCGCACGTTATGGTGTATGGCGAATATTCGCAAAGTCCCGCCGTTCAATATTGCAAATTACTGGCTTCACTCCTGCCAGAATCTTTAAATAAAACCTATTTAGTCAATTCAGGCACAGAAGCTATCGAAGGCGCACTAAAATTAGCCAAACGAACAACTGGAAGAAGTCAGCTTATTTCGTGTCATAACGCTTACCACGGCAACACCATGGGATCGATGAGCGTTATGGGATTCGAAGAACGCAAACAAGCCTTTCGTCCTTTGCTTCCCGATGTTGATTTTATTACCTTCAATAACGAAGAAGATCTGCAAAAAATCACCACCAGAACAGCCGCAATACTTCTAGAAACGATTCAGGGAGGTGCCGGATTTATTCAGCCGGAGAATAATTATCTGCAAAAAGTGCGCAAACGCTGCGATGAAGTTGGCGCCATGATGATCGTCGACGAAATTCAGCCTGGATTTGGAAGAACCGGTAAACTATTTGGTTTTCAGAACTATGACGTCGTTCCGGATGTTGTCGTTATGGGAAAAGGAATGGGTGGCGGAATGCCTGTTGGTGCTTTTACCGCTTCGGCAGAAAAAATGGATCTCCTTACCGAAAATCCTAAACTGGGACATATCACCACTTTTGGAGGTCATCCTGTCATTGCGTCAGCCTGCTTAGCTACTTTGCAGGAATTAACTGAAACAAATTTAATGCAAGAGACCTTAGACAAAGAAAAACTCTTCAGATCGCTTTTGGTACATCCTTTGATAAAGGAAGTTAGAGGAAAAGGATTAATGCTTGCCGCAATGACCGAAACTGCCGAAATAACAAACGACGTTATTTTAAGCTGTCAGGACAAAGGGCTCATATTATTCTGGTTGCTGTTTGAAGGATGCGCAATACGAATAACACCACCATTGACCATTTCTGAAGAAGAAATAAAAGAAGGTTGTGCCATAATTTTAAGCGTTATGGATGAAATCATAAAAAAAGGACAAGCAGTTTAATCGGGAGCTATTTCCTGCTATCCGCTATATCTTTTATCCGCCGCTGCGGAACAAAAGGATACCGCTGCTATCAGGACCAGGACTTCGGGTTAAAAATAAAATTCAAAACACTAATAAAATTAATCTTTTACAAATCAAAAGATTACAACTTAAAACAGAATAGAAATTCTGTCCATATTGTTAATTAAATTGTTCACAACAATTAATTCTCATTCCTCACAACAATAATATGGTTGCCTAAATTTATAACAGGCTAATTTCAAATAAAGACAGTATGCAATTAAGCAACGAAGAAGAAGATTATAACCTATCCCTATCCAAATTTGAGTCGATGTTAAAAACTAACAAAGTACTCTTTTTTGATTCTGAAGAATTCGAAGAAATTATTCTTCATTATTTAGATATAGGCAAGGCTAATTTAGCAAAGAAGGCCTTGAAACTTGCATTAGATCAACACCCAAAATCTACGGGCTTAAAATTAGTACAAGTAGAAATGTTGGTTTACGACGACAAATTAGAAATCGCCGAGAAACTCCTGAATGAGTTATATGCAATTGAACCTAACAACGAGGAAATTTACATCCAGAAAGCCAATATCTGTTCTAAAAGAGACCAACACGAAAAAGCGGTAGAACTACTTAAAATTGCCCTGCAATATACTGACGACTACGCTGACGTGTACAACTTAATTGGAATGGAATATCTTTTTATGGATAACCTCGAGATGGCAAAAGACAGTTTTATCAAATGTCTTGAAGAAGATTTAGAAGATCAGTCTGCCTTGTACAATGTGGTATATTGTTTTGAGTTTTTAGATCAAAACCAGGAAGCCATTGTTTATCTAAACGAATACATCAACAAAAACCCATACAGCGAAATCGCCTGGCATCAGCTTGGTCGTTTGCATTATGGCGTAAAAGAATATGAAAATGCCATTCGCGCTTTTGACTATGCAACCCTGATAGACGACGAGTTTTTAGGTGCTTTCATGGAAAAAGCAAAAGCGTATGAACGTCTTAAACAATATGGTGAAGCAATTGAAAGCTACAACCGTACCATCGAGTTAGACGATGCGACTTCTTATGCGCTATTGCGTATTGGGAAATGCTACGAAAAACTCGGCAATGCTGTAAAAGCACTTCAATATTACAACCAAACCGTACATGAAGATCCGCTTTTAGACAAAGGATGGATCGCCATTACTGATTTTTATGTTCGCCAGAAAAACTTTCAGAAAGCCTTATTTTTTGTCAATAAAGCGTTGGCTATCGACAATCAAAATCGTTTGTACTGGAAACGTTATGCGACGATCAATAAACAAATGAACTTTTTTGAAGAAGCAGAATTTGGATATAGAAAAGCAGTAGAATTTGGAGATCACGCCTTAGATACCTGGTTGTTTTGGGTTGATATTCTTCAGTTTTTAGGCGAATTCGAAAGTGCTATTCAGACTTTATTACAAGCTTCCGAATATTTTCCGGAAGAAAACGAGGTCGAATATCGTTTAGCGGGATTGTATTTCATGATCCAGGACGCCACCAAAGCAAAATTTCATTTGAGCAATGGTTTGCGTCTGAACTTTGACAATTACATCTTAATCGAAGATTTATTTCCGGTAGTATGGTCAAAGAAAACAGTTAAAAATTATATAGAAAAACATAGAAAACAATAATGATTGATATTTTAAGAAGACGTTTTGGCTTGTTAGGCCGTAATATTAGTTACTCATTTTCAAAAGGATATTTTACAGAAAAATTTAGTGATGAAGTTTTTGCCGGCAACAGCTACGAAAATTTCGATATTTCTGAAATTAATTATTTTACTGAATTAGTAAAAAACAATCCTGATTTAAAAGGTTTAAATGTTACGATTCCGTACAAAGAACAAGTGATACCCTTCTTAGATAAACTTTCAAAAAAAGCAGCCTTAATTGGTGCTGTAAATACTATTAAATTTACTAAAAGCGGAAAATTAAAAGGATACAACACTGATTATTATGGTTTCAAAAAATCATTAGAACCATTATTAGAGCCACACCACAAAAAAGCACTTATCCTGGGTACAGGCGGCGCCTCAAAAGGAGTTGCATTTGCACTGGACGAGCTTGGTATTCCTTATACATTTGTATCAAGAGAAGCTAAGGAAAATATCATAGATTACAATCTTATAAACGCCACTACATTTGATAATTACAAGATCATCATCAACTGTACGCCTGTTGGCACAAGCCCAAATACCGAAGCTTGCCCTGATCTTCCTTATGAGTTTTTTACAGACAAACACATTGCTTATGATTTAATCTATAATCCGGCAGAAACACAGTTCTTAAAAAATGCAAAAGAAAAAGGAGCAGTAATAAAAAACGGTTACGATATGCTTATTTTTCAGGCAGAGAAAGCCTGGAAAATCTGGAATAAATAAAGAGAAAAAAATACACTAAAATTTAGTGTATTTTTTTTTTTGCATACGATTATCGACTTGAAATTCTTTTTTTTCAACGCTCCCTTAAATCGAAATAAAACCATAAATTGAGTCTTAAAATATTATTTTGATGTCATTTTTCTAAAAATTATAACAATTCAAAATTTTAATTTACTTCAAAAAATCGTCCAAAAAAACGATATCATATTCCTAAATTCCTTGAACAAATAGGAATTTCGTCTTAAAATAGCGTATAAACAAACGATTTATTTTGTATTTAGAAACACCTTTAGTATCTTTCGCTCTGTTTAAAATAAAAACCTTATACATTTAAGATGTTAGAAGAAAAGAATGATAACCTGCATGAAGCAGACGGAAAATTAGAAATCGAAATTAGCGATTCTACACAGGATAATGCAATCGAAACAACAGCGCCTGAAACAGCTGCTGAAATTTCGGCTTCAGTTAGTGAAACGGAAGCGGAAAATACAGTCGCTACGACAGAAACCAATCATCAGACTGCATTAGATGCCATTACAAATTCCAATGCTGAAGAAAGTGAAGATGAAACACTAAAAGAGCGTCATGAAATCCCTATGCAGGATTATGATACCTTCTCTTTGGATGCACTTGTTGATGAGCTTAAAAAATTGATCAGTACAGACAAAGTAATGTCCGTAAAAGATCATATCGAAGAAATTAAAAAATCATTTTTATTACAATACAATCACCTTATAGAAGAGAAAAAAGAAGAGTTCAATACTTCTAAACAAGATCCTAATGAGGAATTTGAATACCATTCTCCGTTAAAATCTAAATTTGACGAATACTATAATGTTTTTAGAGAAAAAAGAAATGCTCATTTCAAGCATTTACAAACTAATCTAAAATCAAATTTAGAAAACAGACTTGCTATAGTTGAAGAGCTTAAAGAACTGATCAACCCGCAGGAAAACATCAAAGACACGCTTAAACATTTTAATGATTTAAGAGAGAGATGGAAAAATGCCGGAGCAATCCCAAAAGACAAATACAATCACGTTTGGAATAATTACCACTTTCACGTAGAGAATTTTTATGATTACCTGCATTTAGATCGTGAAGCAAGAGATTTAGATTTTAAATACAATCTGGAGCAAAAACAAAAAATAATTGCACGTGTTGAAGAGCTAGCAAACGAAACTGACATTAGCAAAGCATTCCGTGAATTACAGGATTTACACAGAATCTGGAAAGAAGACATCGGACCAGTTTCTAAAGAACACCGTGATACTATATGGAATAAATTTAGCGAACTGACTAAAAAAATCCATGACAAAAGAGAAGTTTTATTTGAAAGCCAAAGAGCAAACGAACAAAACAATCTGGAAGTCAAAAAAGAAATCATTGCCAAAATTGAGGTTTTAGGAACTGAAAAAGTAAATTCCCACTCACAATGGCTCGTACAAATCCAGAAAGTAGAAGCGCTTAGAAATGAATTTTTTGCTGCGGGAAAAGTACCTTCAGATGTGAATGAAGAAACCTGGGCCGCATTTAAAACTGCCGTTAGAAACTTTAATTCTTTTAAAAATTCATTTTACAAAGACATTAAAAAAGATCAAAACGACAATTTAAACAAAAAAATGGCTCTTGTAGCAAAAGCTAAAGAACTACAGGAAAGTACTGATTTTGGTGCTACTACTCCAATCATGAAGCAAATTCAGGAAGAGTGGAAACAAATTGGTCACGTTCCTAAAAAATATTCAGACAAAATCTGGAAAGAATTCAAAGATGCCTGCAATCACTATTTTGACAAATTAAAAGAACATAAATCAGAGGAAAACGTTGATGAGGTTGCTGCTTTTGACAATAAAAAAGCGTATCTGGATATTTTACGCGCATACCAATTAACCGGTGACCACAAAACTGATTTGGATGCTATTAAAGCACATATCGAAATCTGGAAAGGCTACGGAAAAGTACCTTTTGCAAGACGTCATATCGAAGGGAAATTCAACAAAATCCTCGATGCTCTTTTTGAAAAACTAAGTTTGAGTAAAAAAGAAACTGAAATGATGCGTTTCTCTAACCGTATCGATTCTTTATCTGACAGTAACGATACTCGTAAATTAGATAACGAAAAGATTTTCTTAATGCGCAAAATTGAAGAAGTTCAAAATGAAATTTTCCAGTTAGAGAATAATATTCAGTTTTTTGCTAATACTAAAAATGCAAAAAAAGAGAATTCAATCGTTCTTGAAGTTCGTAAAAACATCGCTATTCATAAAGAAAGTCTTGAACTTTGGAAAGATAAACTGAAACAATTACGCAATTTAGGCCAGGAATAAGTTTTAAGTACATAAATTAATATTTAAGGTGTAATGAAGATTTTTCATTGCACCTTTTTTTATGCAGTAGTTTTTTTTACCACAAAGCATGCAAAGTACGCAAAGTTCGGTAAGGTTCGGTAAGGTTCGTTTTTTTGATATTCCAACACAATACAAAGTTCGCAAAGCTGGATCAATACAAATCTTTGCGAACTTTGCATTAAATTAAATTCCAGTATATTTTAAAAAAATTTGTGTGCGGTAAAATTAACTCCTATATTTATTTCATTTCGACCTAAAACTTAACAATGTATTATAATTTCATGAAAAAAATTCTGTAAAATATTGATTATATTTGATCAACCTCATTATCTCCTGATAATCAATAAATTCAATTATTAATCCTAATAACGACGAAAATGAAATTTACAAGAAAAGCAAATGCCAACTGGAAAGGAACCGGTATGGAAGGAACCGGAAAAATCAGTACTCAAAGTACTACTCTGGATAATGCTCAATTATCGTTTAAAACAAGATTTGCAGACGGAGTTGGAACAAATCCTGAAGAATTGATTGCTGCAGCGCATTCCGGCTGTTTTACGATGCAATTAAGCTTCCTGCTTAACGAAGGTGGTTTTACAGCAGATGATTTAAATACAGAAGCGACAGTTACTTTTGAAGACGGAACTATAACATTAATCCATTTGGATTTAAAAGGTAAAGTTCCTAATATTAACGCTGAAGAATTTGAAAAAACAGCAGCAAAAGCAAAAGAAATTTGCCCTATTTCAAAATTATTAAACACAACAATTACACTTTCTGCTACTTTAGTTAGCTAATACGTAAACTTGTAAGCATAAAAAAAACCATCCCATTCAAAAGAACGGGATGGTTTTTTATTATTTTTCTAAATCTGTTTAGAATTACATTGTAGCTTTTAATGCTTTTGCTTCAGCAGTCATTTCTAACGCTTTGTAAACACCTAATAATGTTTTAGATACATCTTCGTTTTTAGGATCTAATTCATTTGCTTTTTTAAGGTAAGGAATCACTCCTTTAAAAACATTCTCTCTTTGTGCTTTCAACACATCGTAACGTTTCATATCTTTTGCAGAAGTACCTAATTTATTCATCTCATCAATAATTGGCTTTTCAGCTTCTAATTTTAAAGCTGCTAAATTCAGATAAGCATTTGCATAGTTTGGATTGATTTCGATCGCTTTCAAATAATATTTCTCAGCATCTGCATTGTTTTTTGCATTAGCACTTAGAACTCCTAAGTTAAATACTAAATCAGCATTGTTTGGTTCTTTTTGCAAAGCTTCACCAACTAATTTTTTGTATGTATCAAAATCTTTAGACTCTAAATACAAGTTAGCCTCTGTAAGGATCAAAGAAGTATCCTCAGGATTTGCTTTTCTTGCGTCAGCGATTGCTTTTTTAGCATCTTCACTACGTCCTTTTTGAACTAAAATCAACGCTAAGTTTTTGTATATCTCACCTCTTTTAGAAGGAATAGCTTCTGTTTTTGGTTTTTCGTGAGTTCCTAATTTTACAGCTAAATCTCTATCTTTAGCATTATTAAAACTATCCTCATTACCTGAGATTTTATTTACAGCTAAATAACTAGTTCCTTTTCCGGAATAGTTTAACTTTTTTAATTCTTCGTACATTGGCAAAGCAAGATCAAAATCCTGAGCATTTACTGCTGTAGAAGCTGCATAATACAAATTGATAGTGTCTTTTTTATCTAATAAATAAGCATCGTACAATTTTTTTGCACCGTCAGCATGTTTGCTTGCCTGAGAATCTGCAATAGCAGCATTAATTAGCTTTCCTTTAATATCAGTAATTGAAGCTGCAGCCTGAGTAGAATATTTTAATTTTCCTGAAGCTTTTTCAACATCAATTAACTTTTTGTAGCTTTCAGCAGCAAGAGAAAGGTTTTTGCTTTCTTCTACTTTTTTATCAGCTAAGCTTACATAAGCATTACCTTGTACAAAGTAGTACTGAGCCTGTTCGACATCTTTGGCATTTACAACCAAATTTTCAGCATCTTTCAGGATAGCAATCGCTCCTTGAGCATCTCCTCCTTTTAGTGCTTTTTCAGCATTCTTTATCTGATCTTTTTGAGCAAAAGTAGCTACTGAAATCAATAATGCTGATGCAAGTATTACATATTTACTTTTCATAGTATTCAATTTGTATATTTAATATAAGTGGTTAAATTTTATTCTTCGGACTCTTCTTCTTCCGTATCATCTTCATCTTCTAATTCTTCGTCAGAGTCGTCATCATCGTCATCATCTTCTACCGGACCTTCATCTTCAAGAACTTCTAAATCAGGTTTTACTCTTTCAATAACAGATTCAATAACATTTCCATCTTCATCAACAACTTCTTCCGCAACATCATCTTTCATAACTTTTGTTACAGCAGCAATAGAATCTTTACCTTTTAGGTTAATCAATCGAACACCTTGTGTTGCACGACCCATTACACGTAAATCTTCAATAGCCATTCTGATTGTTAATCCTGATTTATTAATAATCATCAAATCATCAGCATCCGTTACATTACTAATAGAAATTAATTTTCCTGTTTTCTCCGTAATATTAAGCGTTTTAACACCTTTACCTCCACGGTTTGTAATTCTGTAAACATCTTCGCCATCGTCATCAACTAATTTAGTACGTTTACCGTATCCGTTTTCAGTTACAACCAAAATCTGCGTATCGTTTACATCCTCTTTATCCACGGTAACCATACCAATTACTTCATCCGTATCGTCTTTTAAGGTAATTCCGCGAACTCCGGAAGCTGTTCTTCCCATCGGACGTGTTTTAGTTTCCTCAAAACGAACCAATTTACCAGACTTAACAGCAAGGATAATTTGGCTTTCTCCGTTGGTTAATTTCGCTTCAAGTAATTCGTCACCTTCTTTAATTGTAATTGCAGCAACACCATTTACCCTTGGTTTAGAATATTTCTCTAAAGAAGTTTTCTTAACCTGACCTTGTTTCGTTACCATTACAAGATTATGGCTGTTGATATAATCTTTGTCTTTTAAGTCCTGAGTACAAATGAAAGCTTTTACTTTATCGTCGCTTTCAATATTTACCAAGTTCTGAATTGCTCTTCCTTTTGCCGTTTTACTTCCTTCAGGAATTTCATAAACACGCATCCAGAAACATTTTCCTTTTTGCGTAAAGAACATCATATATTGGTGGTTGGTCGCAACGAACATATGCTCAAGGAAATCCTGATCTCTTGTTCCTGCACTTTTTTGCCCAACTCCTCCTCTATTCTGAGTTTTGTATTCTGTTAAGTTGGTACGTTTAATATAACCTGCATGAGAAATTGTAATTACTACATTTTCATCTGCTATTAAATCTTCGATACTTACATCTCCACCGGAATATTCAATTTGAGAACGACGATCATCTCCGTATTTCTCACGAATTTCTTCAAGTTCTTCTTTAATTAAGTTGGTTCTTAAATTTACATCTTCTAATAAAGCTTTCAAATGCTCGATCAATTTCATCAATTCTTCATACTCAGCTCTCAACTTGTCTTGTTCCAGACCTGTTAACTGACGCAAACGCATTTCTACAATGGCACGAGCCTGAATATCTGACAAATTAAATCTTTCGATCAATTTCTCACGAGCTTCTTCTGTATTCTTAGATCCTCTGATCAAAGCAATTACTTCATCAATATTATCAGAAGCGATAATTAAACCTTCTAAAATATGCGCTCTTTCTTCTGCTTTACGCAATTCAAAACGAGTTCTTCTTACTACTACATCGTGACGGTGCTCGATAAAATAGTGAATCATATCTTTTAGATTCAACATTTGAGGACGCCCCTTTACTAATGCAATATTGTTTACACTAAAAGAAGATTGTAATGACGTAAACTTATATAAGGTATTCAAAACTACGTTTGGTGTCGCATCACGTTTCAGGATATAAACGATACGCATACCGTTTCTGTCTGATTCGTCACGAATATTCGCAATACCTTCAATTTTTTTATCATTTACTAAATCAGCCGTACGTTTGATCATTTCGGCTTTGTTGACCTGATACGGAATCTCAGTTACGATGATACATTCTCTTCCGTCAACTTCTTCAAAACCAACTTTAGCACGCATTACAATACGTCCTCTACCGGTTTTAAATGCCTCACGAACACCCTCGTAACCATATATTATACCTCCGGTTGGAAAATCCGGGGCTTTAATATGCGTCATTAATTCGTCAATTTCGATATCGTTATTATCAAGGTATGCTAATGTACCGTTGATAACTTCAGTTAAATTGTGTGGAGGCATATTGGTTGCCATACCTACCGCGATTCCTGTTGCTCCATTAATTAATAAAGTAGGAACTCTGGTTGGCATTACTTTTGGCTCATATAAAGTATCATCAAAGTTCAATTGAAAATCAACTGTTTCTTTTTCGATATCCGCCATAATATCTTCTGATATTTTACGCATTCTCGCCTCAGTATAACGCATTGCTGCAGGGCTGTCGCCATCTACAGATCCAAAGTTACCCTGACCGTCCACTAATAAATAACGCATACTCCATTCCTGGGCCATACGAACCATTGCATCATAAACAGAAGTATCTCCGTGTGGGTGATACTTACCCAGAACCTCTCCTACGATTCTTGCAGATTTTTTGTGGGCAGATCTTGAAGTTACACCTAAATCATACATTCCGTAAAGAACTCTTCGATGCACTGGTTTCAAGCCATCTCTAACATCCGGAAGCGCTCTCGATACAATTACCGACATCGAATAATCGATGTAAGCAGATTTCATTTCATCTTCAATGTTAATAGGAATTAACTTTTCTCCTTCAGACATAAGTTGTTATGTTTAAATAATTATATTAGTTTCAAAGCGTGCCAAGATACGTTTTTTTGGAATTTTTTCAGCTATTTCCTTACACTTATTTCAATGATTTATTAACAACTTTATTTTAGGTTTTAGTTAATAAATTAAGCGTATTTTAACGCTTTTATTGTTATTTTTTTTGTCACTTAGCTGTCAGGAGTTCCTGAAGGGTATGGTTTTTGTTTTTCAAACACTAATTCACTAAATTTACAATACCAATTATATATTATGGATGATAATTTTTCACCAAGAGTAAAAGATGTTATTACCTACAGTAAAGAGGAAGCCTTACGTTTGGGCCACGACTTTATTGGTACTGAACATCTAATGCTAGGCATTTTAAGGGATGGAAACGGAAAAGCTATTCATATACTTAATAACCTTGCAGTCGATTTAGATCATTTACGCAGGAAAGTAGAAATACTGAGTCCGGCCAATCAAAGCGTTGAAGTAAATGCCGAAAAGAAGAATCTTCATCTTACGCGTCAGGCGGAAAGAGCCCTGAAGACTACATTCCTTGAAGCTAAAGTATTTCAAAGCTCGTCAATTAGCACGGCGCACCTGCTTTTGTGTATCTTACGAAACGAAAACGATCCCACAACCAAGCTATTGAATAAGCTAAAAATAGATTATGACATAGCTAAAGAACAATATTTAAATATGACTCCAAACGAAGAAGAATTCTTAGAAAACTTGCCAAGAAACGAATCGTACAATGACGATTCAGGACAAGATGACAGTCTTAAAGAAAGTAGTTTTAACAATCCCGCCAATAAGTCAAACAAAAAATCGAAGACTCCGGTATTAGATAATTTTGGGAGAGATTTAACAGAAATGGCGGAAGAAGGAAAACTGGATCCTGTTGTAGGACGAGAGAAAGAAATCGAACGTGTTTCTCAAATCTTAAGCCGTAGAAAAAAGAACAACCCGCTTCTTATTGGAGAACCAGGAGTTGGTAAGTCTGCTATTGCAGAAGGACTTGCACTGCGTATCATCCAGAAGAAAGTATCCCGTATTCTTTTTAACAAACGTGTGGTTACACTTGATCTTGCCAGTTTAGTAGCAGGAACAAAATACCGCGGTCAGTTTGAAGAGAGAATGAAAGCAGTAATGAACGAGCTGGAGAAAAATGACGACATCATTCTTTTTATTGATGAAATTCATACTATCGTAGGTGCTGGTGGAGCAACTGGCTCACTTGATGCTTCAAACATGTTTAAACCTGCTTTAGCAAGAGGAGAAATCCAATGTATTGGTGCTACTACTCTTGATGAATACAGACAATATATTGAGAAAGACGGAGCTCTTGAAAGACGTTTCCAGAAAGTAATTGTTGAACCAACTTCTGTTGAAGAAACAATTGCAATCTTAAACAACGTAAAAGACAAATACGAAGATCACCACAACGTAACCTACACTCAGGAAGCTATTGAAGCTTGTGTGAAATTAACAAACAGATATATGTCTGAGCGTTTCTTGCCGGACAAAGCTATTGATGCTCTTGACGAAGCAGGATCTCGCGTACACATTACTAACATTGATGTTCCTAAACAAATTCTTGATTTAGAACGTCAGTTAGAAGAAGTTCGCGAAATGAAAAACATGGTAGTCAAAAAACAAAAATACGAAGAGGCTGCCAAACTTCGTGATGACGAAAAACGCATTGAAAAAGATCTTGCTGTTGCACAGGAACAATGGGAAGAAGATTCTAAAAACAACAGAATTGAAGTTACAGAAGATAATGTAGCCGATGTTGTTTCTATGATGACCGGAATCCCTGTAAACAGAATTGCACAAACCGAAAGTAATAAACTGGCAAAATTGCCTGAATTGATTCAGAATAAAGTAATTGGTCAAAACGAAGCCGTTTTAAAAATTGCCCGTTCGATTCAGCGCAACAGAGCCGGACTTAAAGATCCTAACAAACCAATTGGTTCGTTTATTTTCTTAGGTCAGACCGGTGTTGGTAAAACCCAATTAGCTAAAGTTTTAGCAAAAGAATTGTTTGACTCTGAAGATGCATTAGTACGTATCGACATGAGTGAATACATGGAAAAATTTGCTATCTCTCGTTTAGTTGGAGCGCCTCCGGGATATGTTGGTTACGAAGAAGGAGGTCAATTGACTGAAAAAGTTCGTAGAAAACCATATTGTGTGGTACTTTTAGATGAGATCGAAAAAGCGCATCCGGATGTATTTAATATGATGCTTCAGGTTTTAGATGACGGATATCTGACAGATAGTTTAGGTCGCAAAATCGACTTTAAAAACACGATCATTATCATGACATCTAACGTTGGTGCACGTCAGCTGAAAGATTTTGGGCAAGGCGTAGGATTCGGAACTGCTGCGAAAGTAGCTCAGGCCGATGAAAACTCAAAAAGCATTATCGAAAATGCATTGAAAAAAACTTTTGCTCCTGAATTCTTAAACAGAATTGATGACGTAATTGTATTTAACGCATTAGAGAAACACGATATTGATTTGATTATCGAAATCGAGCTTAAAAAACTATATTCCCGCGTTTCTGAATTAGGATACACGCTAAATCTTACTGACAAAGCAAAAGCATTTATTGCTGAAAAAGGTTTTGACAGACAGTTTGGGGCAAGACCTCTAAAAAGAGCGATTCAGAAATATGTTGAAGATTTATTGGCCGAAGAGATCATAACTTCAAAAATACATTCAGGTGATGAAATCTTAATGGATTTAAAAGATGATTCTCAGGAACTTTCTGTTGAAATACACAAGGCTGAAGAACCAACAAATCAGTAAATAGATTAATTTTCTAACAAATTTAATTTACCCGTTACGTTTTCATAACATAACGGGTATTTTTTTTAGATAAATTACTACCTTTAGTAAAAGCAAATAGCTATTTTTGGCTATTATATTCTATAAATAAATAATAACGTATGCTTCAAAATAAAGTCATTTTAGGTAGCGAAGAATGGTGCGCATTTCCAGAATTAGGAATCCCGACAATCAAAGCTCGTGTCGATTCCGGTGCTAAAACTTCAGCAATGCACGCTATAAACATAGCTCCTTTTATAAAAAATGATGCCAATTGGGTAAAATTCGATATTAATCCAATTCAGAACAATATAAAAACCATCATTCATTGTGAAGCCCCGTTGGTAGACAAAAGAATCGTAAAAAGTTCAAGCGGCTTCAGAGAACATCGTTATGTTATTCAAACGAACATTAAACTTGGCGATGTAAAATGGCCAATCGAAATGACGCTGACGAATCGCGATTCGATGGGTTTCCGTATGCTTTTAGGCCGTGAAGCCATGAGCGGACGCGTATTGGTTGATCCAGAAGAAAAATACATGTTAGGGCAGCCAACTCCTGAAGCATTAAAAGAATTATACCAAAATTCAGAAAAAGCAACTTCCGGTTTACGAATTGGACTTTTAGCCAGTAATCCTGAATTATACAGCAATAAACGAATCATGGAAGCAGGCGAAATGCGCGGTCATGAAATGCATTTTTTGAATATCAAGGAATGCTATATGAAACTCGACGCGAAAACGCCTGAAATTCATTATCGTGGCGGAAAAATACTAAATCAATTTGATGCTATTATTCCAAGAATCCGACCAAGTATTACCTTTTATGGCTGTGCACTAACACGTCAGTTTGAAGCTTTGAAGGTTTTCGTTTTAAATTCGGCTACAGCCATAACACAATCGCGAGATAAGCTATATTCCTTGCAATTACTTCTGAATAATGGAATTGACATACCAACAACCGGTTTTGCCAACTCTCCTCTGGATACTGACAATTTGATCAAAATGGTTGGAGGATCGCCTTTAATCGTAAAATTACTTGAAGGGACTCAAGGAAAAGGGGTTGTTTTGGCAGAAACCAAAAAAGCCGCAGAAAGTGTTATCAATGCTTTTAAAAGCTTAAATGCCAATATACTTGTTCAGGAATTTATTAAAGAAGCGAACGGAAAAGACATTCGTTGTTTTGTAATCGACGGAAAAGTGGTTGCAGCCATTCAGCGTGAAGCTATGCCTGGAGAATTCAGAGCAAACATTCACCTTGGCGGAACAGCATCTATTATCAAAGTAACTGCCGAAGAGAAAAAAATCGCCATAAAAGCCGCAAAAGCGATGGACCTAAAAGTAGCAGGAGTCGATATTATTCGTTCTTCAAAAGGGCCATTATTACTTGAAGTAAACTCTTCTCCGGGTCTTGAAGGAATTGAAGGCGCCACAAACAAAGATATTGCCGGAGAAATGATCAAAGCAATTGAAAAAAATTTCAAACTAATATAAATAAGTTCATTAGAACTTAATAAAATACAAGTAATTTTAACAGCTTTGTCAAAGTACACCACTTTGGCAAAGCTTTTTTTAAATTTAAATACTAAAAAGATGGCGCTATATCCGTATTTCGATATTATTTTAAGAAGTGTAGCAGTATATTTTTTTATGACAATTGCACTGCGAATCTTTGGAAAAAAAGAACTTTCGCAGTTAAACACTGCTGATATTATACTGATTTTACTAATTAGCAACTCCGTTCAAAATGCAATGGTCGGCCCCGACACAAGTCTTTCAGGAGGTTTAATTGCCGCTTTGGCTTTATTTATAATCAATTTTATCATCAAAAAACTGACACACAAATACAAAGGCCTTAACAACTTATTATTAGACAAGCCAGAAATCCTGATTCACAACGGAAAATTAGATTTTAAAGCCTTGAGCAAATTAGACATTTCCCACGAAGAATTAAAAGAAGCGGCACGTGAGCATGGTCTAGAACATTTAACCGATATAAAGCTTGCTATGTTAGAAATAGACGGTACTATAAGCATCATATCACAAGATAAAAAAGACCTCAAGCAAACCCACTACAAAAGAAAACACAATCGTAAAAATCTACAGAACTTTTAATAATCCAGCTTGCTCTTTTTAATCGTCTTATTAGTCAAACCAAACGGTTTCAATCTATGATTCAGATTCACTAAAATATAATCTTTTTCTACGGGAAATTTTTCTGCGATCAATTTGTAATGTTTCAAAAGCTTCCTGTCTTCTACCCCATCTAATGCCTGCAATACAGTATGAATAACCCTATTTGCATCATCATTTAGACCAGAGATAAAAACATCAATATAATCACTTTTATTCTCCAATTGTCCGAGCGCATAATAAGCACTAACTCTTATTTTTTCGTTCTTATTAAAGGTAAAAGGAACAATAATATTTCCATAATCAATATCCATTTCTTTTAATAAATAAGTACAAAAACTAAAAGTTTCATCATCATTAATAGTTTCAGCATTTGATTTTATAACATCCAGCCAGTCTGAACTTTTATCTTTTGCATACCAAAATACAATCTGAAAAACATCTAATAAACTTTCTTTTGCAAAGTCAACCAAATAAGGATAAGCTCTTTGATAATCAAACTTTGTAAGGATCTGAAGTATCTTTTTCTGAATTTTCCCTGAGTTTAATTTATATTCAGCCTCCAAAATATCAAGCGATTCTGAAGCTATCTTTTCTTTTTTTAAGATCCCGTTTAAGCCTTCGGTTTTAGTTTCATTATCATCAGTCGAAAAATAAACTTCGAGGACATAATTGACATTGCCTCCTAATGTATATTTAAACAAATCAGGAGCATCGATCATTACACTTTCAGGTATTATTTCGTCAAGCCATCTTTCATACCAATCTAAAAAATTAGATTCAAAGACAAAATATGGTTTTTCCCTGTCGCTATCGACGTTAACAACTCTTCCCTTAAATTCACCATTGAGAACAAGTGCATAATAATAAGTACAGCCCTGAGTACCAACAGGCAATAATCCCGAAAATACCTTACCTAATTCAAGATAAAAATCTTCATCAGAAATAGCATCATTCTCGTCGATATTTTTGTTTAAATCAGACCAAAACTGATCCGACATTTTTGGATGAATTTTACAATTTTCTTTTAAATACAATTCGTTATTCTCGTATATCAATTCGTTGGTATTTTTTCCCAGAGGATAAATACCGTAACCCGGACCGGCCGAAGAATCTGCATACGAAATTCCACCATTACCAATATGAAGCAAAAAGTTTTTATAATCTTCAGGAAGTTCCAGATTATACTCTTTTTCAAACTTTAAAATTTCGTCGTTATTTACAGTTTCACCTAAAAAATACTTATGACTGTCTGCACCAAACACTTTTAAATCCTGATCTGCATTTTTCGCAATAAGCAGCTTGCTTTTAATCCTTTCTATTTGATTTAATTCTTCCATTCCCAACCTTTATCTCTTCTTTTATTATAAAGTAAATGTAAATACATTATCACTTTAAAACAACCAATACTACCAAACAAAAAAGCCGGCTTCAATAAAGAAACCGACTTTTTTTATATGTTATAAAATGTGATTTTACTTCTCACATTTTTCAAAAATCATTTTATTAGGATATAAATACACTTAAAACGTAATATATCAAACCTGCTAAAATAGCCGAAATAGGAATCGTTAATATCCATGCCCAAATTAAGCTTACGGTAACTCCCCAACGAACGGCAGATACACGTTTTGTTAATCCAACCCCAATGATAGACCCTGTAATCGTATGCGTTGTACTTACCGGAATTTTTAAATGCTCCGTAAAATAAAGCGTTAAAGCTCCAGCAGTTTCAGCAGCAACACCTTCGAATGAAGTTACTTTTGTAATTTTAGAACCCATTGTTTTCACAATTTTCCAGCCACCACTCAAAGTTCCTGCAGCAATTGCAGAATAACACGCTAAAGGAATCCAGCTTGGCATTTTAAAAGCCCCATCCTCAGAAGGAAGAGCCACATCTAACCAGGAATCCATATGAACACCAGGATTTGTATTAATATAAACAACAACAGCTGCCGCAATAATACCCATTACTTTTTGCGAATCATTTCCTCCATGACCTAAACTAAAAGCCGCAGAAGATAATAATTGCATTTTCTTTAAAGCTGCATCTGCCTGATGTAGATTCAAACTACTAAATATCAAACAAAAACCACTCACTGTCAAGACAATAAACGCAACTAAAAACCATTTAATATTATGTGGTTCAAATGCAACACTCCAAAAAACAGAAGAAGCAAAACGAGGTTTATGCCCCCCTTTTATAATTTCCTCATAAGGAATCATTTGTGCGTAAACAAACCAAATAGTTGCAATCATTAAAGCCACTGTAAATATTTTTGGTCCAATACTCTTACGAGATGCATTTAAAAGCCAAATCGAAATTAAGTAAGAAGCCAATGCTCCCAACAATGGTGCTAAAACAATAAAGGCAATGATAATAAGAACTCCGGAAGGCATTCCGCCATCTTTTCCAGCCTTGTACCAACTTACTATATCATACCAATGATGTGTCACTCCGTCTGCATCAACATAACCTGAAAAACCATGAACTGCAATGGCATGCGCAATCGCTGCCCCGGCAAAACCACCAATTAAGGTATGTGAAGAACTAGAAGGAATCCCCAACCACCAGGTCAATAAATTCCAGCAAATTGCCGCAATTACCCCTGCCAAAATCACCACCAGGTCAATTTGCATTGTATCTGCTGTTTTAGCAACAGTATCCGCAACACCAAATCCGAAAACCCAGTAGGCCAAAAAGTTAAAAAATGCTGCCCAAAGAACCGCCTGAAAAGGCGTCAGAACCTTTGTAGCAACAACTGTTGCAATAGCATTCGCCGCATCATGAAAACCATTGATGTAATCAAAAATTAAGGCTAATACTATAATAATTATAAGTAGCGTCATAAATTATAACTTCAGAATGAAATAAATTGAATTTAAGAATGTTTTACAGAAATAGATTCCAGTATGTTTGCAACACTCTTACATTTATCTGTTGCTGATTCTAAAACAGATAACACTTCTTTATATTTAATAATATTTTTAGCGTCTGTTTCGTTTTCAAAAATTTCAAAAACTGCTTTGTTATAAACGTTATCTGACTTGTTTTCCAGTTTATTAATTCTGGCACAAGCATCTTTTATGACTTTGAAATTCTTTAAATTTCTCAATTCTTTTACTGCACTATCAATATTCTGGCAAGCTTCAAGATTGATTTCGGTCATTTTTCTGATCGATTTTGTAATCTTATCAACCTGATACAATCTCATTCTGCTCGCTGCTCCGTGCAAATAATCTGCAACGTTGTCGATAGAAGTAATCAATGTGTGAATATCCTCTCTGTCAAACGGAGTAATAAAGTTTCTACTCAATTCAAGATTGGTCTGACGTGTAATGTCTTCTCCTTTTTGCTCTAATTCGTCAATTCTCTGAAAAAGAACTTCTCTTTCTTTTAATGGAAGATTTACAGCTTCGTGTAAATTAGAAGCTAATTCAATTAAATTGCTTGAAGCCTCTTCAAAAAGTGGAAAGAATTTCTTGTCTTTCGGCACTAAAAATTGGAAAATACTGTTTATTGACATTTTTATATTTTTGATAGTGCAAAATTACTTCATTAATATTCTACAATGTTAAGCCATTGTTAACAAATCGTTTTCAATTTGGAAACTGTCAAGAAATTCAACTGTTTTTTCGATGTCATAATGCAGGATTCTATCCTCCCTGACCAGAGGAACTACCTCTCTGTAACTGCTCAAAAACATCTCGATAAAATCACTTGATTTCAGAGGTTCTCTATATGCAATTGCTTGTGAAGCATTCAATAATTCGATGGCCAGAATACGCTCTAAATTATCAAGAACACGTAATGCTTTTGTCGCTCCGTTGGCTCCCATACTTACGTGATCTTCCTGTCCGTTACTCGATACAATACTATCAACGCTTGACGGAGTTGCCAATTGCTTGTTCTGACTTGCGATACTGGCTGCTGTATATTGCGGAATCATAAATCCTGAATTCAATCCCGGATTGTCTACCAAAAATGCCGGAAGATTACGTAATCCTGAAATCAATTGATAGGTTCTTCTTTCAGAAATACTTCCTAATTCAGCCAAAGCAATTGCCATAAAATCTAAGGCCAAAGCCAAAGGCTGTCCGTGAAAATTTCCTCCGGAGATAATCTGATCTGCCTCAATAAATATATTTGGATTATCCGTAACCGAATTAATTTCGGTCTTGAAAACTTTGCGAACATAATCGATTGCATCTTTTGAAGCACCGTGAACTTGCGGCATACAACGGAAAGAATACGGATCCTGAACGTGTTTTTTCTCCTGAGCAATAATTTCACTTCCTTCCAGAAACTCATTAATTCTTTGCGCAGTAATAATTTGTCCTTTATGTGGACGTATGTAATGAATCAATTCGTTGAAAGGCTCGCTTCTTCCGTCAAAACCTTCTAGTGAAATTGTTCCGATTAAATCAGCTAAATAAGAATACTTGTAGGCTTTTATTAAAATATGAGCTCCGTAAGCACTCATAAACTGAGTTCCGTTTAATAAAGCTAAACCTTCTTTTGACTGTAAAACAAGTGGTTCCCAGTTAAAATGTTTCAAAACTTCAGCCGAAGCCATTTTTTTTCCTTCAAACAAAACTTCTCCTTCTCCTAATAATGGCAATGACAAATGTGCCAAAGGTGCTAAATCTCCCGAAGCTCCCAAAGAACCCTGGGTATAGATGACAGGTAAAACATCATTATTATAAAAATCAACCAGACGATTTACGGTTTGCAGCTGAATTCCTGAATGTCCGTAACTCAAAGATTGAATTTTAAGCAGCAACATCAGCTTTACAATTTCAGCAGGAACTTCTTCCCCTGTTCCGCACGCATGGGACTTTACCAGATTCTCCTGAAGTTTGGATAAATTTTCATTAGAGATTTTCACATTACATAAAGATCCAAAACCTGTATTGATACCATAAATAGGTTCTGAATGCGAAGCCATTTTTTTATCTAAATAATCACGGCATTTCTGAACATTTACTTTTGCTTCCTCAGACAATTCAAGTGTTTTTTGATTCACTATGATCTCTTGTAAAGCTTCTAAACTTAGGATTTCAGTACTTATATAATGGATTTCTCTCATGTTGTTTGTATTTTAAGACATCAAAATTCAGCAAATCAATATTAAAAAGCAACATTTGTTCATAATAATTAAAATTTGCGCCATTTCAATTCCTCTCTTTTATTTATTTCATAATCCTTATCACACAAAAAATCAGTTCTTTATTTTAAGGATAAATACATTATTATTACAATGAAATGAATTCAAAAAAACATTCCCTAGTTACTATATAGAATAAAATCGCTATTTTTTGAATTGATTTTAAGCAAAAACGGCCTTGTTTATTTTTAAAGAAGAGCCGAAAAAAGCACTAAATATATGAATAAGCCAACTTTAGCGTTCTAATTTTAACAATTACTCAATATTAAAATTCTTATATTTGAAATATTAAAATATTCGCAAAAAGGGAATTAGGTTTTTTAACTTTTATAAAAAACTGTACTTTTGGAAAACGAAAAATGAAAAGAAGCAGCGCAAAATATCAATCTACAATGACAACTCAAACTAGAGTTGCAATTGCTGCTACAACAATTTCTACTACAACAACTACCCCTTAGGGGTATACATTTTACATATAATCCTTGGTTATCTATACTTTTTTCCTGAAAGAAGAAAGACGATGGGTACATAAAAATATTTGCATAAAAGAAAAAAAACATCAAAATGAAAGTATTAAAATTTGGCGGAACTTCGGTTGCCAATGCTCAAAATATAAAACTCGTTCTCGACATTATAAACCAAAATTCTCAACAGGATCAATTAGTTGTTGTTGTTTCTGCATTAAGCAAAGTAACCGATTTATTGCAATTGGCAGCAGCAAAAGCAGCGTCAAACGACGAAAGTTTTAGAGATATTGTTGCCGAAATCGAGAAAAAACACCTTGAAACATTAAAAGATCTTATTCCGGTAAGCGAACAAAGCAGCTTATTAAGTCATGTAAAAAGAATCATCAATCATTTAGAAACTTTATTGGATGGTTGTTTTTTATTAGGCGAACTGTCTCCAAGAACTTCTGATACTATTTTAAGCTTTGGAGAATTGCTTTCGTCATATATCATCGCACAGGCGTATCAGCAAATCGATAAAAATGTAGTGTATAAAGACAGTCGTGAATTAATCAAAACGAATAATAACTTTGGCAAAGCGGTTGTAAACTTCGAAGTTTCGAACCAATTGATTCAGGAATATTTTGGAGGAAATCAATCTCAAATCAATATTTTACCCGGATTTATTGCTCAGACTTCAGACGGAATCACTACTACTTTAGGCCGTGGAGGTTCTGATTATACTGCAGCCATTATTGCCGGAGCACTTAATGCATCACAATTAGAAATCTGGACTGACGTAAACGGAATGTTTACTGCCAACCCAAAAATTGTAAAACAAGCACAACCAATAGCAAATATCTCTTATCAGGAAGCGATGGAATTATCGCATTTTGGTGCCAAAGTGCTGTATCCGCCAACGATTCAGCCTGTTTTGAGAAAAAACATCCCAATTTTAATCAAAAATACTTTTGAGCCGGAAGCTGTAGGAACTCTAATTTCAAGTCAGGTTTCATCAAAAGATACTGTTGTAAAAGGAATCAGCCATATCGATCATATTTCGTTGGTAACTCTTGAAGGCCCGGGAATGATTGGCGTTTCAGGTTCATCAAAACGTTTGTTCGAAGTATTGTCTCAGGAAAAAATCAACGTGATTTTTATCACTCAGGCTTCTTCAGAACATTCAATTTGTATCGGAATTTTAAACGCTGACGCTGAAAATGCCGAAGCTGCGATTAACAAAGCTTTTGAAGTTGAAATTCTTCAAAACAAAATCGATCCAGCCATTGTAGAAAAAGATCTTTGTATTATTGCTTTGGTGGGCGAAAACATGAAAAACCACCAGGGTTTAAGCGGAAGAATGTTTAGTACTTTAGGTAAAAACAACGTAAACATTCGTGCCATTGCGCAAGGTGCTTCTGAACGTAATATTTCGACTGTAATCAACGAAAGAGACGTTAAAAAAGCATTAAATACTTTGCACGAAAACTTCTTTGAAGAAAACACCAAACAGCTGAATTTATTTGTAATGGGAGTTGGAAATGTAGGGGAGAAATTCATCGAGCAAATTCACAATCAAAGAAAGTTTTTAAAAGAAAATTTAAAGATTAATGTTCGCGTAATTGCTTTATCGAACTCCAGAAAAATGCTTTTTGATGAGGACGGAATTTCTCTAAAAGACTGGAAATCGGCATTAGATAAAGGCGAACACGCTATTCCGACAGAATTTATAGCACGTGCCAGAGAACTGAATTTACGTAATAGTATTTTTGTGGATATTACAGCAAATGCAAGCGTTTCTGAAACTTACGAAAAATTCTTAAAAGAAAGTATTGCCGTTGTAACCTGTAATAAAATTGCCTGTTCATCTGCTTACGATAATTATAAAAAACTAAAAAGTTTATCCCGTCAATACAACGCTCCGTTTTTGTTTGAAACGAATGTGGGTGCAGGATTACCAATTATTGATACAGTAAAAAACTTAATTGCATCTGGCGATAAAGTGCATAAAATTCAGGCGGTTTTATCCGGAAGTCTGAACTTTATTTTCAACAATTTTGACAAGAACAATTCTTTTCACGATGTGGTGAAAGAAGCCGGAGTTCAGGGTTTCACAGAACCGGATCCAAAAATAGACTTGAGCGGAATCGATGTTGCGCGTAAAATCTTAATCTTAATTCGCGAAAGCGGTTACGAAATGGATATTGACGCCATCGCCAACGAATCGTTCCTGCCTGCCGAATGTTTAGCAACAACAAACAACGAAGATTTTTTTGCGTCTTTAATCAAACATGCTCCACATTTCGAAAAAATCTATGAAGAAGCATTGGCCAAAGATTCAAGATTGAAATACGTTGCACAATTCGAAAACGGAAAAGCAAGCGTAGGATTACAATTCATCGCTAAAGATCATCCATTCTATAATTTAGAAGGAAAAGACAATATCGTATTGTTCTACACAGATCGTTACGTAGATCAGCCTTTATTGATCAAAGGCGCGGGAGCCGGAGCTGCGGTAACAGCATCAGGAATTTTTGCAGATGTTATTAGAATAGGAAATAACTAAAGAAGATACAAAGGCTCAAAGATGCAAAGGGACAAAGCTAAAAACCTATGAACCTATGAGCCTTTGAACCTAAAATAAAAATAATGATTGGCAAAACCTTTGAACCTCTGAGCCTTTGCCCCTCTGAACCTTTAAAAAAATGGAAATAAAATTATTCTGTCCCGCTACAATTGCAAATCTCTCCTGCGGATTTGACGTACTTGGACTTTGCTTAGACAATGCGGGCGATGAAATGATTGTTCGAAAAGTAGATCAAAAAGGAATTCGTATCACAAAAATTGTGGGTGCCGATTTGCCTATGGAAACCGAAAAAAATGTTTCGGGAGTTGCAGCTATCGCCATGTTAGAAGCTTATGAAAGCCATTTTAATCCGATTGATTTTGGATTTGAAATTGAAATCTACAAACACATCAAAGCCGGAAGCGGCATTGGAAGCAGTGCTGCAAGTTCTGCCGGAGCGGTTTTTGGGATTAATGAATTATTAGGAAAACCGTATTCCCGTAAAGATTTGGTGCAATTTGCCATGCAAGGCGAGAAATTAGCCAGCGGAAACGCCCATGCTGACAACGTTGCTCCTGCCCTTTTGGGAGGTTTTACTTTGGTAAGAAGTTACGCCCCGCTTGATATTATCAGAATCGATAGTCCGGAAGAATTGTTTGCAACTGTAGTTCATCCTCAAATTGAGTTGAAAACATCTGATGCGCGTTCGGTATTAAAACAAACCGTTTCCCTGAAAAGTGCGATCATGCAATGGGGAAATGTGGGCGGATTAATTGCCGGTTTATACACTAAAGATTATGATTTGATTGGAAGATCGCTTCATGACGAAATCGTTGAACCTTTAAGAAGCGTTTTAATCCCGGGATTTGATCTGATCAAACAAACGGCTCTTGAAAACGGCGCTTTAGGTTCCGGAATTTCAGGTTCTGGTCCGTCGATTTTTGCCTTAAGCAGAGGAAAAAACACCGCCGACCAAATCGCCAAAGCGATGAGCGATGTTTACGAAGCCATGAATTTGCCGTATGAAATTCACGTTTCGAAAATTAATCCAGATGGTGTTCGCATTTTGTAAAATGTGAAATGTATTAAGTAAGAAGAATTAAGATAACGTTTGTCATTCCGAGGAACGAGGAATCGCACTAGTTTGTCGACAAAGTATAAAACAAAGCGTAGCCATACAGTTGTCATTTCGACGTAAGGAGAAATTTTCGCTAGAAGCTCGACAAAGATTGGACTCACGTTACGGAGTTACTTGCGAAGATTTCTCCTTACGTCGAAATGACAAAAAAACGTTTAATAAAAAATATCACCACAAAGCTTTGCGAACTCTGCGTTTTCAAAAGAAACCATTTCCTTGCGCTCTTTGCGGTTAAATAAAAAACAACCATTAGAATTTAAAAATTGGAATTTGATTACAGAAAAGTCTATTCTCTATACTCTATTCTCTATTTTCTAAAATCTAAAATCTAAAATTTAGAAATGAAATACTACAGTTTAAACCATAATGCACCGGAAGTTTCTTTTAAAGAAGCTGTAATACAAGGATTAGCGAGTGATAAAGGATTATATTTTCCTCAAACTATTACGCCATTAAATCCTGCATTTTTTAATGTAATCGAAAATTTGAGCCATAACGATATTGCTTTTGATGTGATCCAGCAATTTGTTGGAGATGAAATTCCCGAAGCTAATCTAAGAGAAATCATAGCCGATACTCTGGTTTTTGATTTTCCGGTTGTAGAAGTCGAAAAAGGCATTTATTCCTTAGAATTATTTCACGGGCCAACAATGGCTTTTAAAGACGTTGGAGCGCGATTTATGTCACGTTGTCTGGCGTATTTTAATAAAGACAAAAAAGACAGTAAAAATACCGTTTTGGTAGCTACTTCCGGAGATACGGGCGGAGCTGTTGCAAGCGGATTTCTTGGCGTTGACGGTGTTGATGTTGTCATTTTATATCCGTCAGGAAAAGTGAGCGACATTCAGGAAAAACAATTGACTACTTTAGGTCAAAACATTAAAGCACTTGAGGTTGATGGCGTTTTTGATGATTGCCAGGATATGGTAAAAAAAGCGTTTTTAGACGAAACTTTAGCGCATAAAAACCTGACTTCGGCAAATTCTATCAATATTGCACGTTGGTTGCCTCAAATGTTTTATTTCTTCTTTGCTTATAAAGCCTTGAAAAGCCAAAACAAACCGTTGATTTTTTCTTGCCCAAGCGGAAACTTCGGAAATATCTGCGCCGGAATTATGGCGAAGAAATTAGGTTTACCAATCGAACATTTTGTAGCGTCTACCAACGTAAACGATACCGTACCAAGATTCTTAGTAAGCGGAAAATACGACCCGAAACCTTCTAAAGCGACAATCTCTAACGCTATGGACGTTGGAAACCCAAGTAACTTTATTAGAATTCAGGAATTATACAACAACGATTTAAAAGCTTTCGAAAAAGACTTTTCATCTTATAGTTATACTGATGAAGAAACGCTGGAAGCTCTAAAAAACATTTATAAAGTTGATGGTTACATCGCAGAACCACACGGCGCTGTTGGTTATTTAGGTTTGAAAAAAGAATTACAAAAACACGAAAATGCGATTGGTGTTTTCTTAGAAACTGCACATCCTATTAAGTTTCTGGATGTTGTTGAACCTGCTTTAGGGATTACGCTTCCGATTCCAGAACAAATTGAAAGTGTTTTGAATGAGGATAAAGTTAGTGTGAAGATTAAAACTTATGAGGAATTGAAGGCATTTTTGGGATAGTTTTTTATTTTTAAAATTTTAAGCTACAGATTTTATTAATTCCTAATTATTACTATTTATATTTTTTTATTTCTAACTATATTTAGTTTTTTATCAGGGTTACTTCATTAAGCTCGGTAACTGAATTAATCTTACAAAAGATTCCGCAACATATAAAAACATTGTATCATATGAAAGAAATTGATTTTAAAATACTTCAAGGATTAATAAAAGAAGAATTTGATGTTTTAAACTTAAAATATATTATCGTTTTTATTCTGATAAATATAATTGTAGCTATTATAAATTGGTTTATACAACGAAATATTAAAAATATAGAAAGTAAAATTTACAAAAAAAAGGTTAGAGAAGATAGAAGAATAACAGTAATCGAAGAAATATACAGCGAATTAGTTAGTTTTACATATATTCTTGATAAGGAAGAGATGATCAATTCAATTAATAGAATATCATCTTTAGAGAAAAAAGTCTCCCAAAATAGATTATATATTGAGTCAAAAATGAATGTTAAAATAACAAAGTATTTAGACTATTTAAAAAGTTTATTGTCAGATTTTAGGCATAAAAATTTTGACCTAGAAAAAAAACTTTTAGATTCAATTGAAAAAGAATTTAATAAATGATAATACTACAAGCACCCAAGTATCTTACAAAGAATTTTGTACCTGCATTCCTCCGAAAAGTTGAACATACATTTAATTGGAAAAACAGAGCTGTTACAAATGTACGAATAGACCTTTCTCAAGTCATAGAAATTGATATCTTAGGATTATTAATCATATATAAGTACCTTGATTATACTTTTACTCATCATTGCTTCAGAAGACCAAATTTATTCATTGATGATTATATTAATGAAAGCTGGGCGAAATATGAATTTTATACATTAATTCAAGCTTTTATCTCGGATAAAAAAATTCCAGATAGAGCTTTTAAAGAATTCAAAATTAAACTTGACGACAAATTTATTATCGCCCCCCAAGCTTTATTAAGAAATTCAAATTATACAAATGAATATTTACAAAATGAGTTTATTCCAAAAATTAGTGAATATTATAATAATAAACAAAAAGTAACTGACCTAATTTTTAGTTGTTTTTCAGAAATTTTACTAAATTTCTGGGAACATGCTGTACAAGATACTCAAAGTGTTATTCTAGCGGATGGAAATAAATCTAAAATAGAAATTGCATGCGCTGATACAGGAATTGGAATTATTTCCAATCTTAAAAAAGTTTTCTTCAATTCAGTTGATACAGCTAGTCTACTTGGAAAATCAGTACAAAAAGGAGTAACCTCTAAACCAAACACTTATCACATGGGATTTGGCTTATGGATAGTAAATGAGTTAGTAAAATTAAATAATGGAAAACTTCATCTATACTCGGAAGGTTTTTATTACTATAATGATTATGGAAAAATAAAAACTGGCCCTTGCTCATACTGGCCAGGAACAATAATTTATATAAGTTTAGATTTAACTAATCCAAAATCTCTTTCAGATTTATT
>NZ_MUGR01000003.1:0-144069 GCF_002217195.1 Flavobacterium aquidurense | reverse complement strand
GATTATCATAACATTTATTCAGATAATGAATTTTGTTTGTTAAATGATCACAGAAATAAAACATAGGTGTTTAAATTATCTGTAATTATGGAATTTCATTTTTAGCAAAAGAGAATCAATTTATTTTTAATCAAATTTTAGAAAAGTCAAAAAATAAAATATTTATTGAGAAAGAACCGTCTTAATAAAAAAGGGAAATTAAAAACGACAACACAAACCATTGCATAAAATATTTATTTTTTAATCATAAAAAAGCCAGCGAATGCTGGAAACATTGCTGGCTGGTTCCTCTAAAAGGAACAATGATTAGGAAATAGATAACAGACCTTTAACAAAGTTATTATTAACCAAACCATTACAAAAGTATGAAATTATTGCCTAAAAGTAAACCTAAAAATTGTAGGCTTACTCCTAAACACGTAAAAGTTATAAAACTGACATCTGCGTTGCTTTTAGTTTTTACCATGCAGTTAGCTTCTGCAAAAACAGAAAAAAGTACCGTATTTACAGATAAAAATGTAAAAAGAAATGCTCTTGTTCAAAAGAAAATTACCGGAACAGTTACCAATGAAAAAGGAGAAGCTTTACCGGGTGTAAACATTGTTGCCAAAGGGACTAACTTTAGCGCTCAAACTGATTTTGACGGAAAATTTTCTATTGAAGTACCGGATAATGCCACTACTCTGATCGTTTCTTATATTGGACTTCAGGAACAGGAAGTAGCTATTGGTACTGCGCCACTTAATATTGTCCTAAAAGAAATAGGACAACAAATGAATGAGGTTATTGTAGTAGGATATGGTTCTCAAAACCGAAGAACTTTAAGTACTGCCGTTTCTAAACTGGACAAAAAAGTATTAGAAAATGTACCTTATTCAAACGTAACACAATCTTTGCAGGGTAACGTAACCGGTTTGGTGGTAAAAACATCATCTGGTCAACCCGGAAAAGCTTCAAACATTTTGGTTCGTGGAGGTACTTCTATCGATAATCCTGCAGGTGCTACACCTTTATATATAGTCGATGGTGTTATTCGTACGCAGATTGATGATATCAACTCTTTTGATATTGCGTCGCTTCAGGTGCTTAAAGATGCTGCTGCGACTTCTATCTACGGAGCCCGTGCATCAAACGGTGTAATTATCATTACCACCAATACAGGTAAATCAGGTAAAATGAAAGTGACATATAACGTCTCTACTCAAAGTAGCCGAATTGGCAAAAAATACGATTTCATGGACGGTGGGGATTATATCAAATTTCAACGCCAGGGTATTTATAACGCCGCAGAACTTGCCGGACTTTCTACCACTACAGGTATCGCAAGACTGGGTCAGTTAACCGGCGCAACTCCTGCCGGTACAGGAAACAACCTTCAAAATAATACGCCGTTTGCTACTTTATTAAAATCAAATTTAACGCCGGATACTATTGGTCAATTACAGGCAAAGGGATGGCAGGAACTACAGGATCCGTTAAATCCTAACAGTACTATTATGTACAAAAGCACGGATTGGAATGACATATTATTTCAAAGTGCTCTTACACAAAGTCATAACCTTGGTATCAGCGGAGGAAACGATACAGGAGTTTTTGATTTGAGTTTAGGTTATCTAAAAGGTGATGGTATTACGATCTTCACAGGTTATCAAAGATTTACAGGAAAATTAAATGCTTCCTTAAAAGTTGCAGACAACTTTACCGTAAATGGCCGTGTATTATTTTCTAAATCAAGCAACAATCAGGTAGTAGCAAATAGCGTAGTTTTCAACCGCTATTTAGGAAACTCCCCTACTACAAAATTATATCTTGAAGACGGAACACTGGCTCCGGGTCAGAACAATATTAACGGAAATCCATTGTATCAAATGGGGAAAGTGAAAGGGATCAACGAAAATAACAAGTTGCAGATGGGCGTAGATGGTGAATTAAAACTAGCCAAAGATTTTACCTTCACTCCTTCTCTTTCTCTTTACAGTGAAAACGAAAATGACAACACTTTTCAACAGGCGTTCTTAAGCGGAAGCAGTGGTTTGGTAGACAATACGCGTACAGCAACAAGACTGAGCAATCAAATTTCACAAGTACAATACGAGGGAGTTTTTGCCTATAAAAAAGCATGGGATAATATTGGTGATTTTGATGCTAAATTAGGAGCTTCTAAATACGACAGAACGATAAAATCTTTCAACGCATCAGGAAAAGGAAGCCCGTCAGATTTGGCGCAGACCTTAGACTCTTCTCCAATCCCGGTTTCTGTTTACAGCAACAACACCAAATTGGTTTTAAACAGTGTTTTCGGGCGTTTAAATTACGATTACAAAAACAGGTATTTTGCTACGGCGTCTTTCCGTTATGATGGTTCATCAAGTTTAGGACCTGACAACAGATACGGTTTCTTTCCGGGGATTTCTGCGGGATGGAACATACAGGAAGAAAAATTCTGGGAAACTGCAATGCCAAAATTTGTTTCTTCGCTTAAACTTCGCGGAAGTTATGGTGTAAATGGTAACTTAGGAACTTTAGGTGATTTCCAGGCTGGCGGATTATATTCCGGTTCAACCAATGGTTTGCCTAATAGTTACAACGGACAATCGGCAATTATCAACTCACAAATTGCCAATCCGGGATTAAAATGGGAACAATCTGAAACTGTAAATGGTGGTTTCGATTTAGGTTTCAACGAAGACAGAATCAGAATTATTGGAGATTTCTATAACAAACTAACGTCTGATTTATTAACGAATCTGACTTTACCATCAAACAGTGGTTTCTCTACAGTTTTAACGAATCTTGGAGGATTAAGAAGTAAAGGTTTCGAATTAGAAGTACAAGCCAATATTTACAACAAAAATGACTGGAAAATTAATATTGGGGCAAACGTTTCTCATAACACCAACACGATTGAAAAACTTCCATCTAATGGAAATTTAAATAACAGAATTGGCGGAACAGAGATTTTCGATCAAAAAAGTGGTACTTATCAATACGTCGGAGGTTTACAGGAAGGACAAAAAATTGGAAATTTCTATGCACACAACCAATTGTACATTCTTTCTACTCAGGCAGAAGCAGATGCCTACAACCTGAAAGTTCACGATACTTATGTAACCAAAACGGCTGCAAATGGTGGGAATCCTGAAGGTAAAAAATTCGCCGGAGATGCTGTATTCGAAGACACGGATAACAATGGTGTCATCGACAGCAGAGACAGAAAATATATGGGAAATATGTTCCCAACATTCGTAGGAGGATTCAATTTTGATACCTCATACAAAGGATTCTCTTTAACGGTACGAACAGATTATTCATTAGGAGCTACAATTTACAACGAAGCAAGAGCACGTTTCTTAGGTCAGTTTCAGGGTAACTACGGATTATTGGCAGAAAGTGCACAATCATGGCAAAAAGAAGGAGACATTACAGATGTACCTCGTTACCGTTGGGCAGATCAAACGAACCAAAACAACTTGTTCAGATCAGAAGCCAGTGGAGCTGCTTACAACACGAATATGTTTCAAGGAAACAGCCGTTATTACGAAAGTGGAGATTATTTATGTATCAGAGAAATTACATTCGCCTATACGTTTCCAAAAAACTGGGTTGAAAAAGCCAGGTTAACCTCACTTCGTATGTATGTAACGGGAAGCAACTTATACTACTTCACAAAATACAAAGGATTAAGCCCTGAAGTACAAGGTATCGACGGAGGATCAAGTTTAGGATTAAGTGCAGCAGGATCTACAGGTACATATCCTGTTCCCAGAAATATTATCCTTGGTTTAAATATCAGTTTGTAAATTTTAATAATAAAATCATGAAAAAGAAATTTCTTCTATACACACTACTTTTCACTACGCTGTCTTTCTTCAACTCCTGTCAGGACGATTTAGAGCTAACATCTGATAGTGTTATTACATCTGATAGTTTTTGGAAAACAGAAGATGACGCCAAAGCTGGTGTAAACGGAATGTATGTGAACTTTAGAATCCAGACCCAACAGAATTATTATTTATTGGGAGGAGCAAGAAGTGCCGAAATAACAGGCGGAGTTCAGTCTCCATTGACTTTAGCCAACTATTACAACAACCTGCTTACGCCGCAAAATATCGACGTAGACTGGGCGGGTTTATATACCGTAATTCACTCGGCAAACTTAGTTCTAAAGTATGTTCCTAAAATTCAGTTCAGTCCAACGACTGTAAACGAGCAAAAAAGATATATTGCACAAGCGTATTCGATGCGTGCTTTATGTTATTTTATCATGGCGCGTTCCTGGGGAGGTGTACCAATTGTAACAGATCCAACTGAAAACACCAATCAGTCGCAATACATTATTCCGCGTAACAGTATCGAAGAAACCTTTACTTTTATCAAAAAAGATATTGATGCAGCGATTGCCAGTTTCCCAGATGCTACAAACAATAAAACGCAATTATCGCTTCCGTCAATTTATGCTCTAAAAGCCGATGTCAATTTATGGACAGCCAAACAATTGGGTGGAGGAACAGCAGATTTAAACACCGCTTTAATTGCTATTGATGCAATCGGAACTCCAACTTTATTGCCTAACTTTAAAGATGTTTTTGCGTACGATAAAAAAGGAAATGCTGAGGTAGTTTTTGCCGTACGTTATTCATTGGCAGATTTACCATCAAATTTATTAGACAACTGGAATCAGTTTATGTTTGTGGGGCCAAGTGATTTTGCACCATTATCCTCTGCAACGGCAACGGCAACTTTTGGAACATTAGGAACAGGTGCCGGTAATGCCGGAATCTCAAGAGTGCAGCCTGATATTACAAGATTCAACTTTGCTGCGACAGATACCAGAAAAGCTGCAACTTACCTGACTTTATACAACGGACCAGTTCCTGTAGTAACAGGTATGGTAAAATACAACGGAACGGTTGACGGAACACTGAGACGATTTGTAAGCGATATTATCATTTACCGTTGGGCAGATATTTTATTGATGAAAGCCGAAATCAAAAATGCTTTAGGACAAGATCCAAGTACCGAAATGAATCTGGTTATGAAAAGAGCAGACATTACGGCTTCTTTCACCAATGATTCTCCGGCAAATAATGACAATGTAATTTTAAATGAACGCTTAAAAGAATTGGCTTTTGAAGGAAAAGCGTGGTGGGATTTGGTACGTTTCAATAAAACAAGCTTAGTGCCATCGATGACAGCAGGAAAAGAAGTTTTGTTTCCGATCTCTCAGAACACAATCAATTTCAATCCAAAAATTGTTCAAAATCCGCTTAGTAAATAAGTACAATTAAAAAATTAGACTGGGAATTTCCAAGTTCTCAGTCTAATTATAAAATACACAAACAACAAAAAAACACACCCATGAAAATTGAACATTTACAAGGTCTTATTTCTGCTCCTTTCACCCCTTTTGACAGCAACGGAAAATTAGACGTAAGCCTGATTCCGCCTTATTATGCATTTCTAAAAAGAAACGGAATCACCGGAGCTTTTATCAACGGATCAACCGGAGAAGGAGTTTCGATCACTTTAGAAGAGAAAAAAGCCGTAGCGCAAGCCTGGGCAGACTGCTCAAACCATGATGCCGATTTTAAAGTAATGGTTTTCCTTGGGGGAACTTGTCTGGCAGATTGTATTGATCTTGCCCAACATGCTTACGAAATTGGATTGTATGCTGTTTCTTTAACCGGAGCATTTTATTTCAAACCAAACAATGTGGATACACTTGCTGAAATCTGTATTAAAGTAGGAGAAAGCGTTCCCAATATGCCCTTTTATTATTATCACATTCCGGTATTGACAGGCGTAAATGTAGCAATGTACGATTTGGTTAGGGCTTTAGATAATAAACTTCCAAACTTTGCCGGAGTAAAATACACACACGAAGATTTTATGGATTTCCAAAGTTGCATGAGTTACGAAAACGGAAAATTTGATATGCTTTGGGGACGTGACGAAAACATGTTATCAGCTTTGGTTCTTGGTGCAAAAGGTGCGGTTGGAAGTACTTTCAATTATGCGGCTCCGTTGTATTATGATCTGATTGATGCTTTCAACAATAATGATTTGGTCACAGCGCGTAAGCTTCAGCAAAAATCAATTGATATGATTCGTTTCTTAGGAAAATATGGCGGAATCTCCGTTGGGAAAGCGTATATGAAATTAGTGGGTCATAATTTAGGAGAGTTTAGACTGCCGGTAAAAAACATGAGCGCCGAGCAATTTGAATTATTCAAAAAAGATGTTGCAGGTTTAGATTTCGATACTTTCAAATCCAAATAAATCCGTTCGTTTTCTCTAAAACAAACCCATATGAATAATTCTTTTTTTCCTTTAATCCTTACTATTTTTATTATGTCCGCAACTGTTGGTTTTTCGCAAAAAACAAAAATTACAAATATCGAATGGAAAAAAGCAGCCCAACTGCAAAATGCTGACGGAAGTCTTTCATTGGGTTTTGCCGGTCCGATAAACGGAGTAAGCAATGCTGTTTTGATTGTTGCCGGAGGCGCTAATTTTCAGGACAAAATGCCTTGGGAAGGAGGAAAAAAGCATTATTCAGATGAAATTCATGTTTTAGAAAAAACGGGAGATGATTTTCATTGGAACAAAAAAGTGGCAACTACATTACCGCAACCTATTGCATATCCCGGAAATACAAGCACAAATAAAGGAATCGTTTATGTAGGCGGAGAAAATGAAAACGGACTTTCGAACAAAGCCTATATCCTAAATTGGAATGCCGATAAAAATGAAGTGGAAACAAAATCATTACCGGATTTTCCGTTAGCGATTACCAACATGGCACTTACACATTCAGGGAATATTCTTTACGCGATTGGCGGAGACGAGGCAAAACAATCCTCTGATTTAGTTTTTAGTATTGATTTGAATGCCGAAAAACCGGAATGGAAATCGTTGACCAAACTGCCTTTTGCTTTAGCGAATTCAGTTGCAGTAATTCAAAATAATACAATTTATGTTATCGGCGGAAGAACCAAAACACCTTCAGGAATAAGTGATTTGCGCAACACCACTTTGGCTTTCGATCTGAAAAAACAAACCTGGGAAACAAAAGCCAATATCTCTGACGGAAAAGAAACGACTAATTTTTCAGCAGGCGCCGGAGTTGCCGTAGGAAAAGAATCTATTTTAATTCTTGGCGGAGATAACGGAACGACTTTTCATAAAATAGAAACCTTTTTGTCCCAAATCGCAAAAGCTGCATCTGAAGAAGAAAAATCAAAACTTATCGCCGAAAAAAATACTTTAAACACAACACACAAAGGTTTTTACAACGCTATTTTACTGTACAACACACACACAAATAAATGGTCAAAAATTGGCGAATTGCCTTTTCTGGCTCAGGTCACCACAACGGCTACCATCTGGAATGATAAAATAGTTTTATCGAATGGAGAAATAAAACCCGGAATCCGTACACCGGATGTTATGTTGGGAACTATTAAATAAAAGATTAAACACGAATTACACAAATTATCACAAATTAAAATCTTAATAATCTTTTTATCCCGATAGCTATTGGGAGTGGCAAAAAACAGAAAAAAAAACTGCCAAATCTGCCAAATCTGCGAGCAAAAAAATTAAGCGCAGAGAAACAAAAAATCAAAATAGAATCTGTTTCAATCCGCGTTAATCTGCGTGCAAAAAATGAGACACAGAGAAAAAAATTAAACACAAATTACACTAATTACCACCAATTAAAATCATAACAATCTTTTTAATCAGTGGCAAAAAAATTTAAACGCATATCAAAATATGAAAAACTCTAAATATTATCCCTGGTTAGTCGTAGCCTTACTCTGGATTGTAGCGTTGCTTAACTATATGGACAGACAAATGCTGGCGACCATGAGACCTTCTATGGAAGCCGACATTCCTGAACTGGTATCGGGCGAGAATTTTGGACGTTTAATGGCTATTTTCCTTTGGATTTATGCTTTAATGAGCCCAATTTCCGGTATTATTGCCGACAAATTAAACCGAAAATGGTTGATTATTGGCAGTTTATTTGTTTGGTCTGCGGTTACATATGCGATGGGATATGCCACCAACTACAACCAGATTTACTGGTTACGTGCCATTATGGGCGTGAGTGAAGCCTTGTATATTCCTGCAGGTTTATCTTTAATCGCCGATTATCATCAGCAAAAAACCAGATCACTTGCCATTGGTATTCACATGACGGGACTTTATGTAGGTTCAGCTTTAGGAGGTTTCGGCGCTACAATTGCAGCCCGATTTTCATGGCATACTACTTTTCATCATTTTGGAATTATCGGAATTGTGTATTCGATTGTGTTGGTTTTCTTTTTATACGAGAAAAAAGTGGCTGCCAAAGTTTTTGATCCTGAGTTTAATAAAACCCACGAAAAAGATTCCCTTTTCAAAGGTCTGGCGCTATTGTTTACCAATATTTCATTTTGGGTGATTTTATTTTATTTCGCCATCATCAGTTTACCGGGTTGGGCAACAAAAAACTGGCTTCCTACCCTATTCTCGGACAACTTAAATATTTCAATGGATCAGGCCGGGCCTATAGCCACTATTACAATCTCGTTCTCGTCTTTGATAGGCGTTATTTTCGGAGGGATTTTATCTGATAAATGGGTTCAGAAAAATATAAAAGGAAGAGTATATACCAGTGCCATCGGACTGAGTTTAACGATTCCCGCATTAATGCTGATTGGTTTTGGGCATTCCTTATTTCATGTGGTTGGAGCTGTTTTATGTTTTGGTATCGGATACGGAATGTTCGATGCCAATAATATGCCCATTATCTGTCAGTTTGTTTCGTCTAAACACCGGGCAACTGCTTACGGAGTCCTCAATATGACAGGTGTTGGCTGCGGAGCGTTAGTTACTTCTCTCTTGGGAAAATCAGCAGATTCAGGAACTTTAGGTTTCGGTTTCGCTTTAATGGCCGGAGTTGTATTGCTTGCTTTAATCGTTCAAATTAGTTTTCTACGTCCCAAAGTCAATGATTTTGCAGATGCGTAATACATAAAGTTCATCCCCTTTTTTACAGTTTTTAAGTGTTAGTTGGTTTTTGAAGTTTTTATAAGCCAGGGCGAAGCTATGCCTTTGCCCAGCTTATAAATTGAGTCTTTTTTTAATAATAGTTCTAAGAAAAATGAGAACAAAAAATCGAAATATTTTTATCATCATGCTCTTCATTTCAACGGTTTTAAATCTTGAAATGATGGCGCAGACTCCAATAAAAATTGCCTGTATCGGCGATTCGGTTACGGCAGGTTATCTTTTAGCCCATCCGCAAACAGAATCGTACCCTTCGCAGCTTCAAATTTTGATGGGAAGTCAATATGAAATCAAAAATTTTGGACATAGCGGCGCAACACTTTTAAAGAAAGGAAGTACGCCTTATTTTAAAACCGAAAAATCTGCCGAAGCTATCGCCTATCGTCCGGATATTGCGATTATTCATTTGGGATTAAATGATACGGATCCCAGAAACTGGCCCAACTACAGAGAAGATTTTGATGCCGATTATGCCTGGCTGATCGATACTTTAAAAACACAAAATCCGAAAGTAAAAATTTTCATTTGCAGAATGACGCCGATCTTCAATGAACATCCGCGTTTTAAATCAGGAACAAGAGATTGGTTCTGGCAGATTCAGGAACACATTCAGGAAATTGCAAAAGCGAATCATGTGCAACTGATTGATCTTCATGAAAAACTAGACAATCGTCCTGATCTTTTCCCCGATGCATTACATCCCACAAAAGAAGGTGCAGCAATTCTGGCACAAACCGTTTACAGCAACATTACACAAGATTTTGGCGGATTAAAATTATCCCCGGTTTTCACTGATAATATGGTATTGCAAAGAAACCAGCCAATCGTAATTTACGGAACTGCAAATGGCGGTGAAAAAGTAGCAATTACTTTTAACAATCATAAAGAAGTTGCCACTACAAACGAATACGGAAAGTGGAAAGCCATTTTTCCAGCAATGAAATCCGGCGGAGCACATCAGATTACTATTGCATTAAAAGAAAAAAATATCGTTTTAAAAAATATTATGATTGGCGATGTCTGGTTTTGTTCCGGACAATCGAATATGGCATTCCCGCTTCAGAAATCAGAAAACGGAAGGACTGAGGTTAAAAAAGCCATCAACAATACCAGTCTTCGTTTATTCAATTTTGAAGCCATTGCCGAAACCGATGAAAAAGCCTGGGATTCGATTACTTTAGAAAAAACGAATCGATTAGCATTCTTCTCCGGAAAATGGAAAATCAGTGATTCTATAAGTGCCAAAGATTTCTCGGCTATAGCCTATTACTTCGGACAAAATATAACACGCGAAGAAAATGTCCCGATTGGTTTAATACAAGTTGCCGTTGGCGGATCTCCCATAGAATCCTGGATCGACCGCTATACTTTAGAACACGATGATAAAGTAGTCGATGAACTAACCAACTGGCGAAAATCAGATTTTATAATGCCGTGGGTCAGATCCCGAACCGATGAAAATCTAAAAAATGCTAAAAACCCAAAACAACGGCATCCGTACGGACCTAGTTACAATTACGAAGCCGGAGTAACGCATTTTACCGATTTCCCTATAAAAGGAATTATTTGGTATCAGGGCGAAAGCAACGCACACAACATCGAATTATACGAACATTTAATGCCTGTTCTGGTTGGTAGCTGGCGCAAAGCCTGGGGAACTTCCCTGCCCTTTTATTATGTTCAATTGTCAGGAACAGATCGTCCGACCTGGCCGTCCTTCAGAGATGCACAAAATAAGTTACAGAAAATAATTCCAAATAGCAGCATGGCAATTAGCTCAGATTATGGAGATTCGACAAATGTTCATCCGATAAGGAAAAAACAAATTGGAGATCGTCTGGCGCTTTTGGCCTTAAAATATACTTACGGAAAAAATAGCGCCGCAAACGGACCATCGGCACAAAAAGCAACACAAAAAGGAGATGCTATTATAGTTTCTTTTTCGAATGCCAAACAGTTGTCGACAGCCCATAACAAAGATTTAATTGGTTTTGAATTGGTCACCGAAAAGGGAATCCGGATCGAAAGCAAAGCGACTATTATCAAAAATGAAGTTTCCATAAATATTCCGAAAGGCGAAAAGATAAAAACGGTTTTATATGCCTGGAAACCTTATACGACAGCCAATCTGGTTAATGAAGCGAATTTGCCTTGTTCGACTTTTCAATTGGATTTAGATAGAGAAAGATGAAAGAAGCAAGATGTAAGATGTGAGATGTGAGAGGCAAGATTTGAGATGTAAGAAGGAAGAAATAAAATCTGTTTATCCCGATAGCTATTGGGAGTGACAAAAAAATGAAACACATAGAAACATAGACTTCAATCTAAAAAAAAGAGAATTAAAGAAAATACATTTTTTCACATAGACCTATGAGATTTATTTTGAGTGAAACGCCTTTCCAAGCTTTATAAACTATGTCTCTATGTGTTTAAAAATCATACACAACAAATAAAAAATCAACACTTAGAAAATATAAAACACTAAGTCTAAAAACATATATAAAATGAGTTATTCTAATACTGATCTAATACGACTAAAAGATTTTTATCAGCACCAATTATTACAGGATACGGTACCATTTTGGTTTCCACAATCTATCGACATCGTTCATGGCGGTTATTTGTTAATGCGCGGACAAAATGGCGATTTAATCGATGATGATAAATCGGTTTGGTTTCAGGGGCGAACTGCCTGGTTATTGTCAACACTTTACAATACTGTAGAACACAAACAAGAATGGCTGGACGGTGCCAAATCAGGAATAGATTTTATCAATCAGCATTGTTTTGATACGGATGGAAGAATGTTTTTTCACGTCACACGCGAAGGGAACCCTATTCGTAAACGCCGTTATTATTTTTCTGAAACCTTTGCCGTGATTGCGATGAGCGCTTACGCGAAAGCCAGCGGAGACGAAAAAATTGCAGAACAGGCACGCCATTTATTTGGAGAATGCATCAAATATTCGAGTACTCCGGGATTATTAGAACCCAAATATACCGGAGAACGTCCATCGAAAGGAATCGGATCGCCAATGATTATGATCAATACGGCACAACAAGTCAGAGAAACAATCGGAGATCCGCGTTGTGATGAATGGATCACCAAATGGATTGCCGAAATCGAAAATGATTTTGTAAAACACGACATCAAATGTGTCATGGAACAAGTCGCTCCGGACGGCTCCATCATCGATCATATTGATGGCAGAACATTAAATCCGGGTCACGCTATCGAAGGTGCGTGGTTTATTTTGCATGAAGCAAAACATCGAAATAATGATCCGCATTTAATCGAATTGGGCTGTAAAATGCTGGATTATATGTGGGAACGCGGCTGGGACAAAGAACATGGCGGCATTTTATATTTTTGTGATGTTTACGGTAAACCGGTTCAGGAATACTGGCAGGACATGAAGTTCTGGTGGCCGCATAACGAAGTGATTATTGCCACATTACTGGCCTACACAATGACTGGCGATGAAAAATATGCAAAATGGCATAAAATGATTCATGATTATGCCTACAGTAAATTTCATGATAAAGAAAACGGAGAATGGTTTGGCTATTTACACAGAGACGGAACTGTGGCGCAAACAGCTAAAGGAAATCTTTACAAAGGACCTTTTCATTTACCGCGTCAGGAATGGTATTGTACACAAATATTAAACGAATTTCTTGAGAAAACAAATTAAAAATCTGTTGAATATAATTTTTAAACACATAGAAACATAGTTTTCGAACGCTATAAAAAAGACGTTTCACTCAAAATAAATCTCATAGCGCTATGTGAGAAAATTATGATTTTCTTAAAAAGAACTTGAATTTAAATTTTTAGATCTATGTTTCTATGTGTTAAATAAAAATTGCATCCAATATGTTGTCATAAAATCCGTCATTCCATCAAGTCGTTCGTTATTAAACCTTATGCTTATGAACCAATTTTAACCAAAATAAAAATTATGAAAAATTTATTACGCTTATTTTGTTCGTGTTTTATGTGTTTATACGGTAGTAGTATACAAGCACAAAGTGGTAAGGTTTTGAACCTCGATGGAATTTCAACTTTTATGACAGTCGCAGATCATCCTGATTTAGATTTCGGCGCAAGCCAAAACAAAACCATTAGCTGCTGGATCAAAACGACAACCGCAACCGGAACACCCCGAATTTTTGCCAAAAGAAATGGCGCTTCCGGAAATGGCTATGAATTTTGGACAGGCAACGGAACCAATGCCGGAAAATTTGCCATGAACATGAGCGGCACCGGAACACCCAACAATATTAGTACTGCAGGATATTCAGCCAACTCAATTGCTGACGGAACCTGGCATCATATTGCTTTGGTTATTGACGCCTCTAGCAATCGAACAATGTACGGTTATATCGATGGCGTTTTGGCGAATACCGGTAAACCTTTTACCTCTGTTACTTCTGATTTTTCGAATGCTTTAAATTTTGTTATTGGCGCTACTTCTGACGCCGGAAACAGTTATAAATGGGCAGGCCAAATCGATAATGTCCGTATCTGGAACAAAGCGATGACCGCACTTGAATTACAAGCAGACATGACTGCGGTTGTCAATGCGCCTGCAATAGATCTTTTGGTAGCATGGAATTTTGAAAACATAAGCGGAACTTCTGTTGCTGATGTTTCGGGCAATAATCATCCCGGAACTTTGGTGGGATCGCCAACAACATCAAATGCTTTTCCGATGATTTTATCTTTAGATGGCGTTAATGATTATATGTCGGTAGTAAATCATGCTGATTTTAATTTAGCAGCGGGTCAAAGTCTGACGGTAACCTGTAAAATAAAAACGGCTGATTTTGGCAAACGTATTTTAAGCAAACGTCCCGGAGGTGCAGGAATTGGATATGAATTTATCAATAATACTTCGGCCGGCGGCGGACAATTTGGGGTTAATTTAACGACAAGCGCCGGAGCTGCGGGACCTCCATACGGAACATCGAATATCGCCAATAACATTTGGCATCATTTGGCCATGGTAGTTGATGTTGCTTCAACCAGCTGCAAAATTTATGTTGATGGTGTTTTACAGCAAACCAAAACGACATCAAATATTGGCGGAACCAATACCGTTTCGAATACTGGAGATGTATTATTTGGAACACTCAACAATTTTGCATCGTATATGAATGCACAATTAGATGATATTCGTTTTTGGAATAAAGCCATGACAGCCGCAGAAATCGTAACCGATAAAACGGCAGTTGTCACCGGACCACAAACCAACCTAATTGCCGCCTGGGATTTTGAAAACGTAACTGGCACCACTGTTCCCGACATTTCAGGAAATAATCATCCGGGAATATTAAACAACGGAGCAATGGTAATTGCCCAAACCAACGAAATGCAGATCAATTCGGTTTCATTGGTTCAAACCGAATTACCAACCGGAATTGGAGACACCAACCAACGCATTATTGCCGTAAAAGCTGCTGTTAGCGGTACTATAAATCCGCTTACGGTGAGTTCTTTAAAATTTACCATGGCAGGAACTACGAACATTGCTGATGTTACCAACATTAAAATTTACTCCAGCGAATCTACTACAATTTTCGATACTGCAACGGCAACTTTATTTGGAAATGTAGTTCCGTCAGGCGGAAATCTTGTTGTAAACGGTTCAAAGGCATTAGTAAACGGAGACAATTATTTCTGGATTACGTATGATGTTTCGGCTTCCGCAACCGAAGGAAATCTATTAGATGCCACTTGCGAATCTATTGTTGCAAACACTATTACTTATAACACAACATCCAATACGGTTACCGGAAATCGTGTTATTTTATTGGCCAATACTTTGTTGTTTACACCCGGAGATGCAGGTTCTGCAAGTTATCGTATTCCGGCTATTATCACTGCTGCCGATGGTTCATTGGTAACGGTTACGGATAAAAGATGGAACGGTGCCGGAGATTTGGCTGCTAAAATAGATCCGGTTGTTCGCCGTAGTACCGATGACGGAAAAACATGGTCTGCTCCTCTTGTGATTGCCAATTTTGGTGCTGCATCCGGAGCCGGAGATGCAGCTTTGGTTTTGGATAAAACTACAGGAGAATTATTGTGCATTGTTTCAGCCGAAAAAGGATTTTTCGCCTCGACAAATGCAGCACCCGCCAAAGTTTTGGTGATTCATAGTACAGATAACGGAATAACATGGGGAACTCCGGATGACATTACAAGTCAAATTTATGGTCCAAATCCGGGTTGGAAAGGATTGTTTGTGGCTTCTGGGAGAGCGCATCAATTAAGAGATGGAAAAATTGTCGCTGCCATTGCCGTACGCGAAAATGTATCGGGAACCGAACACATCAATAATTATATGATTACCAGTGCAGATCACGGAATTACATGGACAGCATCAACCGGAAGAGCTGAACTTGACGGAGATGAAGCCAAAGTCGTAGAACTGAACAACGGCAATATCATGATGAGTATTCGTAATCCGGGAACACGTCGTTTTAATATTTCGACAGATAAAGGAGCAACCTGGGGAACGGCTTACAATCAGGCAAGTATTACAGACCCTAATTGCGATGGCGATTTTATTCGCTATACTTCTACCCTGGATGGTTATGACAAAAACAGATTGCTGCATTCGATTCCGTTTTCAGGAAGCCGAAAAAATGTGAGCGTACAATTGAGTACAGATGAAGGAACAACCTGGGGATCGCCTAAAACTATTTTTGCGGGAGCTTCGGCCTATTCAAGTTTAACGATCTTAGCCGACGGTTCTATTGGAATTTATTATGAGAACGGAGAAAGTTCAACTTATCAAATGTATTTTGTCCGTTTTAGTTTAAATTGGCTCACCAATGGGTCGGATACATTTGTTGCGGCAACTAATCCTTTACTAAGCAAAAAAACGCAGGAAAAGACAGCAACGGAAGATCAGAAATTCAGTATTGATATAAACCCAAATCCAATTAATGATCTGGTTAGGGTTAAAGTAAACAATGCGAAAGGAAATACCACAATCAAGATTTATGATTTATCAGGGAAAATGATTCGTACTGAAAAATTAAGCACTAATGAAACAGAAACTTTTTTTTCGTTAGGAAATCAATTGAAAGGTATTTATCTTTTAAATGCAAATGATACCGAAACAACCATTAGCAGTAAATTGATTAAAAACTAAGAAAGAACCATCGGATTAGTCCGGTTTAAAAAAATAAAATTTAAAAAAAATGAAACAGGCGATCATCAATACGACCGTGCACACCGGGGATGAAATCATTGACAACGGAGTTATTATTATCGAAAACGGAACTATTCTTTCTGTTCAAAAAGAGCTTCCAAATGACATTGAAACGATTGATTTAAAAGGAAAACATATTGCTGCAGGCTTTATCGATATTCAGATCAATGGTGGAGAAAAACTATATTTTAGCCAGAATCCCACCGAAGAAACGATTCAGGATATTTATGATGCAAGTTTAAAATACGGCACTACTCATGTGCTTCCGTGTTTGATTTCCTCTTCGCATGAAACCATCCTTCAGGGAATTGAAGCCGTTCGCACTTATAGGAAAAAGCACCATAATGGCGTAATCGGAATGCATTTGGAAGGTCCGTTTCTGAATCCCTTAAAACGTGGCGCACACAGTATTGATCAGGTTCGCAAACCCACGAATGCAGAACTTGAAGAAATTATCAGACTGGGAAAAGACGTGATCAAAGTCATTACGATTGCACCGGAATGTTTTACAGACGAACAACTAAATATGTTGCTCGAAAGTGATATTCAAATCTCGATTGGGCATTCGACCGTTACGCATAAAGAAGCGCAGGTTTATTTTTCGAAAGGCATAAAACTTGTCACTCATTTATTCAATGCCATGACACAATTCGGGCATCGTGAACCGGGTTTGGTTGGTGCTACTTTTGAAAATGAAAATGTATATGCTCCCGTAATTCTAGACGGCGCACATTGCGATTATGCTGCTGCAAAAGTGGCATACAAACTCAAACAGGATAAGTTCTTTTTGATTAGTGACGCTACTTTTTTAGGCCGAAAAGTTGCTTACTTTAAATGGGACAATTTTGATGCGCATCTTGACAATGGTTTTTACAGAAACGATGACGGAAATTTGGCCGGAGCAACAATTTCGATGCTCGAAGCGGTTCAAAATGCCTACAATCATTTAGAAGTTTCAGCAGATGAAGCGATCAAAATGGCCACTTCGCGTGTTGCCAGTGCCATTGGTTTAGAAGATCAATTCGGAAAAATAAAAGCCGGGTTCCCTGCCGCTTTTGTACAATTTAATGATGATTTATCTGAAATAGAAACATTGGATTTTTCTGCAAACAAAACCACTATTTCGTAAAATGATCAAAGAAAAAATGCTCTCGATTGCCGCTAAAATCAAAGAATTTAAAATCATTATTGCCGGAATATTATTTGCCTTTTTATGGGCATCTGCGTCAACGGCAACCAAAATTGGACTGCATGCTGCACAGCCTTTTGTGATTTCTATTTTCAGGTTTGTAATAGCCGGGAGCATTATGCTTTTTATCTCCCATATCGTAATGGCAAAGCGATTTCCACAAAAAAAAGAATGGGTTCAGATCAGTATTTATGGTTTGTTCAACATTACTTTTTATCTGGGATTGTACGTCATTGCCATGCAAAAAGTATCCGCCGGTTTGGGGAGTCTGGCTGTAGCTACTAATCCTGTTTTTATTGTTTTGATCTCGGCTGTTTGGTTATCGCATAAAATCAAATTCAAAAACATTCTTAGTCTGATACTGTGTTTTATTGGTGTATTTCTAGCGGCTTACCCCCTATTACAAAACAGCTTTGCGACCCCCGGCGGCATACTTATTTTAGTAACCAGCATGATTGCCTATTCGTTAGGAACCATTTATTATTCAAGACAAAACTGGAACGGATTACACATTCTCACGATCAATGGGTGGCAAACCATTATTGGAGCGGTGTTTCTGCTTCCGGTTTTATTTTTAACGTATGAATCTGATCAGAATGTTTTCAACCACGATTTCTGGTTTTCGACTTCCTGGCTGGCGATTGCGGTTTCTATTGGAGCCGTTCAGTTTTGGCTGTATTTATTAAAAAACAATCCAATCAAAGCTTCGTACTGGCTTTTTCTGTGTCCGATATTCGGATTCTTGATTGCCTATTTTGTGGTCGATGAACCACTTACTTTGTATACGCTTTTTGGAGTCGTATTTGTCATCATCGGATTGTATACTACGCTTTCTTCTGATAAAAAATAAAATAAAATTAGCTGTAATGAGCTGAAAAATTGTTTAATACATAGAAACATAGGTTTAGAACTAAAAGTGAAGATCTTTATAGAAAAGCATGCTTTACTCACATAGCTATGTGCATTAATAACTAGTAAAACGCCTTTACAGGCAAAGAAAAACTATGTTTCTATGTGTTTAATAATGATTGATTAACAAATTAATTTAACCAAATAAAATCAATAAAAATGGAAACTGATTTAGCAACCAAACCTGATATCAGCTATAAAAGTGCGGGAAAATTTGAAGAAACCAGATTTGAAAAAATCCATAATGAAATCTTCAGAAATTCTACGGAAGCTTCTGTAATTGTGGCGCAGGAAATTGCGCAATTAATTAGATCTAAACAAGAAAAAGGAAAATCTTGCGTATTAGGTTTAGCAACAGGTTCTTCTCCTATAAAAGTCTACGAGGAATTAGTGAGAATGCACAAAGAAGAAGGTCTTAGTTTTAGCAATGTAATCACTTTCAACCTGGATGAATATTATCCAATGACCAAAGAGAACCATCAGAGCTATCATTATTTCATGCACCAACATCTTTTTAATCATATTGACATCAAACCTGAAAATGTTAATATTCCGGACGGAACGGTACATATTGATGAATTAAATCAATATTGCATCGATTACGAAATGAATATTAAAAATGCCGGAGGACTTGATTTTCAATTATTAGGAATTGGCCGTACGGGTCACGTAGGTTTCAACGAACCCGGATCACACATCAATTCAGGAACCAGAATTATTACACTGGATCACATCACAAGAGTAGACGCTTCATCAGATTTTAATGGTATCGACAACGTTCCTAAAAGAGCGATTACCATGGGAGTTTCAACCATTATGAGATCAAAGAGAATTGTTTTAATGGCCTGGGGACAAAACAAAGCCGATATCATCAAGAGAACCATTCAGGGCGATATCAGTTCAGAAGTTCCGGCTACTTTTTTACAAAATCATACTAATGCGACTTTCGTATTAGATCAATCAGCAGCCTCTGAATTAGCGCGTTTCAAAACGCCTTGGTTAGTAGGAGAATGCATTTGGAATCAGGAATTAAAAAGCAAAGCGATTGTTTGGTTGTGCCAAAAAACAAAACAATCGATATTAAAATTAACAGACAGGGATTACAACAACAACGGAATGTCTGATCTTTTGGCGCAGGAAGGTTCTGCTTACGATCTGAACATTAATATGTTCAACGTCTTGCAGCATACCATCACAGGATGGCCGGGAGGAAAACCCAATACCGATGATTCACATCGTCCGGAAAGAGCCAATCCTGCAAAAAAACGAGTGATCCTTTTTAGTCCACATCCGGATGATGATGTGATTTCTATGGGAGGAACTTTTTCAAAATTGATAAAACAAGGTCACGATGTACACGTAGTATATCAAACCTCCGGAAATATAGCTGTTACAGATGACGAAGCATTAAAATTTGCTGAGGTAGCCAAGGATTTTATTGGCGAAGCCGGCAGCGGCATCAACTTCAAATCAGTAATTGAATTTTTAAACCAGAAATCAGAAAACGAGATTGATTCTCTTGAAGTTCGAAAATTAAAAGGATTAATTCGAAGAAGAGAATCTTATGCCGCCACAAGATACATTGGTTTAAAAGATGAGAACACCCACTTTTTAGATCTTCCGTTTTATGAAACCGGACAGGTAAAAAAGAATCCGTTAGGTGCTGAAGATATCGCTATTGTCAAAGATATTATCGCCAAAATCAAACCACATCAGGTTTTTGCAGCAGGAGATTTAGCAGACCCGCACGGAACGCATGAGGTTTGTCTGAACGCGATTTTTGCCGCCATGAAACAATTAAAACCTGAGAAATACATGGATGATTGTTGGTTGTGGCTCTACAGAGGCGCCTGGCACGAATGGGACATTCACGAAATTGATATGGCCGTTCCGCTTTCTCCATCTGAGGTATTATTGAAACGTCATGCCATTTTATACCATCAGTCCCAAAAAGACAGAGTAATGTTCCAGGGAAATGACTCAAGAGAATTCTGGGTAAGAGCTGAAGACCGTAACAAAAATACTGCGATTTTATACGATGATTTAGGATTGGCAGAATACGAAGCAATCGAAGCCTTTAAACGTTTTCAATATTAATTCGTTGAATATTATTATAAACACATAGAAACATAGATTTTGTGTACTAAAAAAAAGGCGCTTCACTTATTTTAAATGCACATAGTCTATGTGAGAGAAATATATTTCTTTTCGTTTCCTTTTTTACATTTAAAATCTATGTTTCTATGTGTTTAATTGAATTACCGTTATAAATCAAAACTGAAACATTTCTGATCAAATTTAAAAGTTTGTAGTCTCATTCAATATTATCTTCGTTTGCATAACAAATTAAACATCAATACGTTTTTAAAATAGTAAAAATCTAAAAAATCCACTCATACAATAAATAAAAACAGCAATTTTCTGTCAATATTCTTGTTTTTAATAATGATATTAATAGTTTTGCGCATTGAAAATTAAACCCCAAATTTAACCTACGAACCCTATGAGAAAAACCATTTCTTATTTTTTGCCATTGGCATTATTTGCAACTATCCTTATTGGCTGCAGCGATGATGATTCAAAAGGCGACAATTACAAACCCAATTATCTGGCGAGTATTGATGCGACCAATTTACCTGTCGGAAACCGTCCGATGACGATGTTTGAAGACGACGAAAGTTCCTCGAAAATGTACGACAACAAAGACCGTTGGTTTCGCGTGAATCAGCCGATGCAAATCATCCAAAAGGGAAAAGATTCTGTACAGATTTCGCTTTATTCCCCGGTTGGACTCAGCGATGTAAAAGTCTATGCTAAACTAGCGAACTACGACAAGCGATTTTTGATTTATGAGTTTTCGAAAGTTCCCGCTTTTCACCGTTCTTTTCATCAGCTTCCTTTAGTGGCCGGAAAAAACGATTATAAACTGGAGAACGGAAAACCGGTTACGATCGATAAAATCGACGGATTTTCTTCCGGTGCGATCGAATTTTCGGTAGAATCTACAGATCCTTTATTTGCCAAATTCAAGAAAATCAAATCAAACCGACTAGTACAGTTCAGCACGCAGTACCACCTTAATAATCCTGCTGATGATCCTAATAAATATTTACCGATGAATCCTGTTTTAGCAAAAGAGGCGATCACCATGATTATCAATTTCTCTTATGCAATCAGTCATCCTTTGTATTATGACACGTTTATGAATTTTGACCGTTACAAAAAAGAACAGGCAGAAACGGCGGGAACAGCAATAAATGGTGCAGTAAACTGGCATGGAAACGCTGAGGATGTTGATGGCGTTTATGATTATTTGACCAAAGCCCAAATTGAGCAGGCGTATAACACTTATATCGATAGCCGTACTTTGAATATGGCCATGGTGGGCGGAGGTTCTGCCTGGGGAGGAGGAGCTTTGGCTTCGCAATGGGAATCCGGATATGTAACGGGACACTGGAATGGCGAGATGTCTGTCTGGTCTCACGAATATTCTCATCATAGCGGTTACAGCCATAGCAGTAATTTGGCCAATAGCGGACAAGGCGGCGGCCAGCAGGAGATGTTAACCGATTTTTATAAATACCTGATTTCTTTAAACGATCTTCCGTTCACGGATCCGGATATATTAAAAGGATATACGAAGACGAAATACCTAACAGGAACCTATAAAAAACCAGTCTTTAAGATTAATCCTAAAAATACGTTTTTAGTAAAATATAAAGGAGAAGGAAAATGGAACTAACCTATAAAACTATCATGAACAAAATACCATTTTTACTATTGTTACTTTGCCTGTTTACCAACTGCAGCAAAGATTCTTCAGATGGAAACCCCACTACATACAACTACTTTTATCCTACGGATGAAGCATCAATAACAGCCGCTCAGATTGGGAACGGAACGGGAACTTTAGATCCTAAAGGAATCACGATCGCCAACGAAAAATTATATGTGGCGAATGGTGATGTGCTGGAAGTTTTCAACGCTGTGACTCTGGCACATATCAAAACCATTGCAGAATATAAAAAAGGAACAACTACAATTCCGTTTACCAAAATTTCTTCTGTTACTGTCGACAATGGCCGAATTTATATCGGAAGTGTTGATTCAAGACTTTTTGTAATGGATGAGAATACGAATGCCGGAATCAGTACGGTTGGAAACGGGCAATGGTGGCAAACTTTTGTACACGTTTTTGGTGTTGTGGTAAAAGACGGATTGGTTTTCGTTAAGGAAAAAGAAACGTCTATTAAAATTTTTGAAACTTCTCAAATTACAGAAACCAGTGAATGGAATTTAAAGCCTATTGCCAAACTAAATACACTAAACGGTTTTGATCAGGTGTATTCATTAGATGTTGAAGCAGGCAATTTAGTGGTAGCGGGAAGAGATGCAAAAAGCTATTTGTATTATGAAATTTCAGGTATCAAAGCCAATGCTGCGGCTTCGATTACGGAGCCTTTGAAGCCGGTAACTTCTACTTTTACTACTAAACCATTTGCGATCAGCTTCAGTAAAGACTGGGCTATTACTTCAGAAAATTCAGGAAGCGTTAATTATTTACGTCTCTATCCTAAAGCAGATTTCATGGCTCGCAATTATACGGCAAGTGTAAATGTTTCTGATATTATGGGACAAAATCCTTTTGGAAACATTCTGGGTGTGGCGCAACTATACGATCGCTTGTTTTTGTCTGATAACACGAACAAAACAATCAGAGTTATTAAACTTAATAAATCAGAGATTGCAGAACAGAATTAAAAATTGAAATCTGAAATTTCAGCAACTAAATATCCCAAATTCCTTCATTGGAATTTGGGATTTTTTTTATTTGGAGTTTGTTTTTTCTAATTGGGATTTGGGATTTCAAAATTTGGGATTTGCTATTAGAAATAAATCGTAACTTTTCATGCTTTTTTGAGACCAACATTAAACCACTTTGAACTAAAAGTCCATCGTTTTGGTTGCACATTGAAAGCCTGCAAGTCTACAGTACTTTTTATTAACCACAAATTACACAAAATTAGCGCTAATTAATTTGTAAAAATTTGTGCAATTTGTGGTTAAAATAGTTGCAGAAGCCAAAGCTAAATATACTAAAATGAATAATTAACTATATAATACCAATAAAAATCCATGACAACAGATATCATCGAATTAAATGATTTTATTGTTTTAATCGAACAATCGAATACTGATAAAACATTTGTTCAGCAATGTGAGATCGATGGTGATGCTGTGGGATTTGCATTTTATGGTTCGGGCAATGTCGAGCTGGAAATTAAACATAACGATCAAACCAAATATTTAATGAATACGACCGGTTTGGCAATTTGCTTTTTTGGGAATCAAAAAGTAGCTTTCTCGCATAAAATAGAACCTGACAAACCTTTGCAGTCGATCAGTATTTTCACAAAACCCAAACACCTCCATACTTTGCCTCCTGCCGAAAAAGAGATTTTCGAAAACTACCTTCCTGAATTACTGAATCCGAAAGAACATTTTGTAAAAGGCCCTTCTTTTTATATGACTTTAGACATGCAGGTAGCCGTTCAGAAAATCTTTAACACCACTTATACCGGAAATACGAGATTGTTATTCCTAAAAAGTCAGATCAATGAACTTTTAGCCCATTTTTATGCACTTCTTGCAACAGGTACAAAAATTGATTTCTCCGAAATCGATAAAAACAAACTCTATAAAGCCAAAGAAATTGTGACCAACAGTTACTCAAAACCACCTTCGATTACCCAATTATCCCAAATGGTAGGCCTGAACAGTAACAAACTCAAAAAGAATTTTAAAGAACTTTTTGGTATTCCGGTTTTTAAATTTGTTCAGGAAGAACGATTGCACAAAGCCTATGAATTGCTTCGTGACAGCGAAAAAACAGTGCAGGAATCTGCCTGGGAAGTGGGTTACGAAAGTTTAAGTTCATTCTCGAATGCCTTTCATAAAAAATTCGGAATGCGTCCCAATGAAGTTCGGCAACAATTCCTTTCAGACAAATCTTAATTCTTTTAGGACAAATGATTCTTTTTTAGTCTCAACACCTTTGTATCAGTATTCATTTAAAAAATATTGATATGAAAAATACAAAAATTTTAGTCCTGGGTTCCAACGGAAAAACAGGACGCAGAGTAGTTGAAATACTAGAAAAAACAGGCACTATCGAAATTCGTCCGGGTTCGAGAAACGCCAAAATCCCTTTTGACTGGGAAAAACCGGAAACATGGGAAAAAGTTCTTGAAGACATTAATTCGGTGTACATTACTTTTCAACCTGATCTTGCCATTCCATCAGCCACAGCATCAATTCAAGAATTTAGTCTTCTCGCTACAAAATGCGGGGTACAAAAAATAGTTTTATTATCCGGAAGGGGCGAAAAAGAAGCTCAGCTTTGCGAGGAAATCGTAAAGCAAAATGCCAAAAACTGGACGATTGTCCGCGCGGGCTGGTTCAGTCAAAACTTTAGCGAAAGCTTCTTTTTAGAGCCTATTTTAGCAGGAATCGTCGCTTTACCAAGAACCGAAGCTTTAGAACCTTTTACAGATGCTGATGATATCGCTGAGGTAGTTGCACTTTCTCTTTTAGACGATAAACACAACGGACAAACCTATGAATTGACTGGTCCGGAATTATTGACTTTTGAACTAGCTGTAAACGAAATTGCCAATGCCAGCGGAAGAAAAATCTCTTTTCAGGGAATATCTTTAGCAGAATACATTCAAATGCTCAGAGACTATCAGGTTCCTGAAGATAATATCTGGCTGGTGAATTATCTTTTTAAAGAGGTATTAGACGGCAGAAATTCAAACATAACTTCTGACATAGAAAAAGTACTGGGCAGGAAAGCAAAACGTTTTTCTGCTTATGCACAAGAAACGGCTGAAACCGGAATCTGGAATATCTAAAACCCCTATTATGAAATATACCAGAGCACTATTTTCAGGGTTTTTAGTTTGGTTGTTTGTGAGTATCTCGTTTTATCTTTTAGAAAATATCGTAATCCTAAAAGATCAATTCCTGATCCAGGCTGCAATTGTAATGATGCTGATTGCTCTTTACGCTTCCGGTGCAGCAAAGTTTTATTATAAAAAGAATTACCGGACAAATGCTTTGACATTGGGAGTTGTCATGTCAGGAACTGCATTGTTATTAGATCTTCTGATTACAGTTCCTCTTGTTGAAATTCCAAACGGAAGGGGCTATCAAAGTTTTTTAAGCAGCCCTGTTTTATGGATACTGGCTTTTGTAAATACAATGACAGTTTATTTTTATTCACCGAAAAAACAGATAAAGATATAGTTTAACACATTCATAAAATTGCTACTTTTAAGGTAAAAAGTATACCACACTTTATGCTAAAGAAATACAGCTCCTTACTTGTCTTTACTGTAATAGAAATTGTTATAGCCGCAATAAGTTTTAGTGATTTTATCCAAAATAATTCCATTTTACTTTCTGCATCAACTGCATTATTTCTGATCGTAACACCTTTGTTATATTATGTATTGACAAGAAAAAAACAAACTGAATTTACTTTCTGGTTTGTTTTTTACTCTGTTTTTAAAATTACGCCTTTTATATTCCGGATGGAAGGTGATTTTTTTGAAGCCCTCTTTCAGTTAAAAATCTATTTGAACATTGCCTTTCTACTCTATTTAACGTGGAAAGCTTTTCAATTTATAAAAAACTTCAGAAGGTCTGTAAAGCAAAAAAATAATATCGAACAAGACGAATATGGCATCATTTCGAATGCTTTGCAAGAAGCTATAAAATTTAAAAAATTAGGAAAAATGATATCTTTTGAAGTGTGTTCTTTCTATTATTGTTTTATAAAATGGACCCGAAATCATAACAATACTATCACTAAAAATAATTTTACAGGTTATAAAGAAAGTGGCGTTAGTGCCGTGTATATTGGTTTGATGCTTGTTTCTGTTTTTGAAGCCGTCGGTTTACATTTTCTTCTGATTTCCCGGAATAAAACGGTCTCTCTTGTTTTACTGGTTCTTCATGTTTATGTTTTAATCAATCTGATTGGTCATTTAAAAGCAGTTTTGTTCAGAAGTCATCTTGTTTTATCTCAAAAAATGATAATTAGATATGGGCTTTTTGATACTTTAGAACTGCGTTTTGATTCAATTGCTTCCATACAAAAATTCGAAGGGGATTATGAGAAAAGCAGTGAACTTGTAAAATTTGCATTACTCGGCAAGTTAGAACCTCACAATGTTTCAATTGAATTAAAAGAAAATATTAAAGTTGCTTTACCGTTTGGAATCTCAAAAGAACCTAAAAGAATATTACTCTATATCGACAACGTAAACGATTTTCTTAAAACCGTTACCGGCAAAATAGAAGAACCGCAAAACATTGATCCGGCATCACTACAGCTAGCAAGTATTTGAATGATTTTTTTAATTGGTTAATATTTTTTTTTGCCATTTCAACAAAGGAGAAATCACACGCGTAACCGACAAGGATTAGCCATCTAAGGACAAGATTTCTAACATGATCCCGCTTTTTATGCAGCAATAACATAAAAAAAAAAAAGACTGCCAATTTTCCAGACAGTCTTTTATATTCTTTAAATAATTGTATTAGATCTTTATTTCTCTCGCATCAGTCTCTCTTTTCTTCACTAACTGATTTACTCTCCAGATTAACAAAATCGAAAGTGCCGTGATCACAGCAATTACATATCCCAGTATATCGTAATTTTCTAATGGTGACGTTTTCGTTTCCTGATGTACAATATATCCGGCACAAACCGCTGCAATTCCACCCGCGATTTGCTGTAATGAAGAAGATATTGACATATAAGCACCTCGATCTTCTAATCCCGGAATAGCAGTGTTTAATGTTGTTGCAGGAATCATACGGCTCATGATTCCCATAAACAAAATCATATTGATCACTACGATTTCCCATAGCGGAATAGGATTCAGATTGGTGTAAATTAAAATCATAATGATCGAAATGACCGAACCTGCCGCAAACAATTTGAACTTACTGACTTTATCACTTAGTTTTCCAACCAAAGGCATGATAAAGAGTACGGAAAGCCCGGTAAAGAAAAATACCATTGGCAATTCGAGCTGGCTAATGTGAATGTTGTTGACCAAAAAGGCGCTCCCGAAAGGCTGCAGCATAAACCCCCCGACAGAAAGAAATGCGATAGAAGCAAAACCTATCTGATATTGTTTATTGCTTATCGTATGCCAAAGATGCAGGAAAGGATTTTTGTCTGACTGTACTTCCAAATGTTTCGTTATAGGCTGCATTTGGGTGATAATCGCAATAAGAATCAAAGCTCCTAAAACGGCGATCATAATAAATGCCGAATGCCATCCCCAGTTATTCGCAAAATACAAACCAACCGGAATTCCTAAAATCTGACTTGTTGCAAATGCCATTTGTATGAATCCCATCACGCGGCCTCTTTGATGAATCACGAATAAATCTGTTACGATCGCCAAAGAAACAGAACCAATGACACCGCCAAAAAGTCCCGTAACAATTCTTGCCATCAGCAACGTAAAATAACTGGTTGATAAGGCACAGAAAACGGTACCAATGATAAATCCTGTATAAAAGAATATCAGCAGTTTTTTTCGGTCAAAGCGGTCTGCAAAACCTGCTGCCAATAATCCTGAAATTCCGGCACTGAAAGCGTAGGCAGAAACTGCAAAACCAAAGTTTGCCGTGGTCATATCAAGGTGTTTCATTAAGATATCTCCCAACGGAGAAATAACCATAAAATCGAGTATTACAGTAAACTGCAAAAGTGCCAGAATGGCGATGATGATTTTTTGGTAAAAAGTAAAAGCGGGGCTGTCCCCTATCGTTTTTTCCATAAACTGGTTTATTTTTTTTTATTAATTTAATTCCTGGCATTCATGACCAAAATCGTTGATCATACCAATGATGGTTTCAGGTTGCAGTACATCTGAAACAACACGAAGAACGCAATCGACATCTTCGTGATCGATACTCCATTGCTTTATATCCTGATGGTCGTCGAGCGTTTTACGCAGCTGACAATTCGGATCTACAGTGGCAATATTTGTTTTAAAAACGTGTATCGTATTTAAATCTGTTTCCATAATTTTTCATGGTTTTAAAGCTTTTATGGTTCGGCTAAAAGCTTCTTTCATAATTTCTTTGGTAAGTTTGAACGGTTTTCCTCCCATACTCTTACCCTCAGTATGCAAGTTCAGAAGCGTGTATAATGGTCCGTAGGCGACAGACCAAAAAGCTTCAAATGTCATTGGGACCAGTTCTTTATTACGCAGTCCGTTATCAATAAACTCCTTCATAATCATTCTGAAATCTGCAAACTCTTTAATAGAATCCAAAATAATTTCTGAGTGAGGCGAATGTTTGATGATTTCAAAAAAAGCAACTTCCTTCGGGTATTTCATGGTAAATGCCGCGCGGTTTTCCCATTGCTTCCATAATCCTTCTTCAAATGACATTTTTGGGGAAAAATTTTTTACCGTACTGGTAAAAAATTGAAGTGCCGTAACAGCACCTATTTTTTGTATTAAATCATCTTTGTCTTTATAGTAAATATAGAGTGTGCCTACTGATATCGAACAGGCCTTCGCAAGCTTATTCATACTGAAACCCTGAAATCCGTCACGTACAATCTGATCGATCGCCATTTCGATTACCAACTTTTCCTTGTCTGCATCTCTTACTCTCATACTCCTTTTTTTTGCAAATATAAAACAATAAATGAATGAACATTCTTTTATTAATTGTTTTTTTGAAATTATTTTTATTGACAAATCCGACAGGTTTTATCCTGAGGCTTCAGAAGATTCGTTTCCCTATGTTTGAAACTACGGTCTATGTTTGAAATACGATAAGTTAAGAGTTCAACAAAGTATATCATCAAAGTATGTCATTTCGGAGGAGACCCGAGCGATCGCGAACAGACGAAGTAGATCTCTCCAAGAAATTAGCGCAAAGTATTTTCCCAAAATTGTGGGAGCTATTTGTGGCGATCCTTCGCTACTCGGGATGGCAAACCAGACGTCAATCCTAAATCGTCTTATGAAAACGAGCCCTGATAGAAGTGGAAATCCTTTTGCGAAGGCGTTCGCCGCAAAAGATTGGAACGAAGAACGGGATTAGCTCCTGAAAAAAAATAGTAAATAAAAAAAAACTCCTGTCCAAAAAATGAACAGGAGTTTTAAAAACATAATCTAATTTCTATTTCTAATCTAATTCTAATATTTAATTTTTAAACTAAACCACGTGTCAACCAGCCTCTTTTATTGGCGGTAACGATGGCGTAAGGTGTAATCCAGAATAAGCTGAAGGTATAAAAAACACTGTACGAATACGCCCAAAGCGAATCAGACAAGTTGTATCTCTTGGCATAAAACAAAACCGGAAAACTCGATACGATTAAGATTCCTAAAAGTGTTGAACTTAAAAACAACAACGGATGTATGGCGATAAAAAAGAACATAAAAAGCATAAATGGATACGCCATAACAATTCTTAGTGCCTGGTTCAGCCATAAAAGTCTTGAACCAAATTTAGATCCTTCTCTAAAATCTGTAAATACATATTTTGCCATAGCAATGTTTTCACGCACATTACTTCTGCTCCATCTGATAAACATTTTATATAATCCAGTGTATTCTTCCGGAACGTTAGTCAATACATAAGCATTTCTTTGAAACAATACATGCTGTCCTTGTTTCAGGATCATATTGGTCATGGCGCGATCTTCTCCAATGTCAGATGGCTGTCCCATAAAAGTCTGGTTGATCCATTCGTCAAGACATGCGAAAACCGAAGTTTTTCTGTAAGCTGCTGCTGCTCCGGGAGTACAAAGTACAGAACCCAATTTGCTTTCGGCAGAACGCATAAACTCAAAACTCATTACGAAACTTACATTCAGCATTTTTGGCAGGATCGCTTTTTTACTGTTTAACACATGCACGTTTCCAGCTACTGCGCCACATTTTTCATCTACTACAAACGGACTTACCAGGTTTCTAAGAGTATCTTTTTTAACGATTGAATCACTATCTACCGTTACAAAAATTTCTCCCATTCCTAATTCAAACCCACGGTACAAAGCGTGACGTTTTCCTGCATTTGCCGGTTGTTGAAAAATCGTTAAACGATCTCCTAATTTTATTTTAGCCTGTTGCATCCAGTACCATGTATCATCTTTACTTCCGTCATCAACGGCTAATATCTCTAATTTATGTGCCGGAAAATCACTTTCGGCCAAACTCATTAAAGTATCCCAAACCAGTTTTCCTTCGTTATACGCAGGAACAATTACTGTCACTGTTGGCAGCATTTCGTCTGACACAGATTCGATTGGTTTGTAGTTAAAATACAAGTATAAATTATACAAGAAAACTCCTGTTTGAAAGAAAAATAACAATCCCGCAATGATCAAAAACGGAAGTCCCCAATTTGAGTTCAGACGCTCAATCTGAAACTGATCAAAGTCGTCCTGCATATGATAGACAGAATAAGCTCCAACAAACATTAAGATAAAAGTACTTACCAGCACAAATAACCCAAACTTACTTTTGGTGCGCTCGCTTACTTTTTTTGTTGCTACATGATCATTACTAATACGAAAAATGGAACTGTTTAAGGCTTGTTCGTTATTAAGATCTGATTTCGACGTATAAAATTGTTCTGTTGTTAAGGTTTCACTTTTCATATGACACTACTTTTGATTTGCTTTGTATGGCTTTTATTTTTTTGCTTTCCTCCCGATTCGTTATTTTCATTTATCGACAGAAATCTACATTATCCCATTTTGCAAGCCTCGTGCCATTATCAGTTTTTACTGGTTTTGAGTTGTTTAGCGGTTTTGTATTATTTTGATGTGTGTAATTATTATACGGTTTTAGGATACAGTATACAGTTTTATTGGGGTTTTGGGAGGTTTTGAGGATGAGGTTTTGGTGTGTTTGAATACCCCGAAGTTTAGTAAAAACGATTTTTGGAGTTTATTATTGTTATACTGAGAGAAGTTGAAGTTTTTTTTGGGATTTGGGATTTGGTCCCGAGGCTTCAGAATTGAAATATCGGAATTTCTTTTTCTGGAGCTATTTACTTCGTCAGTCGCTATCGCTCGTGTCCTCCTATCCGCTTGTATCTTTTCATCCGCAAAAAAGCGGATAAAAAGGATACCGCTTCTATCAGGGCTAGGGGTCTTGAGGTTATGAGAACTATTTATATAAATTGAAGTTTCATTATTACAAATACAACAAAGTAAAAAGTATACTCTCCAATAAAAACATATATCAATTTCTATACTTTCTGGTTTTCCTTATTCATCTTAATCAATTATTCAATACTTTAGCAATCCGATTATTTTTTGTAGATGCGCATCAACAGTGTGGAAGTAAAAGAATATAGCAACGAATTTCATGGAAGAATAGCTTATATGAACACGGGAGAAATACTTATATATCAAAATCAGGAAGGCAATATTAAAATCGATGTACGACTTGAAGAAGAAACGGTTTGGTTAACTCAAGACCAAATGGCACAATTATTTGGAAAAGCCAAATCTACTATTAACGAACATATTAAAAACATTTTTGAAGAAGGAGAACTCCATGAAAGCTTGTCTATGCACAAATTCGGAATTTCCGAATTTCAGCAAAAAGCACCTAATTATTACAATCTTAATGTCATAATTTCTGTAGGTTACAGAGTAAAATCACTTCAGGGAACTCAATTCAGGATTTGGGCAACCCAACGATTAAAAGAATATATAGTTAAGGGTTTTGCATTGAACGCTGATCGTTTTAAATCAGGTAATACAATGAATTACTTTAGCGAATTGCAGCAACGCATTTGTAATTATCGAATACAAAAGAGATAAAAATAGTACTGTCATAGATCAAGGTTTTACGTATTTAAGTTTAATGTTGGAGAACAAAGCAGATTTTGTCTTGACTTATAACGAAACTTTAAATAAATCAATTCACAGCTATTCAATAGATTGGTCACAAACCAGAGTTGCTTTTGTGTCTCCAAGTTTTACAGAAAACCAAAGACTAGCGACTAATTTTAAAGATATTGCTATTGAATTATGGGAAGTAAAAAGATATGAAAATAATCTAATCCGTATTAATCCTATTAAGAAAACAAAATCTGCAGAAAGTATAAGCCATTGACGAAGCAGAATAGTGTTATTAAATCGGTTACTGATGAGATTAAAGTCTATAATGAAGAAGATCATTTACACAGTTCTTCAGAGGAAATAATAGAGTTGTATGAAATTATAAAAATGCAATTTTAAATTTAGCAGACGATATTGAAATTGATCCTAAAAAGTTATATATCGCTTTTAAAAAGAACAAAAACATAGCTGACATCGTTATCCTCAAAAAAGGGACCAAAATTTTGATTAACCTTAAAAAAGGACAATTAGATGATCCTAAAAGTTTAATGAAAGACATTTCTAAAATTGGTTATTGGGGAAATGGAGATTACGAAACTATTGTTAGTAATACTAATAATTTAGAATACATTATGAGTCTTGTAAAACAAGCTATTTAATGTAACCAAAAAACATGTTTTATTGCTTAATTTATATTTAAGAAAATGGTATTTACAAAAGAAAAGATAGATGAACAATGTCAAAAAGTAAAACTTGAATTACTTTCTAATCCAAAACATAAATTCAATAAAATCGATAAGTGGTGCAATGCTTTGGATTCTTTGCCCGGAATCTATGGAATTTTCATAAATAATGAATTAAAATATATTGGAGAGACCGGTAATTTTAAGGCCAGAATGAGAGAGGTTCACAGAACATACAATCATTCTTTTAGAAAGAAATTAGGTCGTTCTTTAAACGCTACTTTAGTTAAAAACAGTTATCATCCTGAAGTCGAAAAACAACTTGATATTATTTTTGAAAAAAGTTTTTCCGTTTCATTTGTACATGTTAACTATGGTCGCTTAGAAATTGAGACAAAATTAGTTACTGAATTACAAGATTCTTTACTAAATTCTATCAAAAAAAGAAAATAATCCCCCTACTCCTCATACATCTCCATCCACAACCTCGTCTCTTCCAAATCCAGTTCCTTCTCAATCTTCCTGAAAATCTCTTCATTGACAGAACCTGCTTTGTGCATTGATTCTAGTTTGTCGCGTTCTACATTCAGGAGATCAATTTGTATTTTGGTAAAATCGTTGAAAATCTCGCCGCCCATTACATTTCCTTTTCCGAAGAAATTGGCCGGGAGTTCGGTTTTTTGGAGGCGGTTGAATTTTACTTCGTATTTGCTTTTGATGTTGTGCAGCAAGTCATCGTTGAGTAACGAGAAATTATCTTCGATGTGCGTAATAGTTTGCGAAACGATAATGTTTCGGATTTCGTATTCTTCGGCGATGATGGAGTACTTTTCGATTTTTAGTTTTTTGATCAGCCACGGCAATGTCAAACCCTGAATGACCAAAGTCGAAAGGATCACACAAAACACCAGATAAATGATGAGGTTTCGTAACGGGAAAGCTTCGGTTTCGTTCATCATTAGCGGAAGCGCCAAAGCCGCAGCCATCGACACCACACCACGCATTCCGGACCAGCCGAAAACAATCATGTTTCGGAAATCGAATTCCTCCTGCAAACGGATTTTTTTACTGATATATCTGGGGAGTAAAGTCGCCGGAATCACCCATAAAAAACGCACAAGAATCACCACTAAACTCACCGAAGCGCCCCAAATAAACAAAGACCAACCGGAGTAATTCCCGATTCCGGCAATAATTTGGCGCAATTGCAATCCGATTAAGATAAAAATTAATCCGTTTAGAATATTGGTTAGAACACTCCAGATCGTTCCTGTCATGATTCGGCTTTCGTGTGTGAAAATCGTTCCCGATCTTGCCGAAAGAAAAAGTCCGGTTGCCACTACGGCCAAAACACCGGAACATTCAAAATGTTCTGCAATCAGGTACGACGCAAAAGGTGTCAGTAAAGTCAGAGTTGCTTCGATCACCTCATCGCAGACAAACTTTTTATGAATAAAACTCATGATATAACCTACTCCTAAACCAATGGCGATTCCTAAAACCGACATGACCACAAAGTTCAGTCCGGCTTGCCAGAGCACAAAATTTCCGGCTGTGATGGCCGTCAAAGCATATTTGTACGCTACCAGACCACTGGCATCATTTACCAGACTTTCGCCTTCGAGGATTGCAATTAATCTTGGGTGCAACCCCAGTCCTTTAGTAATAGAAGTAGCCGAAACCGCATCCGGCGGCGAAACGATCGCGCCCAATAAAAAAGCCAACGGCCAGGAGATATCATCAATCAGCATATGTGCTGCAACAGCCACTGCAACGGTAGTAAAAAGTACCAAACCTACGGCTGCCAAAGTAATTGGCCGGATCGTTTGTTTAAAGTCTGACCAGCTCGTATACCACGCAGCGTGATACAAAAGAGGCGGTAAAAAGATAATAAATACAATTTCAGGACTTAAAGCAATCACCGGAAGTCCCGGAATAACACTAATAATGACTCCGCAAAGTACCAGCACAATTGGAATGGGAAAATTGTATTTTTTGCTAATAAGACTCAGAAAAGCCACCCCGAAAAGCAGCATGATAATAACGGTTATATTTTCCATTTTGTGATTGTTTTGGTAATGCTGGTATTTAGAGTACGAATATAATATTTTTAAAACTTTGTTAGAACTATGATTGTATGGGTTATTTTTTTGCAATTTCTAAGTCACATGGTCAGGCTGACCGAAGTCGAAGCCCACGTTCCTGTTGGAGCGCCCTTCGACTCCGCTCAGGGGGACATATAGAAAGAAACATTAAAGTGATTTATTTCACGCAGATTTTACTGATTATAGCAGATTAAAAAAGATTTTTTTTGCAATTTCTACATCGCATTGTCAGGCTGAGCGGAGTCGAAGCCCAAGTTCCTGTTGGAGCGCCCTTCGACTCCGCTCAAGGGGACACATAAAAAGAAGCATTAAAGTGATTTTATTTCACGCAGATTTTACAGATCATAGCAGATTTAAATAGATTATCATTCAAATTAATTTGCGTAAATCTGCTGAAATCTTTTTTAATCTGCGTGAAATTCATATTTAAAAAATCTGTATGAATCGCTTTAAACAGATAGCAATCAGGGCTGACAAAAAAATAATGCACAACAAGATTAAGCCCAATTCACTAAAATTTCTTAACCAAATTTTATTATCCCTTTAAGTCATAAATATCTTAAAAAAAATTACATTTGATTCTTAAATTCATTGCCTTACATTATGATTCAGAAAAGAAATTATATTTATTTACTCGCCCTGACAGCCGTCTTTTTTTACGCGCCACTCGCCTATTCCCAAACAGCACCGGTCAAAACTGAAGCTGCGCCTGCAAAAACAGAAAACCGTTCAAAGCTTTTTCAGGAAACTGTTACCGACAGCGATTATCTGATGGCGATCGAAAAAGCCGGAGAAGTTTTGAAATCTGCTCATAATGACACTGAATTTGATGCCAACAGCCATCATTTGTTTGGAGAAATTAAAAGAACACAAAGCAAACTCGACCTGATTTTAGTGAGTATAAAAGGCGCAAATCCAAATGTGCGCAACCAGCAAATGTACCGTATTGTCCTGAAAGAAATCGAACAGGAACTGGACGAGCAAAATACCGCAATCAATTCGCGCAACCTCGCTTTGGAGAAAATAAAAGACAGGGTAATTGATCTTCGCAAAGACAAAACCTTAATGGGACTTTTGACAGATACCATTAAACGCAAGCAATTTAAAAAAGAATTTGCCAATCTTAAAGACCGATACCTCAGCACGGATAGTCTGATGACTAAAAACCAGGGAATCCTGAACAATAATAAAAGGCTGACGGTAGAAAGAAAAATTGCCGTTTCGAATGCTTTGATCGCCGTCGACAATAAACTCGAACAATCCGGCATCAGTATTCTAAAAAGAGAATATCCTGTTTTATGGAGTACAAACGATTCGACTTCAAAAAAAATAGAAGGGCAAAACATCAAGGCCAAAATTGTGATCGAACAAAGCGTCGCTTCTTACTATCTAAGTTACAAAGCAGGCGCCCTGATCTCCTTGCTTTTATTAATGGGAATATTGGGCTGGTATATTGCACGCAATCTAAAATACCTGAAAAATAACGGACATGCCAAGAACCTGTCTCAGTTTAATTTCAAATACCTCAACAAAGGCGTTATTATTCCGGTAGCTGTTATTGCGTTGAATATTGCAGTTGTAAGTAACTTATATGCTCCGGCGATGTTTATAGAACTGGTTCAGCTTTGTCTTCTGGGACTACTGACGTTTCTTTTTAGAAAAGACTGGTCTTCTGTCGCCATCCGCAATTGGATGTTTCTTTTAGTCCTGTTTTTTATTCTGTGTTTCCTGGACCTGTTTATTGCCGTTGGTTTTATACAGCGCTGTGCTTTTATTGTCATCAATATTTTAGGAATCCGTTACGGTTTTGTTCAGATCAAAACTTTAAAAGATCAGCTGTACATCAAAGGATTCTTCAAATGGGCGACGATCATTTTTATCGGCCTGAATGTTTTGGCGTTAATCAATAATGTTTTCGGAAGGGTTTCCCTCGCCAATATGTTAAGCCTTACCGCTTTTATTTCGCTTACGCAGATTGTCGCGTTAAGTGTATTTTTGAAAATAATTTTAGAAATTATCCTTTTACAAATTTATACGACAAGGGTAAAACGCGGTATCGAGAAGATTTTTGATTTCGAAAGCCTGTCGGATACACTCAAGAAACCTTTCATCATCGTCATTAGCTATATGTGGATTGTTGTCATCGCAGCTAATCTGAATATCTGGGAATCTTTACGCGATGGTTTAAATGCGCTGTTGAGTCATCCCAACACAATCGGAAGCATCACTTTTACTTTAGGAAATATTGTCTTGTTTTTTATCATCATTTGGCTGGCACATTTATTACAGAATTATGTAGCGTACTTTTTTGGCGAAGTCGATGATGAAAACGAAGAAAACATCAACAAAAGGCAACATTCCAAATTATTGATCACAAGACTTGTCGTCTTAATCAGTGGTTATCTTTTGGCCGTTGCCGCATCGGGAATGCCACTGGACAAACTAAGTATTTTGCTGGGAGCCTTGGGCGTTGGTGTCGGACTTGGACTTCAGAGTGTGGTTAATAATTTTGTTTCGGGTATTATTTTAATTTTTGACAAACCCATACAAATTGGCGATGTGATCAATATTGCTTCAGAATCCGGCCGTGTAAAATCGATGGGATTGCGTACCACCAAAATCAACTCGGCAAACGGTGCCGAAATCATTATCCCGAATGGTAATTTATTGTCTCAAAACATTACCAACTGGACGTATACCGACAATTTTAAACTGGTAGAAATCGCCGCAGAAGTGAGCGGAGAAATCATGCCGGAAGAAATTAATGCGCTCATATTAGAATCTCTCGAAAGCATGGTTTTAGTAAACAATGCTAAACCTCCGCACATTTATTATACGGCTATTGCTGACGGAAAATTCAAATTGCAAATTAAATTCTGGTGCAGCATTTACCGCACAGAAGAAACAATTAGCAGCGCGCGTCAGGTATTGTACAGTAATTTTAAAGCCAAAGGTTTAGTGTTATCCACATAAATTACTGATTCTTAACTAACGTGCCGAAATCTAATCTTTAAAACTGTGCGGGATAAATATCACGCAAAGACGCAAAATCGCCAGGTTTACATCTAAAATCTTTGCGTCTTTGCGCGAAATAAATTACCCTAATCAGCTAAAAGAAGCTTAACTTAATGACATTGCCCGAAGCCACTGGATTGATTTCAAAAATTTGAAAAAAAATGCCAAACGAGTTAATCACTATGGATTATATCTTAAATCCGTCAAATTAATTTTTTGGCGGATTTTTTTTTGAAGTCAATTTTAAAAATAAAACAACAAAAGCCCAACTATTTAATTTTCAATATGTTAATTTTAAAATAAAACGATTACAGAATTAGGCCTAAAAGCGTTAAATTTATTGAAATATTCATGATTATTTGTAATACAATTAATCTTATCTTAGCGAAATAATAGCCTTTTTGAATTTAAATTCATGATAGGTCTGAAGCAGAAAGGCTTCAGCTGACACATTGTACAAAACAAAAAAAACTGATTTTCAAACAGATAACAGACCAACAATACTGTTATTTTAGAAAAACAGGGAGATTAACCGGAATTGAATCAGGACATTAAATCTTACAATACTTAAAATGAGCAAGCAGAATTATAATTTATTACTGGCAGATGACGATGAAGATGATTGCGATTTCTTTAAGGAAGCACTTGATGAATTATCATTTCCCGCAGTACTTGTAACGGTAAACGACGGTGTACAACTCATGGATTTTTTAGCCAGTATCACTACCGGTGATTTACCGGATATTCTTTTTCTTGACCTGAATATGCCCCGCAAAAATGGTCATGAATGCCTGACGGAAATAAGAGAAAAAGAAGCTCTCAAAGATCTTCCGGTAATTATTTTTTCGACTTCGCTAGATAACGAAATTGTCGATAAAATGTATGCCAAAGGAGCCACTTATTACATTCGTAAGCCCGGTGAATTTGCTCAACTAAAAAAAGTAATCGAAAATGCACTAACTACAGCATCTGGCAATAATTTTAAGCAGCCCATGAGAGAGCACTTTATACTTCAACCTTAATTCATTTTTAGAATGAGCCTTACAAATAAGAATCTTTATTTTCTGACCGGTGGTGGAAAAATGGGCAAATTAATGCGAACTAAAGACTGGAATACAACTCCTTTAGGCGATCCCGAAACCTGGCCTCAAAGCCTTAAAACCATTGTTGCCCTAATGCTCAATAACCCCTTTGGAATGTTAATTGTATGGGGGGAAGATTTTACGCAAATATACAACGATACCTACAGCCAGATTCTGGGCTCAAAACATCCTAAAGCTTTAGGAATTAGTTCCCAAATCACATTCTCTGAAGTCTGGGACATCCTTGCTCCCATGTTTGAGGATGTTATGAAAGGAAGCTCGGTTACTTTTCCGGATTTTAAATTAACATTAGACCGAAAAGGCTATGATGAAGATTGCTATTTTAATTTCTCATACAGCCCCATCAAAAAAGAAGATGGCGTAGTAGGCGGTCTTTTGGTAACAGTTATCGAAACTACGGAAAAAGTAAGGGCCACAGCAGCTCTTAAAGAAAGTAACGCCAGATTTAGAAATAATATCATGCAGGCTCCTGTTGCCATGTGTGTTATGAGAGGTAAAGATCAGGTTGTAGAAATTGCAAACGATCAAATGATTCAGTTATGGGGAGTCGAGGCCAGCGAAATTCTCAACAAACCTGTATTTGACGCTTTACCGGAAACAAGAAACCAATATCTTGAAGAGGTACTGAATAATGTTTATAAAACTGGGAGAAAATTTATTGCCAATGAGCAGCTCGTGAAACTGCCGCGCAATGGTAAAATCGAAGATACATATATCAATTTTGTATACGAAGCCCTTAAAGAAGCTGACGGAACTATTTCCGGTGTTGTTGGGATTGCCATAGAAGTTACGTCACAAGTATTGTCACGTTCTAAAATTATTGAAAGCGAACAAAAAGTACGCGAACTGGTAGAAAATGCCCCCTTTCCAATTGCTTTATATGCAGGAAAAGAAATGATAGTCGAACTCGCCAATGATTCCATTATTAAAATATGGGGAAAAGGCGATGACGTTATCGGAAAATCTTTTAAAGATGTCGTTCCGGAACTGGACAATCAATTGGTTTTTGAACAGATTAAAGAGGTACTGGAAACCGGAAAATCCTTTCATACAAAAAATACGCCCCTTGATCTTACCGTTAACGGAAAATTACATACCTATTATTTCAATTACAGCTTAACACCAATATATGACATAAACGGCAATATTTATGGTGTTATGAATACAGGAGTCGACTTAACAGACCTGAATTTAGCCAAGAAAAAAATTGAAGAAAGCGAGGAGAATTTACGCAGCATGGTCGCTCAGTCTCCAATTGGTATTTGTGTAATAGATGCCGCCACTTTAATAAGCGAAATTGTAAACGACAGTTTTATCGAAGTTGCCGGAAAATCCCGCGAAGAAATTGCCGGAAAACATTACTGGGATACTTTTGCCGAGGTAAAATCTTGCTACGAAGCACCGCTTGAAAAAGTAATAAAAGAAGGGCTTCCATTTTATGCTAATGAAGTAGAAATGGAACTCATCAGACAAGGAAATAAAGAGAAAGTATATGTCACTTTTGTATATGCACCACTCAAAAATACCGAAGGCAAAGTAACCAAAATTGCCATTTGGGTACTTGATAATACACCACAGGTTATTGCAAGACAAAAAATTGAAGAAGCCGATAAACGTTTCAGAAATACGGTTAAGCAAACTCCGGTTGGAATCAGTATTTTACGCAGTCCCAACCATATGGTCGAAATGGCCAATGAAGCGTACCTGAAATTGGTCGCCAGAGAAGAAAAAGACTTTGTAGGCAAACCCCTGTTTGAATCATTACCAGAGGTAGAAGAAGCTGTAAGTGCTCTTTTAGAAGGAGTTTTTACTACCGGTATTCCGTATCATGGTTATGAAGTCCCTGTACCTATCAACCGATATGGCAATCACGAAATTTTTTATTTCGATTTTCTTTATCATCCTTTAAAAGAGGAAAATGGAGATATTTCAGGAATCATAGTAACCGTCACGGAGGTAACGGAGAAAGTCGAATCCAGAAAAAAAACAGAACTCAATGAGGAAAGGCTTAATATTATAGTCGAAGCGAGTGAACTGGGTACGTGGGAATTGGCGGTAAAAACAAAAGACCTTCAGTATTCTACAAGATATCTCGAAATTGTTACCGGTTACAAAGACGGTGAATATTTAACCCATGCCCAACTGCTGAGCCATGTGCATCCAGACGATTTACACATCCGCGAAAAAGCGTTTAAAGAAGCGATTGCCTTTGGAAACATTCAATATGAAGCCAGGGTAATATGGGACGATCAGTCGATTCACTGGGTCGAGGCCAAAGGAAAACTTTTTTACGATGACGACAACAATCCTGAAAAATTATTAGGCACCGTAAGAGACATCACTGACGAGAAAAATCATCAGCAGGAACTTGAAGCAAGCGAGAAAAGATTCCGTAAACTGGTCATGGAATCTCCTGTTCCCAAAGCCATTCTGAGAGGAAAAGACATGACGATCGAAATGGTCAATGCTGCTCTTTTGAAAAATATATGGAGGAAAAATGAAAGCGATGTTCAGGGGAAAAATATATTAGACGTATTTCCGGAACTCAAAAAACAAAAATATGCAAGACTCTTAAATGAAGTTTATGCCACGGGAAATGTACATTCAGAATCTGAATCCTTATTTTATTTGAACAATGGAGATACGGAATATAAAATGTATATTGATTTTGAATACGCCCCAATGCGCGAAATCGACAATACGATTTCAGGCATAAAAGTAACACTGATTGATGTTACTGAAAAAGTCGAAGCCAGAAAAAAAATTGAAGAAAGCGAAAAGAAATTCCGATCCCTAACCGAAAGTATTCCACATCTTATCTGGGAAACCGATGAAAAAGGAAATTCCCTGTTTACTTCCGGCAAATGGTTAGAATATACAGGCGTAGTCCCAACTGGTGAAAAAGCCTGGCAAGCCATGATTCATCCTGATGATCTGGAGGAAAATACCAAAATCTGGAACAAGAGTCTGGCCACCGGGGCAGTTTATAAAACTGATGTCAGGGTTTTAAGAAAAGACGGCACCTACAGATGGCATGCTGTAATTGGTGAACCTGTTTTGAACAAAGACAATAAAATCATCAAATGGGTGGGTGCCTTTACGGATATCCAGACTGAAAAAGCATTTACACAGGAATTAGAAAAACAAGTTACCGCACGTACAAAAGAACTCGAACAAAAAAATGTAGAACTGGAGCAAATGAATAAGGAACTTCAGTCTTTTGCCTATATTTCGAGCCACGATTTGCAGGAACCGCTGCGTAAAATTCAAACTTTTGCAACACAAATTATCGAAAAAGAATCCGATAATCTATCCGATTCCGGAAAAGATAAATTCCAACGAATGCAAAACGCTGCACAGCGAATGCAGACCCTAATCAATGATTTGCTTTCGTACTCACGAACCAACATTCAGGAAAGAAAGTTTGAAAAAGTCAATCTTTCTACAATTATTGATGAGGTAAAAGAAGATCTTAAAGAAGAACTGGAACAAAAAGGAGCGGTAATCGAAATTAGTAAAACCTGCGAAGCCAGTATTATTCCGTTTCAGTTTAGACAGTTGTTGTATAACCTGGCGAGTAATTCACTCAAATTTTCGAATCCGGATGTTCCTACCGTAATAAAAATGAACTGCGAATTCAATAAAGGAGCAAATTTAGGCCATCATGGCCTATCTAAAGAAACAGAATATTGTCATATTAGCATTTCAGACAATGGTATTGGTTTTGAACCGCAGTACAGTAAAAAGATATTCGAAGTTTTTCAGCGTTTGCATGGAAAATTAGAATACACAGGAACAGGAATCGGACTTGCGATCGTTAAAAAAATAGTAGAAAACCATAACGGAATCATCACGGCACAAGGAGAAAAAAACAAGGGAGCTACTTTTGACATTTATATCCCGGTGATCCAAAATACAAACTAATAAAAAAACGGAAATAACTTTTAGAAAGTCATTTCCGTTTTTGATTTTTAGTTCTCTAAAAGAATTAAAAAATTACTTCAGATATATTATCTTGTATACACCGTAATGATACCAGTAGTTTTATCTTTCAATTTTAATTCTTTGTTCGTAAGGTTCATGATGTCACTAGTAGAGCTCAAATTACCAACACTAATAGTTAAATCATTATGAGATCTTGCATAAGTCCCTGTAGTTTCAGTTAATGCACAATCAGAACCATTATAATCACCTATAACGGCTGCATTACTTATTCTAAGATCTAAATAATCCCTGCTGCATCCTGCTTGATTTTGTGGGGCATCGATCAATACCTCTTTTCCGTCAATAATTGTTCCTGTCTGACTTAGGTTGTATTTCCCTTGTATCGGAACAATTGTTTCTCCTTCGTTGTCATCACTGCTGCAAGATGTTGCAAATAAACCGATGCTCAATAATAATGCGAATAATATTCTTTTCGTTTTCATGTTTGATTTCTTTAAAATTATTTTATGCTAAATTAGTTTTAAAGTATATCAGAAATGTTCTATAATTTTCGGTTTAATTTATATAATTCCATTAAATATTAAAGAATTGTTTTACGAAATTATAGCAATAACATTATTTACATGGTTTATTGCTTACGTATTTACCCACCATATAATTGGTAATAGGCCTTAGGTATTGACTTCGCCTTTCAGGATGGTATCCCATTTGATTAAAGCATTCTAGTGAGTCTCGAGATCTGGCATAAAACACAATAGGTTTGTCACTTTTAAAAAAAGTAGTTGTATCACACACTTTAATTCTTTTCATGTTAATCTGATTTGGATCTAAAAGTTCAATATTATTGTCCGGTGCTTTCAAATCACAATCTACTATCTCATAGTTATTACCAGTCCACTGCATACAGCCTTTATTTGGAAATGCAAAAAAGATTACCGGAAATCCTATAAATAAAACCAATCCCAGTCCTATTATAGTATTCCTAATTCTTTTGTTCAATTTGCCCGGAGTTTTTTCCTGAATAGAGACAAATGCATTGATTGCTTGTGGCGTTGATTTTATTTCTTCAGTAGTACTTTCTGTTACTTCTTCACTTTCTTTTACCTCAACATGTTTCTTTTCTTCTATTATCCCCTTTTCTATTCCTTTTTCTCTCTCCTTTTCATCAAGAAAAACTTCCAGATCTCCTGAACCCTCATTTTGTCCCTTTTGTTGATTTACTAAAACTACTCCATCATCACCTTTAATTTCATCAGGAAATAAATTGTGTATTCTAAATTTATTAAAAGGTCTCGGTTCTAAATCTACCAAAATTGCAGCCATATTTACTGCCTCAACATTTGCCGGATCAGTTTCTCCTTTAAAGAAAGTTTCAATAGGTCTGAATTTATCTTTTTGTTCATCAAACTTATTCCTTTTAGTAACATCAAAAGCTAGCCCTAATAAAGTACTAAAGACATTTAAATCATCTTGATTTCTGTTTTGCTGCAAAAATAACTCCCAACATAAATTACGAAGTCTACCTCTCGTCGGGTTATTTAAATAAACAAAGTATTCGCTATTTCTAACTTCTTCATATTTCTTTTTTACAGCAATTTTATAATCTTCAAAAGTATTGTTTGGCATGGGTTATCTGGAATTTTAAGGATTTCTCATTTGGAATTTTAAGGAATTATGTGGAATTGTCCGGAATTCTAAAAATATATCGGAATTCCCGGAATTCCCTCTCAATTCAGGCTTAAAGCCGTTGTTACTTTGCGGTATCAAAAATTAGTTCTTGTTCGATATCGCGATTAGAACAAATGTACAAACTAGTTTAAATAAAAAGTGCGGAAAACCGTAAAACGGAGTTTATCCGGGAAGTATAAATAAATTTTTACTGTCTACGCACTTCACTTCCCAACACAAAATGATGTTGCATTAAAAATTTCGGAAAAGATCCGAACGGCAATACTCATGCTTAATCCATAAATATAAAAAAAATGAAAAAGCTAATATTATTGGGAGCGTGCGCTCTATTGACAACTATGATTTCTTGTACTTCTGATGATTTCGAAGATACTAAAGCAAATATAAAACCCGAAGTACCAGCATACGCTGACGGACCTGGAGATTTACCAATAAAGGTTCCGCCACCACCACAATAGTGGCAATTTTAAGTAGTTAATTTCAAATTAATTACTATTTTCGGGGAAAGTAACTCTTATGCTACGATCCCCGTTTTTTTGTTTTCTTTTTTTCCTGCTTTTTCTTTCCTGTAAAGAAGAAAACATTAAACCTGTGGATACATCTTTTATTAAAAAAGAAGCACGAGATTTTAGAAAAAAAGGAATAGAGAGCTTTGAAAATAAAAATTTCAATAGTGCATTCTACAACTTCAATAAATCAAAAATAATTTTTGAGACCATAAAAGACAGTGCTAATATTGTCTTTAATCTGATTCAAATGGCTTCTATCCAGCAAATAAATGGAGATTATTATGGAAGTAAAGAAACACTTACAGAAGCACTGCCTTTTCTGAAACACAAAGACATATATAGTGCTTCCATTAATAACTTCTTCGGAATTGCGGATAAAGAACTTTCTCTTTACCATGATGCCATCCATTATTACAAGGAAGCTATCGCAGATTGTACAGATGAGGTATCAAAACAATCTCCTTTAAATAACATTGCAACTGTTTATATTCAGCAGAAAAAATATGATGAAGCGATTCAAATTTTAAAATCTATACTCGATAAAAAAATTATTGATAAGGAACCTTTTGAAAAAGCAGGAATATTAGACAACCTCGGTTTTGCTTATTTTAAAAACGGATTAACCGAAAAAGGACTATCCCTAATGCAAGAAGGTTATCAATTAAGAAAACAAATTGATGATTTTTACGGAAGCATCGAAAGCAATTTACACCTCGCAGAATATTTTTTAAAAACCGATTCCAAAAAATCGAATCAATATGCACAATCAGCCTATGAAATTGCTACAAGATTTAATAGTGTCGATGAACGTTTGAAAGCTTTGTCTTTTTTAATTTCGAATGATTCCGGAAATAAAAATGCGCAATATGCGCAAAAGTACATTACTATAAATGACAGTATTATTAAGATCCGAAACAATTTTAAAAACAAGTTTGCCAAAATTAAATACGATTCTAAAAAAGAAAAAGACGAAAACCAGAAACTGCGACTTGAAAAAGCAGAGAATGAATTATCGCTACAGGCAGCAAACTATCAAAGGATATTTTTTATAATTGGTATTACATCATTGTTCCTCTTATTATTGTATTTGAGAAAATTTTATCAAAACAGAAACAGGATCGAAAAATTAGAAACCGCCTACGACACTGAAACCAGAATTGCCAAGGACATTCATGATGAACTGGCAAACGATGTTTTTCACGCCATAACTTATACACAAACGCAATCTCTGACTAAAGAAGAAGTAAAAGAAACTTTACTGCAAAAACTGAATCATATTTATATTCGTGTTCGCGGAATTTCGAGAGAAAACAATAGTATTGATACCGGAATAAATTATTCCGCTAATCTAAAAGAAATGCTTTCGACCTACAATAGCAGTAACACAAATGTTCTTATTAATAGTCTGGAAAAAGTAAATTGGGAAAGCATTGATGAAATCAAAAAAGTCACGATACAGAGAGTATTGCAGGAATTAATGGTCAATATGAAAAAACACAGCGATGCTCCCGTAGTTGTTTTAAAGTTTGAAAGTACCGCAAATACTATTACTATCAATTATTCGGACAACGGAAAAGGCTGCGAAAAAGATCTCATTATAAAAAATGGTTTGCAAAATATGGAAAACCGTATTTTATCCATAAAAGGAACTCTTACTTTTGACTCTGAACCGGGAAAAGGATTCAAAGTAAAAATAACACTGCCTAAATAAAAGCCTATGTTTAAAAAAGTAATAATTGCCGAAGATCTTGACGCTATCAGTTTAGGAATTGAACAAGTTTTAAAAGATGTAAATATTGTCGATTTTCAACATTCAAAATATTGTGACGATGCGTTTTTAAAGATCCGCGCTGCTATTCATAAAAATGAACCTTATGATTTATTAATTAGTGATCTTTCGTTCAAAACAGATCATCGGGAAGTAAAAATTGCCAATGGTGACGAATTGGTTCAAAAAGTTCGTGAATTACAACCTGATATTAAAATAATAGCCTACTCTGTAGAAGATAAAAGTTACCGTATAAAATCTCTTTTTGACAATGCTGAAATTGATGGTTTTGTATTAAAAGGTCTGACCAGTATTGAAGAATTAAAGAAAGCAATACACATCATTTCAACCTCCGGAGAAAAATATATTTCACCTGAAGTAGCTTCTGCATTACAGGAAAAAAACAACTACGAAATTGACGACATCGATATTAAAATCCTAAAACATTTGTCTGATGGTACCTCGCAGGATGAGATTGTAGAAATTTTTAAAACCTCAGATGTCAAAGCCAATAGCAAAAGCGCACTGGAAAAAAGACTTTCCAGATTAAAAGATTTTTTTAAAGCAAATAATACCGTTCATCTGGTTTCTATTGCAAAAGATATGGGGATTATTTAAAATATCGTTTACTATTATTAATTCTATAAAGCTCCTTCGGGGCTTTTTTTATGGCTTAAAATTTAAAAAAAAACGGATTATGGATTTCCGTAAAATACTGGTTTTAATTGGATTTACATTTGGATAATTACAAATTAAAATATTAACCAGTATGATAAACGATTTAAAAAAGTTCTTAAACGAAGAACAAGATCCAAAAGCGGTCGAAAAACTTTTAACTAAAGTTAACGGATTACTTACTTCTGGAGAGCAGGTAGAATACATTGCCGTACAAAAAAAACCAGTTGTAAATCTTTCACCAGATTGTATAGCTCTAACTAATAAAAGAATAATCTTTTGTAGACCAAGAAATCTAGGATTATCAATGGATTTTCAGGATTATGCATGGAAAGACATACTAGATTGTCACATGAAAGAGGGAATTATTGGGGCAACCTTTTCTATGAAAACAGTCAAAGGAAATATGAATATGCTCGATTACCTACCAAAAGCTCAAGCCAGAAAACTATATCAATTTGCGCAACAAAAAGAAGAAGAAATGATTGCATATAGACGTGAGCATGATCTGGAAAATAAAAGAGCAATTGCCGGGGGAGGAATTACTGTAAATGCGAATTTACCTATTCCTCAAAATGTAGCAGAGCAAAAAGAAGATCCACTGGAAACACTTCAAAAATTAAAAAAATTATTAGATAGTGAGATTATATCACAAATGGAATTTGACACAAAAAAAACAGCAATTTTATCTAAAATGTAAATTATGAAAAGTAAACTAACCGCAGCAATTTTAACTTTCTTTCTTGGAGGAATTGGTATTCATAAATTTTATTTAGGACAATCTGTACAAGGAATTCTTTATCTCCTCTTTTGTTGGACATTCATTCCTGCAATATTGGCATTTTTTCAGTTTTTTGGACTATTGCTAATGTCTGATCATTCTTTTAACGTAAAATATAACAATGGTTTTTTAAATGACTAAAAATGGGAAAATACATAAAAAGGAAAGATGCCATTAGCGTATCCCTCACAGACTTTATAGATTTTGTAAACAAATCAGGGGGTTCTAAAATGACAAAGGTTAAGCAAGTTAAAAATAGACCTCCCTACAATCCTGCTACCGATTTTTATAAAGCCTTACGTGAGGAAATTATTGACACTCACAAAAATAATGATGATAAAAAAAGGTTGGACAACTTATTGCAAAAACTAACTGATTCAAAGAAAATAGCTAATTATCCTTCATCAATAGACGGATATAAAAAATTTTGGGGAAAGAAAAAAACACAATGGTTTAATCCTCCTTTTTATCATTGGTTAACCGGAGATCTTGATATTAAAATTAATCCTGAATTAGGACTAGCATTTGATAAAAAATATTATGTTATCAAATTATTTTTAAAGGCTGACAAAATTTCTAAAGATAAATTATCACAAATTTTATCACTTATGGAAAGCCAATTACGAAAGGAAGCTGGAGATCAAGTTATCTTTGCTGTTTTAGATGTAAAAAATTCGAAACTGTACGAAAACACAAAAGATAATTTCACTTATTTACCTTTATTAGAAGGTGAAGCAAAAAGTTTTGAATCAATTTGTAAAGCTATATAAATTTCTAATAAAATCAAGTATTACTACGTATTTTAAAGAAGGTATTTCTACTTAGATTTAGAACTTAAAAATTACTTGGTTTTTAATCACAGATTTCAAAAACACTTTTTTATATATAAAATTTTTTATCCAAAAAGCCTATGCAAAAAAACTACCTCATCTTATTTTTATTACTTGTAACACTTTCGTGCAAAAAAGCTGCTGCTCCGCCTCCACCGGAAATTAATTCTTTTTACCAGCAAGCAGTTACGGCAGAGGATCGAAAAACGATCACAGCAGAAGAAGCCAAAACGTATCATGTTAACACCACCTATCAATACGAATACAGAACCGGAAATCCCGGACAATACGAATACAATTATGATGTAAAAGGAATTAATATTCAAGGTGATTCCGTTCACGGAAATATCAACGTTCAGGGAAAATACGGTGCGGGAATTCTAATTGGTGATACTATCGCCTATATTGAAATTAATACAGAATGGGTTTCATACGGAAAGCTAAAAGCCTCAGATAAAAAAGGAAATGAATATCAATTAATTGTCAAATAAAAGAAGTCTGATGCAACATACCCTATTCCTGCTTTTTATTCTTTTAACCTCCTTTCATCCTCCGGAAACCAAAGTATATATCTGTGGTCCGGCCGGAGCCAAAAAATACCATTACAAAGAAAACTGTCGCGGTCTCTCAGCTTGTCGGCATGAGATTATAAAAACATCTATTGCGCAGGCTCAGGGTTTTGGACTCACTCTTTGCGGTTGGGAAGACTGACGACTTTCAATAAAACAATATTTAATTATTTGATAATAATCACTTTACGTTAAATTCACATTAGTTTTATTAATTTGAATAAAACTAAACGTTATGAAATTCTTTAATCTAAATTTTCTGGTTTCCTTCAAAGAATGGCTTTTTTTACGAGCTATGCAATCGTCTTTCCTTCATTAATAAATTAGAATAAAAAAAGGAAAAACTCATTTGAATGAATAAAACTGAGAACTCATTTTTGAACAAAGACCAATTTGGAGATGATTTCTTGTGGGGTGTTTCAACCGCTGCTTTCCAAATTGAAGGGGCACACGATGCCGATGGTAAAGGTTCTTCGATCTGGGATGTTTTTACGTCTCAAAAAGGAAAAATCAAAAACGGCCATCATGCCTTAACCGCTTGCGATTTCTATAATTCTTATCAGACAGATATTGATTTAATTCAGGAATTAAACATTCCTAATTTCAGGTTTTCGATCAGTTGGCCCAGAATTATGCCTACGGGAGTTCATCCTGTAAACCAAGCCGGTATTGATTACTACAACAAAATCATCGATTCTTTACTGGCATCCGGAATACAACCCTGGATAACACTTTATCATTGGGATCTGCCGCATGCCCTGGAAACAAAAGGCGGATGGACCAATCGGGAATCTGTTTCCTGGTTCTCGCAATATGTTGACATTTGCGCCCAATATTTTGGAGATCGTGTCAAAAACTGGATGGTGATCAACGAGCCTTCGGTTTTTACGGGTGCCGGATATTTTCTGGGTATTCATGCCCCGGGAAAAAAAGGCATCTCTAATTATCTCAAAGCCATGCACCATGTTACTCTTGCCACGGCTGCGGGAGCAAAAATACTTCGGAACCGAATTCCCGACGCGAATATAGGCACTACTTTTTCCTGCACGCATATCGAACCGGCTACTGAAACCCCAAAAGATATTGAAGCCGCAAAACGGGTCGATACTTTACTGAACAGAACTTTTATCGAACCTATTTTGGGATTGGGATATCCTCAGGCTGATTTACCTGTGCTAAAAAAGCTCAACAATTATATTTTAGAAGATGATCTCAACAATTTATCTTTTGATTTTGATTTTATAGGCCTGCAATGTTACACCCGCGAAGTCGTAAAATCATCGATGCTGATTCCGTATATTGGCGCCGAATTAATCAGTGCCGAAAAAAGAAACGTAATCTCAACAGATATGGGATGGGAAGTGTATCCTGCTGCGCTATATCACGTCCTGAAAAAATTCAATGCGTACAAAGGCATAAAAAAAATCATCATTACTGAAAATGGCGCCGCGTTTCCGGATATCCTGACCAATGGCAAAGTATACGACATCAAGCGTACCCATTATATTCAGGACCATTTAGAACAAATTCTAAAAGCCCGAAAAGACGGCCTAAACGTTGAAGGCTACTTTGTCTGGAGTTTAACGGATAACTTTGAGTGGGCAGAAGGTTATAATGCCAGATTCGGCTTAATTCATATTGATTTCGAAACGCAGCAACGAACCATTAAACACTCGGGATTGTGGTTCAAAGATTTTTTATCTTAAAACGGATACTTAAAAATAAAAAAAGCCTTTCACTAATTAATTTGTGAAAGGCTTTTGTATTTGAAATAAAATCATTTATCGCTGAAATCGAAACAAATATTTCTGTTTTAAGATTCCAATATTAAGTTTGCCATTGTTTTTTAAGTGAGCTGTAACAAGAATATATCGATCTTCCGGATAATTTATATTGTAACTAAAGGTGGTGTCTTTTGCTTTAACCTGAAGCAGATGTTTTCCCTCCTCTGATAATGGCAGTTCTGCCGTTTCATAACCAGGCAATGTATTTGTTGCTTTTAAGTTTATGTCCTGAACTTTCTTTTTATCAAGAAAGACTTCCAGTTTTAAATTATCAAGTTTCATATTTGTTGGCTGCTCAAATGAGACAACATATTTTTTACAGCCAAAAGTGCATAAAACAAGTAATAGTAATATAAGCTTCTTCATAAAGATGTTTTTAAACGGATAGTGAATAGAAATTAAAACCTAATGCAATATTTTTATAAATATAATCCATTGGGTATAATGTATGAAAATTTAATTAAACACATAGAAACATAGATTTAGGATTCTAAAAAAAGTAAATCAAACAGAAACACGTTTCTCCCACATAGCTATATGCATTTATACGAGTGAAACGATTTTTTTGAGTTCAATAATTCTATGTTTCTATGTGTTAAAAATATTTATACACAAAGAGTAAATATAGATAATTTTATTACAATTCAACCGCTGAAAAGGCAGGTTTTATTGCTGTAAAAATGAGCAATTAAAACCAGAAAAAATCTAAAAATTAATTGCAAAAAAAAGCAAAAAAAATGATCATTTCTCTTGTATTTACTAGGTTTAACCGTTATTTTTTCTTATCTTTATAGTATAAATAACAGATCCTATATGCCAAAAAACAAACTATTTACGCGCTCAAATCACTTCTTAAAAAATCATTCTTTTTATCTCTTCCTGCATTTTATTTTTCAAAGTGCTTTCCAATTTTATTTGGAAATTTTTTCAATTCATCTTTTTTCTACACAAAGTATAAATATGCAGCATACACCAGGGCAACCGCTCCAATTTCAGCCATAATTATTTTTCCCGAATATATTTCTGAGCTGTTTTTTTAGAAACTATATTCCTGACATTAAAGAAAAGATTTCCTTTCCCGGGATCCTCTTTCGAATCTTCATGTTCATTTTTCACTAAACTAAATGTAATTCTATGATTTATTTCTCGTTTTGCAACAATCAGATTTTTTCTAATAGTAACCTTAATGTATTGATTTTTTCAATACAACATTTTTTATCTTTTTTTAATAGTTCAATCCAACCTTTTTAAGACTTTTTGCCTCTATATAATAAAGGTCTGAATGGTTTTACATTCCAATAATACGTTCTAATTAACCTAAATTTATTACGCATTGTATTTTGTTTTAAGGAATTTTTGGGAATACCGGGAAAACGCGGGAATTCTGGGAATCCCTTATCTACAAAGGCTTCAAAGCACCTTTACTTTGCCAAAAAATTAGTTCACGTTTTAACTGCAGATTAAAACAAAAACAGAACTAATTCAATTGAAAGTGTAGAAAACTGTAAGACCGAGTTTATTCGGGAAGTATAAATAACGTCTTACAGTCCTACACGCTTTACTTCCCCAAAAGCAATTTGGTATTGCCTCAAATAAGTTCCGGAAAAATTCCGGACAGCAATACTCATGTCTAATTTTTAAATTAAATCAAAATGAAAAAACTAATACTTTTTATCGCTTTCGCGTTATTGTTCACTATATTTTCTTGTACGCCGGATGAGTATGAAACTCAAACAAAAAAGGAAACAGAAAAAGTCATTAATCCTGTAAATTCAACTTATGCTGACGGACCAGATGATAAAGGTAAGGTGCCACCACCGCCACTTTAATATAAAAATATATATTTTTAGTATCTAATTAATTACTATTTTCGGGGAAAGTAAATTTATATGTTACGGTCCCCGTTTTTTTGTTTTATAATCCTTCTTTTTCTTTTTTCCTGCAAAGAAAAAAAGGCAGTTGAAACTAACACAGAATCGATCCGCAAAGAGGCACTTACTCTACGAAACAAAGGAATTGAGAATTACGAAAAACAAAACTTTAATACCTCTTTTGATCAGTTTAATAAATCAAAACAACTTTATGAAACTTTAAAAGAAAGTGGAAAAAAGGACAGTGCTAATATTGGTTACATCCTTATTCTAATGGGAGCAATTCAGCAGGTCAACGGAGATTACTACGGCAGTAAGGAAACTGTAACTGAAGCATTACCTTATGTCAAAAAAAAGAGTATCTACACGGCTTCAATCAATAATAGATTAGGTATTGCTGATAAAGAACTTTCTCTTTATGATGATGCCATTAAATACTATAAAGCAGCGGCAAATGACTATAAGGATCCTCTTGATAAACTAGACCCTTTAAGCAATATTGCAGCTGTCTATATCCAACAAAAAAAATACGACAACGCAATTGCTCTCTTAGAATCAATTTTAAGTAAAAAAATATCAAAAGAGGAAGCTCAGGCGACTGAAGATGTCGTACTTACAGACAACTTGGGTTATGCTTATTTTAAAAAAGGAATGGATGAAAAGGGATTCTCTTTAATGAATGAAGCACTCCAGATAAGAAATGAGTTTAAAGATATGTATGGTAGTATTGCAAGTTATCTGCACCTTGCCGATTACTATGCTAAAAAAGACATTCAAAAATCAAATACAAATGCTCTTGCGGCTTATAATACAGCCACAAAACTCAACAGTGTCGATGAAAGATTAGAAGCGCTGCAAATTTTAATTTCTAATGATCATAGTGCGCAGAATGGCAAATATGTACAAAGGTATTTTACTTTAAACGATAGTATTATTAAAGTCCGGAATAACTTCAAAAATAAGTTTGCTAAAATTAAATACGATGCTAAAAAAGAGAAAGATGAAAACGCAAAACTGCGTTTAGAAAAAGCAGAAAACCTGTTATCGCTTCAAAAAGCCACCTATCTCCGAATTGTATTTGTAATTGTTTTTATCTTTTTAGTCATTTTAATAGCCATCTTAATACGCTATTATAGAAATAAAAATAAGGCTATAGAAGTAAAGACGTCGTACAACACCGAAACCCGAATTGCTAAAAAAATCCATGATGAATTGGCCAACGATGTCTATCATGTAATTGCTTTTGCCGAATCTCAGCCATTGTCGAAGGAAAGTACGAAAGAGAACCTGCTTCAGAAATTAGATGATATTTATGGCCGTGTGAGAGGTATTTCGAGGGAAAATAATCGAATTGATACTGGCGTAAATTTTACCAAAAGCATCAAAGAAATGCTTTCGACTTACAATACCAGCGAAAGAAATATCATGGTTACCAACTTAGAAAGTATCCACTGGGAACTTATTGACGATATAAAAAAAATTACCATTAATCGTATTTTACAGGAATTAATGGTGAATATGAAGAAACACAGTCAGGCAAATCTGGTAGTAATAAAATTTGAAAGTGATGCTAAATCAATCCTGATCAACTATACGGACAATGGCATAGGCAGCGAAAAAACTGAGATGGTCAAAAACGGTTTACAGAACATGGAAAACCGTATTCAGGCCGTTAAAGGAACCATTGATTTTGACACAGAACCTGATAAAGGTTTTAAAGTAAAAATATCGATCCCTAAATAAATACAAATTAAGGTTTAACTCTTGATAGTAAAGCTAAAAAAGCCTTTCAAAATTTTACTCTTGAAAGGCTTTTTCTTCTACAAATTAACAGGCAATATTATTTCCATCCGCCGCCTAAGTCTCTATAAACATGGACAGCAGCATTTAGTTGTTCTTTTTTGGTATCAACCAGTTCTAATTTTGCTTCTAATGCATCACGTTGTGTCATCAACACTTCGAAATAATCTACTCTCGCTGATTTAAACAAATCATTAGAAACATCAATGGAAGTATTTAAGGCATCTACTTGTTGTGATTTAAGATCATACCCTTTTTGCAGGTTTTCAATCTTAGAAAGTTGGTTTGACACTTCTAAATAAGCATTCAGAACCGTACGATCGTAATTATACAACGCCTGAAGCTGTCTTGCGTTGGCACTTGCAAACTCTGCTTTGATCGCATTTCTGTTGATCAATGGTGCAGCAAGATCTCCCGCTAACGAATATAAAATCGATTCCGGAAACGTAAACAAATAAGAAGGTTTGAAAGCATTTACCCCCACTGCAGCAGAAATATCCAAGGAAGGATAAAACTCGGCGCGGGCTACTTTTACATCTAATTTTGCCGCTACCAATTCTAATTCTGCTTGTTTAACATCAGGACGATTCGCTAATAATTGAGACGGAATTCCTGAACTCACAGCCGCTGGCAATAAACTTAAGAAGTTGGTACTGGTTGTTCTCTTAATTTCCTGCGGGTATCTACCCAACAAAAAGTTGATTTTATTCTCTGCTTCTTTTATTTGCTGACGAATATCAAACTCCATACTTCTTGAAGTTAAAACCTCTGCTTCAAACTTTTTAACACCCAATTCTGTTGCTCTCGCCGCCTGCTTTTGAATTTTTACAATTTCTAACGCATTGGTTTGCAATTTGATGGTTTGGTTCACAATATCGAGCTGCGTGTCTAAAGCCATTAATTCATAATAAGAATCTGCCACTTCAGCAATAAGATTGGTAATCACAAAGTTTTTCCCTTCAACAGTTGCTAAATACCTGTTTAATGCTGCTTTTTTAGAATTGCGCAGTTTTTTCCAGATATCCACTTCCCAATTGGCGTAAGCTGAGATGGTAAAATCACCCAACGGATCAGGAGTTTCTACACCCGGTTTGATTTCTGTAGTAGCATCACCCGCACCCTGACTGGTATATCTACCTACTTTTTCAACTCCGGCTCCGGCGCGAACACCAACTGTTGGTAATAAAAGTCCTTTTTTTACACGAATATCATTCTTTGCGATTTCAATTTCCTGTAAAGTGATATTTAATTCCTGATTGTTTTTTAAGGCAACATCAATCAAATCTACAAGGTTCTGATCCTTAAAGTAATCTTTCCACTGTAAAGCTGAGGTGTTGTTTGAATCCTGAGTTTGAGCTGTTATACCAAACGATTCAGGAACTGGTGTACTGGTTGTAGGTGCTGCCTCAGGCGCAGGGGCTTTACACCCTGCAACCGTAAGACATATTCCTAATGCAATACCATATTGATATGATTTGAATTTATACATGATTGTTATCAATTTCTTCTGTTAATGGATTTTCTTCTTCATGTTTTACCAATTTATGCTTCTCTGCAATTTTGGCAAAAATGAAATACAAGCCCGGAATTACAAATACTCCACAAATAGTACCTATAAGCATACCTCCGGCAGCTGCAGTACCAATAGTTCTGTTACCAATTTTACCCGGACCGGTAGCAAAAGCAAGTGGCAATAATCCCGCAATAAAAGCAAATGAAGTCATTAAAATAGGACGGAACCTCGCTTTCGCTCCCTCCATTGCGGCTTCAAGCACTGATCTTCCTGCGGCATGTCGCTGTATCGCAAACTCTACAATCAGCACGGCATTTTTACCCAGTAAACCAATAAGCATTACCATGGCTACCTGAGCATAAATGTTGTTTTCTAATCCTGTTAACTTCAATAAGAAGAAAGCTCCAAAAATACCTGCCGGTAAAGAAAGAATTACGGATAATGGTAAAATAAAACTTTCGTATTGAGCGGCTAATACCAGGTACACGAATCCTAAACAAATCATGAATACCCAAATCGCCTGATTACCCTGAGCCACCTCATCGGCAGAAATACCCGCCCAGTCAATATCATATCCTCTTGGTAATTTTTTTGCCGCCACTTCCTGAATTACTTTAATTGCCGTACCAGAACTATATCCGGCTGCAGCAGAACCACTAATTTGTGTCGAAGTGTACATATTGTGTCTCGTAATTTCCGAAAGTCCGTATACTTTTTCTAATCTCATAAAGGCTGAAAAAGGCACCATTTCATCACGATTGTTTTTTACATACAACTTTAAAATGTCATCCGGCTGAGCGCGGTACTCCGGAGAAGCCTGCACAATTACTTTATAGTTAATTCCGTATTTAATAAAACTAATTTCGTAGTTACTTCCCACAAGAGTTGACAAAGTATTCATGGCATTTTCGATAGAAACGCCTTTTTGCTGTGCCATATCATTGTCTACTTTCATCATATACTGAGGAAAACTAGAGCTGTAAAAACTAAATACGTTAGATAATTCCGGATGAGTATTTAACTCCTTAACAAAATCGTTATTTACCTGCTCCATTTTTTTGTAATCATTTGAACCTGTTTTATCTAACAAACGAAGCTCAAATCCTCCGGCAGCACCATATCCAGGTACAGCAGGCGGTTGAAAAAACTCGATATTGGCACCTGCAATATCTTTAGATTTTTCTTCCATTTCAGCCATGATCTCAAGAACAGAATGTTTTCTGTCACTCCAGTCTTTTAGGTTGACCAAACAAGTTCCTGAGTTAGATCCCGTACCTTCAGACAGAATCTCATAACCCGCTAATGAAGAAACTGATTTTACTCCATCTATTTTTTCAGCAATTTTCTGCAGTCTTTCGGCAATATTATTGGTTCTTTCTAATGATGAACCCGGTGGCGTCTGAATTACAGCATAAAACATACCCTGATCCTCATTCGGGATAAACCCGGAAGGAACAGTACTGCTGATCAGCCATGTTCCGGCGCAAAAACCAAGAAGTGCAATAATAGTAACAGCTCTTCTGTTTACAATTTTACCTAACAGATTTTGATATTTTCCTTGAGCAAGATTAAACTTATTATTAAATCCGTCTATAAATACATTTACAGGCGTTTTCTTTTTAGGTACACCATGATTATTTTTTAACATCATCGCACAAAGTGCCGGTGTCAAAGTCAAAGCCACAATACCAGAAAGGATAATTGCCGTTGCCATCGTTACAGAGAACTGTCTGTAAAATACCCCAACAGGACCGGACATAAACGCAACCGGAATAAATACCGCCGCCATCAAAAATGTAATCGCAATAATTGCACCCGCAATTTCGTGCATTGCTTTTTTAGTGGCTTTAAGTGGTGAGAGATGCTCTTCCTCCATCTTGGCGTGCACGGCTTCGATTACCACAATCGCATCATCGACGACGACCCCAATAGCTAAAACTAAAGCAAATAATGTGATTAAGTTTAATGAAATATCAAAGAAAGTCATGAACACAAACGTTCCTATCAATGATACCGGTACCGCAATTGCCGGAATAACCGTCGAACGCCAGTCACCTAAGAAAAGGAATACGACAATACCTACCAGAATAAAGGCTTCAACAAGCGTATGAATTACTTTTTCGATTGAAGCATCAAGGAATTTAGAAACGTCATACGAAATTTCATAATCCATTCCTTTAGGGAATCTTTGCTTAATTTTTTCCAGTTTCGCTTTTACCTCTTCAATAACCTGATTCGCATTACTGCCAAACGATTGTTTCAATACGATAGCGGCAGATGGTCTTCCGTTTAGGTTCGAATAAATATCATACATCGAGCTTCCAAATTCTACTTTGGCCACATCTTTCAAACGTAAAAGTTCCCCGTTAGCGTTTGATTTTACCACAATATTCTCGTATTGCTCTTTGGTTGTAAAACGTCCTGAATATTTTAATACATATTCAAATGCCTGAGAACGTTTACCGGAACTTTCTCCTGTTTTACCAGGCGAAGCTTCTAAACTCTGACTTGATAAAGCTTCCATGATCTCATCTGCAGAAATTTTATAAGCTAACATACGATCAGGTTTTAACCAAATACGCATCGCATATTCACGTGTTCCCAAGATATCTCCGGAACCAATACCATTTACCCTTTTCAATTCAGATAGTACGTTGATATCAGCATAGTTGTACAAGAACTTCATGTCAGTATTTTTATCTGTACTGTAAAGATTCACGTACATCAGCATACTTGGCACTTCGCGGGTAATTTTGATACCTTCTCTAATTACTAAAGGAGGTAATTTATTGGTCACCGAAGCCACACGGTTCTGAACGTTGATTGCGGCCTGATTAGGATCTGTTCCTAAGTTAAACACTACTTTTATAGTCGCTTCTCCATCATTTCCGGCATCAGAAGCCATGTATTTCATTCCGGGAACTCCATTTAAGGCTCTTTCCAGAGGAATTACAACCGCCTTGATCATCAGTTCACCATTAGATCCGGGATAATCTGCGGTAACATTCACCATTGGTGGTGAAATTGTAGGGAATTGTGTAATAGGTAAATTTAATACCGACAATATCCCCAAAAAGACAATTATAAGCGATATTACTATCGACAGTACAGGTCTTTGAATAAATTTATTAAACATTTTATATTTTTTTAATGATTAAACCAAATAGGAGTAAAAACACTGTGAAATGCAGACTGTAATATGTGAAATGTGAAAAGCAAAATAGTATTGAATACTATACTAATGATATGCTACTGAACACACTATAAACTGTTACTGACTACTGACACTGAAAACTGTTACTTACTCTGCTTTTACGCGCAAATGATTCATTACCTCTTTTGGAGATTGGAATTCATATTTAATTTTGTCATTCTCTTTAACTTTCTGAACTCCTTCAAGTAAAATTTTGTCATTTTGAGTAAGACCTGTTTTAATCACATACAAATCAGGGATTTCACCCGTAATTGTAATTTCTCTTGAATTTACTTTATTGTTTTTATCAATAACAAAAACATATTTTTTATCCTGAATTTCGTAAGTCGCTTTCTGCGGAATTATGATCGCATTTTTAAGCGGCACTAACATTTTAACCTGTCCGGTTTCACCATTTCTAAGTAATTTGGCAGAATTAGGGAATCTTGCCCTGAAAGCAATATTTCCGGTTTCGCTGTTAAATTCACTTTCGATAAGTTCTACTTTTCCTTTTTCTTTGAAGGTATCACCATTGGCCAAAACCAGGCTTACTGTATTATCAGCACGGTCTTTTACATCTGTCTGATATTGTATGTACTCCGGTTCTGACACGTTGAAGTAAGCAAACATCTGGCTGTTGTCTGAGAGACTTGTCATCAATTCGCCTTCATCGATAAGACTTCCTAATTTTAATGGAATACGGTCGATGGTTCCGTCAAACGGAGCTCTTATTTCTGTAAATGATAAATGTAGTTTTGCTAATGCAACCTCAGCTTTTGCTGATTGTAGTTTTGCCTGAGCGACAGTTAATTCGTTTTTAGAAACGATATTTTTATCTGCCAGTAATTTAGAATTCTGCAATTCTATTTCTACTGATTTTTGTTCCGCCTGTGCTTTTAGCAATTCAGACTGATACATGTTTGGCATAATTTTGAACAACAATTGTCCTTTTTTTACAAACTGCCCTTCATCAACATAAATGTTTTGCAGGAACCCTTTTTCCTGAGCGCGGATTTCGATGTTGCGCACAGATTTAATCTGAGAAACATACTCTTTTACAAACGAAGTGTCGATTAGTACCGGATTTGTTGCGGTAAATTTTTCTACTTCTTCTTTTTCTTCTTTTTTAGTTGTACAACTAGTAAGGCACACAAGGGCAATTAAGCCTGTGAACAAGATAATTCTTTTCATGATTTAGTTTGAAAATTAAGCGATTGAATGCTTGGAATCCAGCGATTCCTTTAGATGAAAAAATGCATCAGGCAGCCTTAGTTAGACTTAACTTTCATATAAGATGAGGTAGAAAAAAATACATCAACAAGATATGCAGGATCACAACTTAGGTAACCGATGTATACTGTTGGATCAAATTCTTAAAACCTGTTGGGTAATGTAGATAGGATTTGAATTGCCACAAAAGGGCACGAAGATTTTAAAACGATTGTAATCATTTACAATAGTCTGACTTGAAAAGGAAAGGTACCAATCGTCAAGTAAACTGTAGTTTGTTGCAAAAAACTTATTCGTAAGTCCATCTTTAAGATCATCACTTCCAAGATATTCTTCTTCAAGATCTAAATCGGCATCTTCAATTATTGAACTGCCCTGATCCTGATTCGTGAATTTCACCCGGTGCTTTTTCTCAAGAGTATGCTGATGAAAGTTTTGTGGAGTACCAGCATTAAGATATTGCCCTCCGCCAAGCAGAAGCAAATTCATGAATACTAAAAATACTATTAACTTTCTCATTTGGGTGCGAAAGTAAGGAAAGTATCGAAACAAAAAAAGATTTTTTTATAAGCTTTAACATTTAATAAAACCGAAAACGTTTTCATTGTTTTATTAAGCACTAATTACACTAAAATAATATTATTTTCTGCGAAAATATCACAAAAAAACAACCTCAAATTAGAATTATCCCAGGACTAAAGCTCAAACTCCTGTAAAACCAACAAAATCGCAATCATTTGGCATGATATGTTTTATTCCGGAATTTAATCGAACGTTCTGTAACTAAGATTTCGAATATTGCAAATTGCTGTTCTTCATTAAAAAAAGTTTCACGCTTTTAAAATATAGAGTTTCAAATTCTAAAGCCCGACTACCGTAAGTTACAATTACATGATAAGAATCATATTTTACAGAAAAAGTTGAGCTTAAATTTGTGTTTATTACAGATCATAATGAAAACTCTTGCTTATATATTTTTAATCACGATAATTTTAAAACCAGCTTTTCCGGTTTTAAACTATATTATCAATTATGATTATATTGCCAAGGAACTTTGTGAGAACAGAAAACAGCCTCAATTGGGATGTAATGGAAAATGTCATCTAAAAAAAGAACTGGCAAAAAATACAGAAAACGACTCTTCTTCATCAGAGAAAAAAAACTTCACTACAGGAATTGATTTGTTATTCATTGAAAAAATCAACGCTTTTAATTTTAAGCTTGCGATACCATCCATTCTAAAAAATGACATTTTACCTCATAACCTTTATTCTCATTATACTATCGTTTCGATATTTCATCCGCCGGCTTTTCAGTATTAATTCGCAGACTTTTTATTCATTTCCTTATCGGTACTACTACCGATAAGCTATTTATTCTCTGTTTTTTAAATTAATACTTATGAAAAATTTTAAATTTTTATCTGTTCTTATTCTGGCAATTACTTTTTTTTCCTGTTCATCTGATCATGATGCTGCTCCCGAACCTCCCGTTGACGAAACTTCAGGACTTGTAAAAATTAAGGAGTTATCGAATGATACTCATATCATTGAACTTTATTCTGAAACCGGAATACTCACACAAGGTTACAATCAAATCTCGTTACGAATAAAAGATAAAGCTGCCAATACATTTGTTACAAATGCTTCTCTTAACTGGACACCCATCATGAATATGTCTGAAATGCAACATTCTTGTCCAAGATCTTCAATCGAAAAAATTTCAGGCAAACAAACCTTATATGGCGGCGATATTATTTTTCAGATGGCTCAAAATGATACTGCTGCATGGGAGCTGCAAATCAATTATACCATCAATGACATTAAGTACAGTGCAAAATCTGACATAGCTGTAACTGCTTCTCAAAAACGTACCATAAACTCTTTTACAGGAAATGACGGTGTAAGATACATTTTAGCTTATATCAGTCCGAAAACACCAAAAGTAGCTTTAAACAATATGACTGTTGCTCTTTATAAAATGCAGGATATGATGACTTTTGCAGCAGTTGATAATTTTAAAGTAAAAATTGATCCCCGAATGCCAAGTATGGGCAATCATAGTTCACCAAACAATACTGATTTGCTGCAATCATCATTAGGAGGAACCTATAACGGTAAACTTTCCCTGACCATGACCGGATATTGGAAAATAAACCTGCAACTCCTGAATGCTTCCGGCGAAGTATTGAAAGGGGAAGATTTTACTACTGAAAATCTGCAAAGCAGTCTCTTTTTTGAGGTTGAATTTTAATCATTTTATTACTAACAAAAAAGGGTTAAGTGATCACACTTAGCCCTATTATTTATGGTATTATGAAAATTACAACCACAATTCTGTTAGCAGCATTTTCAACTATTTGTCTGGCACAGAAAAAAGAAAAAGACAGTATTGCTCCTGTTGATCTGAATGAAATTATTGTTATCAGCAAAAAAACACCAGTACATCTCAAACAGCCAAAATCTCTTGCAACCGTTGAGGAATATCTGCAGCAATCGTCAAAAGTGACTATGGTACGAAGAGGCGGATACGCACTGGAACCCATTATTAACAGCATGGCAACCGAAAGAACTGTTATCACAATAGATGGCATGCGGATCTTTGGTGCTTGTACGGACAAGATGGATCCTGTAACTTCTTACGTTGAGGTTTCAAACCTGTCTGAAGCAAATATTGCTTCAGGCCAGCAAGGAAGCTGTCACGGACCAACAATTGGCGGAGCAATCGATCTGAAGCGGGCCAATCTTAATCAAAAAGAGTTAGGCTGGAAGGGCGCTCTTAAAACAGGTTACGAAACCAATAATCAGCATAAAATTCTGGGAACTTCGATTGGGTACAACGATAAATCCTTTTATGTAAATAGTGATTTTACCTATCGCGATGCCGGAAATTATAAAGCCGGAAATCACGAAGAAATAAATTTTTCTCAATTTACAAAATACAATCTCTCTGCTACAGCTGGTTTTTATTTAGGCAAAAAAAGTCTGATCGAAGGTTCTCTAATTTATGATAAAGCTACCGATGTAGGTTATCCTGCCCTGCCTATGGATGTTGCTTTGGCAAAAGCTACCATAACTTCATTGCGCTACAGCTATACTCCCGTTTCTTCTTATTTTTTGAATTGGGAAACTAAAGTGTATTATAATACCATCACGCATAAAATGGATGATACCAAAAGACCGCAAGTACCTATTCATATGGATATGCCTGGCTGGTCAGATACTTACGGATATTATTCTAAACTAAAAGGGAAATATGAAAATCATCATTTCATGGCAAACCTGAACAGCTTTTATAACAAATCGATTGCCGAAATGACGATGTACCCAAGTAATCCCAAAGAGAATCCTATGTTTATGTATACCTGGCCTGATGTCAGGACTTTTTATAATGGTTTGTATCTCGAAGACAGAATACAGATTTCCTCAAACGCAGATATCAAAGTTGCTGCCAATATTGGGATACATTCTAATAAAGTCGCAGATGAATTTGGCCTACAGAGTCTTCAGATTTTTTATCCCGATATGACTGCATCCAAAAATCGTATTTTAAAAAGTCTTTCGGGGAATTATATCTTACATCAGGACAAATTCGAATATGGTTTTGGTCTGGCTTACGGAGAAAGAGCACCATCTGTTTCAGAAGGTTATGGTTATTATCTGTACAACAGTAATGATTTTTATGATTATATAGGAAATCCAAATCTGCAAAACGAAAAGTCTTTTGAGGCCAATCTCTCTTTTGGATTTAAAACAGAAAGTTTTACATCAAACCTAACCTCATCCTTTTTTCATATTCAGGATTATATCATTGGAAAAATTGCCCCAAACATACAACCCATGACTATAGGAGCTTCAGGAGTAAAAATGTACGATGCCATAAATTATGCTGTAATTTTTAATACCGATTTGAATTTAGAGTATAAAATAGCGCAATACTGGAACCTTAAAACGCTATTGGTTTATAGTTATGGCAAAGATGATAACCGGAACAATCTGCCCTTTATAAGTCCGTTGCGTTATTCCGGGAGTTTGCAATTTAAAAAAGAGAACTTCAATTTAGGATTCGGAGCCTCCGGAAATCTGACTCAGGCAAAATTCGCAGCTGCTTATGGCGAGACCAAAACACCTGATTATGTGATTTTCAATTTCAATTCCGGCTACACTTTCCCGTGGAATGGAAACAAACTAAACATTCAGGCTGGGGTAGAAAATATTCTGGATAAATACTATACGACATTCTCTGACTGGAATAAAATCCCAAGACAGGGAAGAAACTTTTTTGTAAATGTTTCGTACGTTTTATTTTAAAAATCCTTTCTACAATTTATGAAACACCTAGAAATATAGATTTTGGATACAAAAGAAAACTATAAAGAGATGTTTTTTTCTTTCTAATAGCTGGCTTTGTGCATTTCAAATAAGTGAAACGCCTTTTTTAGTTTAAAAAATCTATGTTTCTATGTGTTAAAATAATTACACCTCCAGTTTAGAAAAAACTAATTTGGTGCGTATACGTCTACCACAAAATTTCCATTATCGTAAATTCCTGTCCTTCTTTAATAAAAGTCTGATGCGTATCTATCATTCCAAATTTCTCATAAAAAGACTTTTTGTTGGTTCTGGCATTGCACCAGACTTTTTTAAGATCTTTTTCTTTTGCGATTTTAAAAACATGATTCAAAAGCTGAGATGCAATTCCTTTTCCCTGATATTCTTCAAGAGTCGCCAGTTTTCTAAACTGCATTTCATTACCAGTAATAAAACAAGACACAATCGAAACTAATTTTTCATGATCAAAAACGCCAAAATGCAATCCTGAATTATCTTCTTCTAACTGAACAAATTCAAAAGGCTGATCCGGCCACATCACTTCATGTCTGATTAGCCAGGTTTGCGAGGCTTCTATTCTTTTAATATTCATTGATTTACTCTTTTATAAACATTCAAATTTACAGTTTTTTAGATTTCGGCACAAAACACACATATAAAACACTATATATCAACTATATATAAAATTAAAATCTTAATTTAGTAAAAAAAGAATCTACTTTACCTTATACAATTACAGATAATACTTACTTTTACGTATCATTTAAATAAACAAACATGAAAAAATTCATTTTAGCAGTATTATTAGGTATTAGTGCAAATGGTTTTGCACAATTAATACAATTCGGACCTCAATTCTCTTACAATATTACTTCTCCGCTTTCTGATGATTTTAGTTCAAAAAGCTCTGGAACCGGTATAGGCGCTGCAGGATTTGTAAGGGTGAACCTATTACTTTTTTATGGTCAGGGAGAATTTGGGTATGCTAAATCAAAGTTTAGCGTTGCTCAAACAGGGACTGCAGAAACTGAATATCAATTATCAGGAACTGATGCTACGCTGCTTGTTGGTTTTAAAGTGGTTCCTTTAGGAAAACTGGGAAATGTTCGGATTTTTGCGGGATACAACTGGAAAAATTATTCTGATATAAAAACGAACAATAACCTCAATCCTATTGCCATCGAAAAAAACAACAGTAGTATTCTTGGAGGAGTTGGTGTCGATTTGTGGAGACTGACCTTAGATTACAGATATCTTGCCGGTGTTACAGATATTGACCCATCAAATAGAAAACTAAAAACTGCCGTTTCTAATATCTCACTTGGATATAAGTTTTTGTAAGCAAACGTTTTTCAGGATATAAAAAAAGGAATCTAAAATTAGATTCCTTTTTTATTATTCTACTTTAGAATAAAAGCGTTCCGTATTATTGCTTGTTATTTTCTCAAAACCATTCGTATCTTTTTTACCAACGTTAATGACACGCAGTTCATCTGAGTTTTCATTAATTATACAATGCCAGACAGTACCATCAGACAAAATAATATCTGAATATAAAGAGTTGGTTTCTCCTCCGTCATAATAAACTAATTCTTCTGATTTGATTAGTTTTTTTTCCTGTGTTTTGTTGCTTTTCTCGTAAAACAAAATCTCATTTTGCTTAATTTCAACTAACTCTTCAACATCTTTTCCCACAGAATCATTGGCTTGATTTACTGCCCAAATGGGTTTATCACCAATCATTTTCCAGGTTCCCAGAGCATGAGTAATAATCTCTTCTCTTAAAATATGCTGCAAAGTATCTACTTTTTTAGCAGACTCAACACCTATTTTATTTTCAGGTTTAATTTTAGAGGCAAAATAAAACAGATCAATAGCTTTCTTATAATCAGCTTTATCATAATAAGATACTGCTAATTCATATCTGCTCTTCTGAAATGCGATGTTTGTATTATTCTGGGCAAAATTTTTACAAACAATTAATAAAACAATAAAAAGAAGTGGCTTTTTCATCAATATAGTAGGTTATTCGTTTTTTTTTGCAAACCTAGTTTTTTATTTCATAATTTTTACGGTTTTCCTCATTTTATTTTAAAGAAAAAACCTGCTTATAAAAACAAAAAAAAAAGAGGATCTAAAATTATTAGTCCCCTTTTCTATGCTGTTTACTTACTATTGCCTAAATTAAAAAATGAATTTAATTCGAGAATGAATTCAAAATCTGCATTGCCGTATCAGCGTCTTTTTTATTGACAAAAATATGATCGTGATAAAAAGCAGCCACAACATTGCAACTGATATCTTTTTCTGAAAGTGCTTTCGAAAATGCCGCTGTCAAACCCACCGCTTCTAATGACGAATGAACGGTAAGCGTTATCCAGGACATTACAACCGAGTAATCGAGTTGCCATTTATCTGCAATTTCTTGTTTAAGAATTAAGGTAATCGCCTCTTTCTCTTTAAAGAACATTTCAACTTCATGTATATTTATTTTTTCTAAAGTTCCGACTTTACAAAAAACATAATCACCCAGATGATGTTCCGGTTTCATACTTTTAAGCAATTGCTGTAAATCTTTCTCTCCTGACATATTTAATGATTTATTTAGACGCCCAAACATTATTCTTTGGTGTTGCATCCATAAAAACACCACCATCGATTGTTACTTGTCTGATCGCTTTTTTATTTTTTAAAGCGATTACAGCACGTTTTTGATTGGCTTGCCACGCAGCAGGCGTTTGATGAATCGTTTCTGTTGTATGATCTGCATACTTAATAATAACATCAAACGGAATCGCAAAACCTCCAACATTTTCTACTGTAACCACATTTTTGGCAACATTTTTAACGGAAAGATCAATATAATTATTGGTAAAAAACCAGTTATCAAAAAACCAATTCAGATTTTTTCCCGAAGCGGTATTGAAAGAATTAAAATAATCCCACGGAATTGGATGTTTACCATTCCAGTTTTCCATATAAGCGTGAAGTGATTTTTTGAACAAATCGTCACCAAGTAGATCTTTTAAAGCGATATAGGAAAGTGATGCTTTGCCATAAGAATTATTGCCATAACCTGAATCTGACAATTGTGATGACATGGTAATAATTGGCTGATCTTCTTCTGCAGAAGGATCGTTTATGTATTGCTCTACGCGAAATTCTTTATAAAATTTATCGGCAGCTTCTTTCCCGTGTTCTGCAATTCCTATCAGATATTCAAAAGTAGTTGCCCAGCCTTCATCCATAAAGGCATAACGCGTTTCGTTGATTCCCATATAAAAAGGAAAATAACTATGCGCGACTTCATGATCCTGAACCAATTGTGCAAAAACCGGATCTCCCATTTGAGAGTCGTTGCACATCATTGGATATTCCATATCGGCAAAACCCTGAAAAGCGGTCATTTTAGAAAACGGGTACGGAATTCCCGGCCAGTTATTAGAAAACCAATCCAATGCATATTGATTGTTTTTAATCGAGTTTACAAAATCAGTTCCTTTTACATCATAAGCTGCCTGTATGCTCGAACGTCGCTTTGTTTTTTGATCTACAATAACACTGCCGGCATCCCATAAGTAATGATCGCTTAAACCAAAACAAACATCTGAGATATTCTTCGCTTCAAATTTCCAGACATTCCATTCGTTTTGTTTCGTGACCACACCGCTTTTCATTTCCTGCTCATTGGCAATGTGCAGAACTTCATCTGTTGTGTAAGATTTTTTGAGACGTGAAGCAAACTCAGGCTGCAAAACCTCATCCGGATTTAATAAATCCCCTGTTCCGTAAACCACATAATTTTTTGGTGCTTTTACCGAATATACATAATCATTAAAATCATTATAAAATTCCTGACCTGAAGTATGTGGCAAATCATCCCATCTATTATAATCATCAAAAACAGAAACACGAGGGTAACTGTAAGCTACAAAAAAGGTACTGTCATCTATTTGCCCCTCTCTTCCGCTAACTTTAGATAATGGATAATTCCAGTCGATATCAATTGTGATTTTACTATGCGGGGACAAAGGCTTTTTCATTTTTACAGTTCCTACTGTTCCCCAGTCTTTGCCATCTTCATTATAAACTTCGCCTTCAATTTTTAAAGCTGTAATTGTCAATCCGTCTGTAAAAAAACCTTCGCTATTTTGTACCGCTCTTGGTGAGGATTTTTTATGAATATTATTTACAAATCTGATTCGTAAATTTTTTAAAGTATCATTACTATTGTTTTCATACACGATAGTTTCAGTACCGCTCACTATTTTGGTATCGGCATTTACCTGCAGTGCAATAGCGTATTTACCATGATTCTGCCAATAATTTTTACCTGGCTTTCCATCCATAGAACGAACGGCATTAGCATATGATTCTTTAATATTTCTTGGCATATAAAGTTCTTGTGCAAAGCCTTTTTGGGCTAAAAACACAATCGCTATAAACAGCAATTGAAGTGATTGTTTTTTCATAGGTTGTTTTAAGATTTTGATGATTAATGATTATAACATAAGTTGATTTTTCAAACTTAATGTTACACAAATTTAAAATTATAGTTTATTATTTTACAAAAAACCTGATCTTAAACAACTTAAAAATAAAAACCGCCTCATTCTAAAAAAAGAAAAAGACGGCATCTACAATTAATATATAACCTTGATTACTACAAAATATAATCGGTATTAATAAAATTCGATTCTTTGCTGTTTAGCAATTCCTGCAAAATTTCATTATTATAAGCGATATCTTTTGAAGCTACAAACGTACGGATGGAGAACGAGCGCAATGCATCCGGAATACTTAATGTTCCTACTGCAGAATCTTTACGACCTGTAAACGGGAACGCATCCGGGCCTCTCTGACAAGAACTATTCAGGTTAACTCTGCAAACTAAATTTACCAAAGCATCAATAAGCGGTGCTAAAGTCTTGATGTCTTTACCAAACAAACTTACTTGTTGTCCGTAGTTAGACTCAGCCATATCTTCTAGCGGCTCATTAATATCTTTAAAGGCAATAATAGGCACTACTGGTCCAAATTGCTCTTCGTGATATACACGCATATCTTTATTTACAGGATACAAAACAGCCGGAAAAATATAATTATCAGTATGTTTGCCTCCTTTTTCGTTCAGGATTTTTGCTCCTTTATGAGTAGCATCATCAATTAGCCCCTGAATGTAATTTGGTTTCTCACTTTCAGGAAGCGGTGTCAATGAAGCTCCTTTTTCCCATGGATTTCCAAATACCAAACCGTCTACTTTTTCAGAGAAACGTTTGTTAAACTCGTCAACAATAGATTCATGTACATATAATACTTTTAAAGCTGTACAACGCTGACCGTTGAAAGATAAAGTTCCTGCAATACATTCCTGAATTGCCAAATCTAAATCGGCATCCGGTAAAATAATCGCCGGATTTTTAGCTTCTAAACCTAAAATCAGACGCAATCTGTTTTTATTTGGATGTTGATCCTGCAACGCAATCGCAGATTTACTGTTTCCGATTAAGGCAAGAACATCAATTTTTCCTGATTTCATGATCGGAGAAGCGACTTCACGGCCTCTACCGTAAACAATATTGATAACTCCTTTTGGAAAACTGCTTCTAAATGCTTCTAATAATGGCGAGATACATAAAACACCATGTTTAGCCGGTTTGAAGATTACTGTATTTCCCATAATTAAAGCCGGGATCAACAACGAGAACGTTTCATTAAGAGGATAATTGTAAGGTCCAAGACACAATACCACTCCAAGAGGCCCACGGCGGATCATAGCATTTACACCCTGCACTTTTTCAAAATGTGCGCTGCGTCCGTTTAGTTCTTTATAACTGTCAATAGTATCATAAATATATTCAACCGTTCTGTCAAATTCTTTTTGCGAATCGCCAAGGTTTTTTCCAATTTCCCACATCAAAAGCTTAACCACTTCCTCGCGGGTTTCCTTCATTTGTCTTACGAAATTCTCCATGCATTTTATACGGTCCACCACTTTCATAGTTGGCCATAAACCCTGACCTTTATTATAGGCAGTATTGGCAGCTTCTACCACTTCAGCAGCTTCTTTTTCTGCCATAAACGGAATCGATCCCAATAAAGTCGGGGCATATTTTTCTGTAGATGAAATCGTAGAAAACACTGGAGTCGTTTGTCCTGTCCAGGGTTTCAATTCGCCATTTACAAGATAAGTATCTTGGTTTATAAGTGTTTTAATCTGATATTCTTCGGGTATTAAACTCATAATTTGGTAATTTATGTTTGGTTACTATTAGCATATTAAAAGAAAAAAGAGGCTTTTTTGCGCCTCTTTAGTTTATTTTTATGGATTTATTGTCTCGCCTTCCCAATCCAGGATTCCACCAAGCAGATTATAGGCATTGTTTATACCTAATTCATTCATAATCTGACATGCTTTTGCACTTCTGGCTCCGGAACGGCAATACACATAATAATTTTTATTTTTATCCAGTTCTTCGATTTCGTAAATAAAACCCTGACCTTTGTTAATATCAATGTTTACGGCATTCTCGATATAACCGTCATTAAATTCGTCTTCAGTTCTTACGTCCAGTATAACTGCATTCTCGTCAGCAGCAAGCTGATTAACCCAATCTTCTTGTGATAAATTCATAGTATCTGTTTTTTGTAAAATTACGACGTTTCTATTAATTAAAAACGTGCCAAATGCGATTTCGATTATTATTCTCAGAAAACGTTTTAGAGAAAGTATTATAATCAGTGAAATACAAATTTACTTACTATTTTCAAAAATACAGTCTATAAAATCGATAGAAAATAGGATTTTTTCATTTACATAAAATGCATCTTAAAAATAGTTTTCTCACAATTTATACCATTTCAATCTGCTATCTTTGTAATAAATCATATGTTTTAATTTCTATTTGATAAAAAAGTTAAGCCACGAATCGTTTTTTTGTCACTAATAAAAAGATTATAATGATTAAAAATGTTCGCCACGAATTGCACTAATTTTCACTAATTGGTTTATGCTAATTCGTGAAATTCATGGCAGAAAATAAATCTGTAAAAACCAGTCCAATTTGTAAAATCCGTGGGCAATAAATACCCACCTAATAACCATGCAAAACTCACTTAAAAATATATTTCCTAATTTTTCTAATGAACTTATCTCGACAATCGAAGAAAACGGAAGTCTGCAGGATTTTGAAGCCGGAACCATTTTAATGCGAACCGGACAATACATAAAAAACACGGTTTTAATCACCAAAGGAAAAATCAAAATCTATCGCGAGGGCGAAGATGGCGGCGAATTTTTAATGTATTATCTGCAACCCGGACAAGCTTGTGCGATTTCGATGATTTGTACCGCCAAAAGTGAGAAAAGCCAAATCATGGCAAAAGTTGTCGAAGATGTTTCGGTGATGATGATTCCGTTACAAATGATGGACAAATGGATGATGGAACACAGAACCTGGTACGAATTTGTCATCGAAACGTATAGAAGCCGATTTGAAGAAGTGCTGGAAGTAGTCGATAATATCGCTTTCCGTTCTATGGACGAACGTTTAGAGTTTTACCTTAAAAGACATTCTGATGCTTGTGGCTGTTCTGAAGTAAATTTATCGCATCAGGAAATCGCAACCGAATTAAATACCTCCAGAGAAGTCGTCTCAAGATTACTCAAAAAAATGGAACAACGAGGTTTGGTCAAACTCAACAGAAACCAAATTGAGTTATTAAACACGAATTTCACGAATTAACACTAAGTTTTTTTTTACTTTAACCATTAAGAGATTAAGAAAAATTAAGGTTTGCTGCTTAATTCCCTTTACATATTAAGATAAAAAAAATCAAGCTTAACTTTCTTACTATCTTAATGGTAAAATTAATATTTAAAGACAACAGTTGTCACATTGAGAAGTCGAAATGCTTTGCGGGTTCTCGACTTCGCTCGAACTGACAAATCAATTTGTGCAAATTCGTGAAATTTGTGTTTATTTTTATTATGTGATAAATGTTACTGTAGATTTCTTTTTATCCAGGCACCTTTGTATAAAATAAATGCAATGGAATATTTAGGTTATTTTGCTTCGATCATCATCGGGATTTCGCTGGGCTTAATTGGTGGAGGCGGGTCGATATTGACCATTCCTATTTTAGTGTATTTGTTTAAAGTAAATCCGGAGCAGGCCACTTCTTATTCCTTATTTATTGTGGGATTAACGGCTATGTTTGGAAGTTACAGTCATTATAAAATGGGAAATCTCAAACTCAAATCGGCATTGTATTTTGCAATTCCGTCCGTGATTTCGATTCTGATCATTCGTGAAGTTATATTTCCTCAAATTGCTTCTACCCTATTTTCTATCGCTTCGTATTCTGTATCAAAAGATTTTCTGATTATGATTGTCTTTTCGGTATTGATGATCACAGCGGCAATCTCGATGATCCGAAAAAACAAACCCGAAATAAAAGTCACAGAAACGAATTATACCCAACTAGGCATAATAGGTTTTATAGTTGGGATCATAACCGGATTTCTGGGTGCCGGCGGTGGATTTCTAATTATTCCTGCCCTGCTCTTTTTCGCCAATTTACCCATGAAACAAGCCGTAGGAACATCATTGTTGATAATTACGATCAATTCATCGATAGGTTTTGGAGGCGATTTATATATAGGAACTCCTATAAATTATCCCTTTTTATTAAGTGTTTCTGCAATGGCACTTATCGGAATGATAATTGGAAGCCAGCTTTCGAAAAAAATCGACGGTACCAAACTCAAACCCATTTTTGGCTGGTTTGTTTTAGTGATGGGATTTTATATTATTACCAAAGAGGTTTTGTTTTAAGTTTTGTTTTCTCGCAGATTTAGCAGATTCGGCAATTTTTTTTATAACTTTAATTTGTAGATTAAAACCAAAAATGGGGAACCAATTACTGCTTCCCCATTCTTTATTCTTTATTCTTTGTTCTTTGTTCTTTATTTCCACCAATGATAATAATTATGCAATCCGTCATATTCAAATCCGCAACGCGGGTATAAAGTGTTGCCTATATCGTTTGTTTTTTCTGTTTCCAGCATCAAACCGCAGGCATTTGTTTCCTCACACCATTGTTTACTTCGGTCAATTAAGGCTACCGAAAGTCCTTTGCCTCGATAATCCGGATGCACAAAAAGATCGCTTAACAGCCATTGCTTTTGCAATTTTGTGTAATGAAATAATTTATAGAGCTGCACAAAGCCCACCGCTTTTTCGTCTACAATTACTAAAAAGATATCAGATTCATTGTTTAATAATCGTTCTTTAAGAAATGCTTTTCCTTTTTCGACATCAGATTCCTGGCGGTAAAAAACACGATAAAGATTAAAAAGTGCTGCTGCTTGGTCAAGTTCTTCGATACTTGCTTTTTTGATTTTGTAATCCATAGCTTTTAAATATTTTGATTAAAAAGCGAAAGTATCCCAAAGAGCAAAATCATTTACAGTCCAGTTTATACAAAACTGGATCATCCAGTATTTACAACGTCAAAAACAACATTCTGTAGTAAGTGCATCAACAAAATATTTTCCTGTAAATCAATTCTTATCTGATTTAAGGGTTTTAGAAAGAGAAGAAAGAAAGCACAGATTTAAAAAAAAGTAGTCGACGCATCGCTCTGAAAGAGCTTTAGCAATAGCATGGTGCGAAGCACTATGAATAAAAACGATTGTTATTTAGCCCTGAAAGGGCGAAAGCTTAACCGCAAAGAAAAACTTCATTGTGCGTTATATGTATTTTCTAAGAAGCAACCTGTACTTTTATGTCTATTTGCTTTTATTTTAGTTCGTAGTGCGATGCACTACGCTAGTGATTTTAGACCTTCGGCCTATTTGTTCAATAGCTTTTCAAGATATTCTACTTTTCCTTTTTCGGCCTGAACTAATTCTTTTTCAGCAAGAACCAAACGTTCGTAAAGTTCAACCATTTTATCTAAAGGATTGAAAGTACAAGCATTATTTGTTATAAAACTGCCTGAAACAGATTCATTAAATGTGTTAAAATAAGTGATAATACTTTCTTCCGAAAAATTTTCAATCGCTTCTACCGTAACTTCAAGCGCTTTTGCAATTTCCACAAGTCTTTTATTATCAACTTCTTCACTTCCTTCAATGCTGGAAACAGTTTGTTGACTTACACCAATTGCTTCTGCAAGAATCTCTTGTTTCATTCCTTTAAGCTCTCTGATTCGGCTTATGTTGCGTCCGATATGTTTTGGTTTTGTTGCTGTGCTCATAGTTCAAAGATATTTAAAAATTCTTTAAGAAAATATAGATGTGGTAAAATACAGGTTCTTTTTTGTAAGGTACGGTTTACATGCTTTAAATAATCTTTGTCAAAGTTTTAAATTTTGATAAAGATTAAAACTCAAAGATAGTGCAGATTTGCAATCCGTTCCCGCAAACTATTTCCGCCATAAAAGAAAAATAATATGTGATTATTGAAACGTGCACGAATTGCACATCCGCGCTATCGTAGTCATTGCAAAAAATTTGCTCTAATTTATTATTAAATCTATTTTAATCGTAACAAAGTGTTTATCGCATTTATAAGCCCAATAGAAGCTTTACCCGTTTCCATTTGAAAACTGAATTCTTTTCCATGAAAATCAATAATTCTAAATATTGATAACTGAGGTTTATTTAGATCTCCTTTAAAATTATCATATCTCACGTTATCAACATCCTCAAACTTCACAGAATCAATGTTGTCATTAGATTTCTCAATAATGCGACGTGTTGTTATAAGTGTTGTGGCATTCACACTTTTCACTTCAAAAACTGATAGTTCATTTTCCTCAAGATCAAAGTCTACATTTGCACCTACAAAGTATGCCTTTGAATATATCCACTCTTCCGGATTCATGATTTTACGTCTAAGAGCCGCAATTGTAATATTCTTTTTTGAATTATCGCTTTTCATTCTGCTTAAATTTATAAGACTTCAAACTTTCCATTTCTTAATTCAAAAATCTTATCTGAAACAATATGATCTCCTGTTTCATTGATATTCTTTACCGAGTCGTAAAGGCGATGCAAATTCTCTGAATCTTTACTTCCGGTAATAAACAATATATCCCGTGCAGGAATACCAATCACAAAATTACCATTTACAGCAAAATTTTCATGATACCAAATGTCTAATAAAATTAAACTTGATTCATAATTTCCTCCAGCAGTTATCATAAAATATCCATTTTCCCCATGTCGATTCATCTCTAATTGATCTGAGAGATTTTGGATCGCTTTATTATGCAAATTCTCTATCGGAAAATTAATTTCCTTCAAATCATCTTTTGAAAGATAATGAATTGTGTTTTCTCTGTCTTCTGCATAAAAAACAAATAACTCGTCATTATAAGATTCAAAAATGTGGCTTTTTTCAAAATCAACAATCGTGTCATGTAGTCCTTTTATAAATCTTTTATCTTTAACAATCGGAAAAAATCTTTCAGAATTTACATTTTCCTTTGGCAAATAAATTTCATAAGCCGCATTTATGTACCTTCCAATTATTTCATTAATTAATTTTGCTTCCCCCACATATTCTAAGTAACAATTATCTAAAAAATGTTTATAGTCATTTACTCCTTTATACTCCGATACTATTTCTAGATTATTTATCGAAGTGATTTTTAAACCATTCACCTTTTTAAGTAATTCTTTTGCAAATTTCTTAGCAAATTCATCTTCTGATAATAATTTCTTTTTGAAAAACATTCTTTTAATCTTTTCGATTAATATTAATTGAATTCTTGACTTGCCGTGGGTTTAACCCACGGCAAGTCAAGAAACTAACCTTCTTGGCTTTAGCCAAATATACTCAACAATTTGGACAAAAAAAACCGCTGGTTAAAACCAACGGCTAGTGATATAATTAATTCGTGAAAATTTGGGCAATTGCTTCGCCTGTTGGCCAGGCTCGGATTGTGGCAAAAAAACTTAATGTTCCCCATACCCCACATCATCCATCTTTCCACTAAAAACCCTATACTGAATAATAAAATAAATAATCACCAGAAACAAAGCAATAAAAAACCAGCTCATTCCGGCATTCAATCCGTATGCTCCTGCGGCAGTATTGTAAATGGTTAAAGACGGATTTACATTATTAGTTGAAGGCAAAACATTCGGGAAAATCGAAACGGCTGTTGAGGCAAAACCTCCCACCAGAAACAAAGTCGAAAACAAAAATCCCATTCCGTCTTTTTGCCAGGAACGAACTTTAAACAAACCTAAAATTCCAACAAAAGTCATTAGCGGGAAAAACCAAAGAATTGGATTCTCGACGAAATTATGAAACGGTTTTGGCTCAATAAAATGCCAGATCTGCAACGAAATACAAACCAGAACCAGTAAAACAATATTAAGTTTAAAAACTACATTTTTCAGTTTCGGATTCAAAGATGAATTCGTTTTATAAATAACCCAGTTGGCACCATGAATGGTCAGGGCAACAACACTCACAATTCCTAAAAATAACGTGAACCAATCGATAATTCCCAATTCATTTGCTTGCGGACTAAAAGTTGGATTCCACAAAGGCAAAAAGAAAAAATGTGCTTCCTGTGTCGAAACGCCGTTGGTTACCATTCCCAGATTTACACCACGAACAATATTCCCCAAAGCAATCCCAAAAAATAAAGCCAAAAGTAAACTCGCGATTCCAAAAGCTTTATCCCAAATGGCTTCCCACATGGGGTGATGCACTTGTCCTCTCATTTCTAAACCGATTGCACGGAAAATCAACAACCATAAAATCATGATTAACGGCAAATAAAATCCGCTAAAAGATGAAGCGTATAAAGTAGGGAAAGCAAAAAACAAAACACCTCCCGCAGCAATGATCCAAACTTCATTGGCATCCCAAAACGGACCAATAGCGCTTGTAATTGCTTTTTTATCTTTCTCTGTCTTGGCAAAAAATAAGTGAATAATTCCTGCACCAAAATCGTAACCGTCTAAGACAATATAAACGGCCAGAATTCCCATTAAAACTACGTACCAAAAAAATTCCATAATTATATTTTTTCTGAATTCAGTTCAACATTATGAGGTCCTTTATTGATGATTTTTCCAATCAAAAGCAAAAACAACATTCCAAGTAAAAGATACAATCCTATAAAACCTAATAAAGTAAACAAGGTATTTCCGGACGAAACAGTTGGCGAAGCTCCTGCAGAAGTTCGTAACAAATTATAAACCAGCCACGGCTGTCTTCCTAATTCGGCCGTGTACCAGCCTGTGGTATTGGCGATGTACGGAAATGGCATCATAAACATGAGCGACCATAAAATCCATTTGGTTTCGAATAATTTCTTTCTAAAAAGCTGTACGAGTGCCAAAGTCATTAAACCTATAAATATGGTTCCGAGTCCTACCATAATATGATAAGCATAATACAAACCGGAAATATTAGTTGGATGAAGGTCTTCTTCGAACTGATCCAGACCTTTTATTTCCTCATGCCAGCTTCCGTAAGTCAGGAAACTCAGGATATTGGGAACGGCAATTTTATTGTCCAGTTTTTTGTCTTTTACATCGGGCTGACCGATTAAAACAATTTCAGAACCTTTCTTTTCGGTATGAAAAATCCCTTCCATTGCAGCAAAAGTTACCGGTTGGTATTTTACTACGTTTTTAGCCAGTAAATCTCCTGTTGGAACTGCTACGATAATACTCGAAATCAATCCGAAGATGACACCGGTTTTCACGAACATTCTGCCGAAAGCAACATTCTTTTTACTTAAGATATAAAAAGCACCAATTCCGGCCACAACAAACGAACTTGTCACTAGAGATGCTGCCTGATTGTGCAAATAAGAAGGCCACAACCACGGATTCAGGAATAAAGCTTTGAAATTGGTCAGAACAAATCTACCGTTTTCCAGAATTTCATAACCTACAGGATTTTGCATCCACGAATGTGTCGCTATAATAAGGTATCCACTTGCCCAGGAACCAATCATAATTAATAATCCGGTTACAAAATGCCATTTATGTCCAATTATTTTCTCTCCAAATAAAAAGATTCCGAGAAAAGAAGATTCTAAGAAAAATGAAAACATTCCTTCCATGGCTAAAGTCTGACCGATAATTCCACCGGTTAATTCAGAGAATTTTGCCCAGTTGGTTCCAAACTGAAATTCCATTGGGATTCCGGTTACAACGCCCATCGCAAAATTAAGAGCGAAGATTTTCATCCAGAAATGCGTAGCGTGATTGTATTGATCGTCTTTAGTTTTAAGATATTTCCATTTAAAATAAACAATGATCAGCGAAAGCCCCATTGTAAGTTGCGGAAAAAGATAGTGAAAAGTAATGGTGAAGGCGAATTGCATTCGGTCATAAAAAAGCATTTCTTCCATAGTGGTATTTTATTTATGAAGTCTCCTCAAATTTACCCATTAAAACCTGAATTCCCTGCCTTTAAAAAAAGTTTTTCCTTTTTTAAACCATATAAGTTATATAAGAAAAATAAGCGTAGCCTTAATTAGAAAAGGTTAAACATACTGCAATAAAAAAATTCATTTTATAGATTTAATATAAATATAAAATTCGCAAAACCTAAAATATACCTGTATTACTTATAGGTTAAAATTGACATTTGTTTAGAAATCTATAGGTTTAAAAATTTAGTCTTTCTTCAAAATGCCTTTTACTACACTATAGTTTATTAATCCTTCGGCGTAATTCCATATTGTTTTTGAACCTTCTTAAAAACACTTAATAATAAAAACACGAGAATTACTAACATTGTAAATCCTTAAAAATATTAAACACATAGAAACATAGATTTTTAATCCTATAAAAAAAGAATACAAAAAAGAAATACATTTCTTCACACATAGCTATGTGAATTGATGCCAAGTGAAACACCTTTTGAAGACAAATCAAACTATGTTTCTATGTGTTAAAAAAAATGACATCTTACTCTTCTTTCAAAATTCCTTTTTCTACACTTTCGTTTATTAATCCTTCAGCATAATTCCATATTGTTTTTGAACCTTCTTTTATAACGCTCTTTTTTTCATAAACCTTACTATAGCTTACTCCAAACTCTTTCCAGGTTCCACCGTTATTAGAGGTATTTTGTAATAAAGGTTCTAATCTGTCCATTGATTTTGCAAATTTTGCTTCGTTGGTTTCACCTGCTTCAAATTCTTCCCAAATGGCAATCATTTCAGCCGCCTGTTTTTCAGGAAGCAATCCAAAAATACGATTTGCAGCCAATCGTTCCTCATCTGTATTATCATGACTTTTTTGTGTATCATAAATAAAAACATCTCCCGCATCGATTTCGACAATATCATGTATCAAAACCATTTTTACCACTTTTAGAACATTAATTGGTTCATTTGAATGTTCTGCCAGAACAATTGCCATTAAAGCCAAATGCCAGCTGTGTTCCGCATCATTTTCATTTCGGTCGCTATTAAACAGTTTTGTTTTGCGCTGAATGTATTTTACTTTATCAATCTCTTTTATAAAAGCAATCTGATTCAATAAATCTTGTGTGTTCATGTCAATGATTTTTGTAAAGTTGTAAAATTACGTAGATTATTTTTTTTACCATATAAGTAATATAAGTTCATTTTAGTTTTGAGCCTATTAAAACAGAACAACACCATCAAATTTCTTAAACTATATAATTTCATTTTAGCTTGAGGTATATTACATGAATCCTTAAATTTTCTTATATCACTTATAGGATGAAACCCGTCAATTCTGTTGCAATCTTAAATCATTTTATATGCGTGTTTTTGAATTTCCTATGGGCTTTATATGGTAAAACTATCCAACGCTTTTTTACATAAAAATCAAATTTGTGTAACATAAGTCACCCATTTTAAGTAAAAAGTAGGTTACCTTTGTATTCCCTTATTTTTAGAATATATATCATGAAAATAGAACAAATTTACACCGGATGCCTTGCACAAGGTGCTTATTATATTACTTCGAATGGCGAAGCTGCGATTATTGATCCGTTAAGAGAAATTCAACCATATCTGGATCGTTTAAAACGTGATGAAGTTAAGCTGAAATACATTTTTGAAACGCATTTTCACGCTGATTTTGTTTCAGGCCATGTCGATTTAAGTAAAGAAACTCAGGCACCAATCGTTTACGGACCCAATGCGGCTTGCGAATTCGATTGTATTTCTGCCAAAGACGGACAGGAATTTAGAGTTGGAAAAATCACGATTAAAGCCTTGCACACTCCGGGACATACCATGGAGAGCACAACGTATTTATTGATCGACGAAAACGGAAAGGATCATGCTATTTTCTCCGGAGATACTTTATTTATTGGCGATGTTGGCCGTCCGGATTTAGCTCAAAAAGCGGCCGGAATGACACAAGATCAATTGGCGGGGATTTTATACCATTCTTTAAGAGATAAAATCATGACCCTTGCCGATGACGTAATTGTTTATCCTGCACATGGAGCCGGAAGCGCCTGCGGGAAAAATATGAGTAAAGAAACGGTTTCAACAATTGGGAATCAAAAAGCTACCAATTATGCGCTGCGCGCCAATATGACGGAAGCTGAATTTATTACCGAAGTTACGGACGGGTTATTACCTCCTCCTGCCTATTTTAGCATGAATGTAGCCATGAACAAAGGGGGTTACGAAAGCTTTGAATCGGTTTTGCATAACGGAATGAAAGCAATTGACGTAAAAGAATTCGAGGCTGTTGCCGAAGAAACCGGAGCATTGATTCTAGACACCAGAAAAAGTGCTGATTTCTACAAAGGTTATATCCCTCAATCTATTAATATAGGAATCAACGGTGATTTTGCGCCGTGGGTAGGTACTTTAGTGGCCGATGTAAAACAACCTATTATATTAGTAACTGAAAAGGGTCTTGAAGAAGAAACGGTAACTCGTTTAAGCCGTGTAGGTTTCGACTCGATTATCGGGCATCTGGATGGTAGCTTTGAAGCCTGGGAAAAAGCGGGATTTGAGGTTGATACCGTAAACCGAATTTCAGCAGAACAATTTGCCGGTCAGTTTAAGATTGAGCAAGATAAAGTAATCGATATTCGTAAAGAAACCGAATACAGTGCAGAACATATTGATGATGCGTACAACAAACCCTTGGCTTTTATCAATGACTGGGTAAAAGATATTGACCCAAATGAGCATTTTTATTTGCATTGTGCCGGTGGATACAGAAGTATGATCGCGGCTTCGATTTTGCAGGCTCGCGGTTTTAGAAACTTCACCGAAATCGAAGGTGGTTTTGGAGCGATTGCAAAAACAAATATCCCGAAATCAGATTTTGTTTGCCAAAGCAAGGTTTTAAAATAAAGGTTCTAAGTTGCTAAGATACTAAGGTTCTAAGATTTTTGACCTTATCTTAGCAACTCACAACCTTAAAAAATAATCTACAAAAATTTTACCTTAGTAACTTAGTATCTTAGCACCTTAGAACCTAAAAAAAATGAATTTATTAGAAATATTGAGAGAACCTTGGCCTTGGTACGTTGCAGGTCCGTTAATTGGATTGACTGTACCAATTTTGTTGATTATCGGAAACAAATCTTTCGGGATTAGTTCTTCGCTTCGTCATATTTGTGCGGCTTGTATTCCGGCAAATATCTCGTTTTTTAAATACGACTGGAAAAAAGAAAGCTGGAATTTATTTTTTGTTTTCGGAATTTTCCTTGGCGGAGTTATCTCAGCGTATTTCCTGGCCAATCCAAATCCGGTCGAAATAAATCCTGAACTCTCACAACAATTGGCAGGTTACGGCATCACAGATCATTCAGGTTTGGTTCCGGCCCAGCTTTTCTCATGGGAAAGTTTATTGACGCTCCGCGGATTTATCATGATTGTTGTTGGAGGATTTTTAGTAGGTTTTGGGACACGCTATGCCGGAGGATGCACAAGCGGACATGCCATTATGGGAATTTCAAATTTGCAGTGGCCTTCATTGGTAGCTACAATCTGTTTTATGATTGGCGGTTTTATAATGTCTCTTTTGATTTTACCATATATTCTTTCACTTTAAAATGTCAAAAATGAATACTTTAGAAAATAAAAATACAGACACTGAAGGAATCAATGGAAGCCAATTGAAAGATTCCGGATTTTCAAACTTAAAATATCTTATCGTTGGAATCTTTTTTGGAATTGTCTTCGTAAAAGCAGAAATCATCAGCTGGTTTCGTATTCAGGAAATGTTTCACCTGCAATCGTTCTTCATGTATGGTGTGATTGGAAGTGCAGTAGTTGTTGGACTTATCTCTGTTCAAGTGATTAAAAAATTCAATATTAAAACCATTCAGGGAGAAAAAATTGAGATCCAGCCTAAAACCTTTAATAAAGGACAAATTTATGGCGGATTATTATTTGGTTTCGGCTGGGCAATCACCGGAGCTTGTCCCGGACCGCTTTTCGCTCAGATTGGAACTGGAGTTACCGTAATTGTGGTGACTTTAGTAAGTGCGATTTTCGGAACCTGGGTTTATGGTTTGATTAAAGATAAACTGCCTCATTAATATTCTTAATGTTATTATACATATCAGACCCGACAGGTTTTAAAAACCTGTCGGGTTTCATAATTCTACAAAATAAACCAAAATGACCAAAATATTATCTCAACTTTTAATTTGTTTGCTATTAATAAGTTGTTCGAATAGCAAAAAAATAAACTCTCAAATATCAAATAATACGTATCCCGTTAAGCTTGATACCTTAGAGTTATTTGACAAATCGAGAAATCGTAAAATTCCGATTGCCATTTTTTGCCCAAAAACAGACTCGAAAATTAATAATCAGCAGATCATAATTTTTAGTCATGGATACGGAGAGAATAAAGGCGGAGACAATATGATTTATTCTTATTTAACAGAAAACTTAGCTTCAAAAGGATATTTTGTCATTAGTATTCAGCACGAATTACCTACTGACGATCTTTTGGCAATGGAAGGAGATTTTAAAGTTACAAGAAAACCAAATTGGGAAAGAGGCACTGATAACATTCTTTATGTTTTAAATGAGTTTAAAATTATAAAACCTGAATTAGATTTTAAACATCTAACATTAATTGGTCATTCAAATGGAGGAGATATGACTGCATTATTTGCTACCAAATATCCTAAATTGGTTTACAAAATAATAACGATGGACAATCGAAGAATGCCTCTTCCAAGAGTTAACCATCCAAAAGTATATACGTTACGCTCTAAAAACTATTCTGCAGACGAAGGTGTATTACCAACTGAACAAGAACAAAAAAAATACGGAATGACAGTTCAATTCACTCCTATCAACCACAGTGACATGGATAATGATGCAACAATTGACGAACGAAAAATAATAAATACATCCATTGAAAAGTATTTAAGCGAATAATAACTTTCGTAAATTAGAAATTTAACCTGACAGTTTTACTGCATCTTAATTTATAGTTTCTTTAAAAACAAATTCATTAATTTTCCTTTAATAGTTTAATACTAAAAAAATGAGCAACATAACAGAAAATTTAATTTTAAGAAAAGCTGATATTTCCGAAGTTCCTCAAATTTGGAGCATCTTACAAGATGCTATCGAGCAAAGACGACAAGACGGAAGCACACAATGGCAAGATGGCTATCCTAATGAACTTACGATTCAGAATGACATACAAAATGGGTACGCCTATGTGCTTACAGAAAACGAATCGATTTTGTGTTACGCCGCCATCATATTCGAAAAAGAACCTGCTTATGAAGAGATACAGGGCAAATGGCTTACAAATGGCGATTATGCCGTGGTACATCGTGTAGCGGCATCAAAATTAGCAAAAGGAAAAGGTATTGCTACAAAGCTTTTTAAAAACATAGAGCAGATCTGCATCACAAACAATATCTACAGCATAAAAGTAGATACTAACTTTGACAACATTCCGATGCTGAAAATTTTGGAAAAACTAGATTACAGCTACTGCGGTGAGGTCTTTTTTAGAGGAGCAGCACGAAAAGCATTCGAAAAAAAATTAATATAAATACCTAATTTCAAGGTTACAATACAACCCGACATGTCTAAAACCTGTCGGGTTTCTTATTTTATTTGCTCACGTGAGGGATAGAGCTAATCCGCCGTGCGGAAGCGAAAGCCCGACAGCATGCTGATAAGAGGGCGTATAAGCGCACTGTAATGTTGCCCTCTTGTCAGCATGCTGGCACGCCCAACTATCAAAAAGTACTGTTCCTTTCATATACAATAATAACCTTCGCGCCTATTCCGCTCAATTTCATTTTGTTTCCTTAAGTTTGTTATTAAAAATAAACGCCTGTAAAAAGACACCCGTACAATTAAGACATGAAACATTCAGAACAATTATTAAAACTAAAAAGCACTGAAAAGTGGGATGTTATTATAATAGGCGGCGGAGCAAGCGGACTTGGAACGGCTCTTGATGCTGCAAGTCGGGGATACAAAACTATACTGCTCGAAGCTGTCGATTTTGCAAAAGGAACTTCTAGCAGAAGCACAAAATTAGTTCATGGCGGTGTACGTTATTTAGAACAGGGAAATATTCATTTAGTTCGGGAAGCTCTGAAAGAAAGAGGATTAATGGCTAAAAACGCAGGTCACTTAGTCAAAAATCAATCCTTTGTAATTCCGAATTACAATTGGTGGGGCGGTTCTTTTTACACTATCGGATTAAAAATTTATGATATACTTGCAGGAAGGTTAAGCTTAGGCAGTTCGAAATATGTTTCGAAGAAAAAAACAATCGAAATGCTGCCTAACGTAGAAGAAAACGGCTTGCAAAGTGGTGTTGTTTACCATGACGGACAATTTGATGATTCACGTTTGGCGATTAATATTGCTCAGACCGCAGTCGAAAAAGGCGCTTGTCTTTTGAATTATATGAAAGTTGTTCACTTATTAAAGGACGAGAACAATCAGATCATTGGTGTTGAGGTACAGGATCACGAAACCGGAGAGAAATATACTTTAAAAGGTGCTGCGATAATTAATGCAACAGGTGTTTTTACAAATGCCATAATGAAACTGAACGATACTGTTTATAAAAAATATATCGTTCCGAGTCAGGGAATTCATCTTGTATTTGATAAATCTTTTTTACCCGGCGATCACGCTTTAATGATTCCCAAAACAAGTGACGGCAGGGTTTTATTTGCTGTACCGTGGCACAATCGAATTGTTGTGGGTACTACAGATACCTTAATCAAAAAACAAAGTTTAGAACCTATTGCTTTAGAAAGCGAAATTGCATTTGTGCTCGAAACAGCTCAACGTTTCCTGGCAAAAAAACCAACCAGAGCTGATGTTTTGTCTGTTTTTGCAGGTTTGCGTCCGCTGGCTGCTCCTGAAGAAGAAGGAAAAAGCACCAAAGAAGTTTCCAGAAGCCATAAAATTATAGTTTCAGAAACCGGCTTAATCACCATTACAGGAGGAAAATGGACTACATACAGAAAAATTGCGGAAGACATTATCAATAAAGCAATCAAAACTGGAAAACTTCCTGAAAAATCCTGTGTCACCCAACATCTTCTCATTCACGGAAATAAACTTACCACCTCTTTAGACAGAGAAAATCATTTGTATATCTATGGTTCAGATATTCCTAAGATAATTGAATTACAACAAAACTATCCTGAACTTAAAGAAAAAGTACATCCTGATCACGAGTTTACTATGGCAGAAATAATTTGGGCCATTCGATATGAAATGGCAAGAACGATAGACGATATTTTAGCAAGACGTGTTCGCTTATTGTTTTTAGATGCCAGAGCAGCCATTCAGTCTTCAGAAAAAGTAGCGCGATTACTTGCTAAAGAACTCGGACATAATGAAGCCTGGGTCAATAAAGAAATTTTAAATTTCAAAAAAATAGCGAAGGGATTTTTACTGTCTGAATTTCAATAAGACTATAATTATCCTTTAAATAACCCAGCCCAACAGATTTTAAAAACCTGTCGGGTTTGATTTTTATGAGTTCGGTCAAGATTGCTTCAACTTTAAACAATCGTTAAATATCAATTAACCAATGTTTTAAATCAAATTTTACAGTATTTTTATACTAATTATATAGAGTTTATCTAGGTGTTGACTTTGCCTTATTTGAATTAACAAAAAATTAACACGACATTTGTATATACAACTATTTAAAAGACATACATTTGTATATACAAATTATACACTTACGACTATGACAATTGAAGAGGTTATAAAAAGTACAGTTAAGATGGATAATTCGAAAAAAGTTATTCTGAATATCATGTACACGCAAAACGTGATTCTGGATCATTTCAACGAGCTGATAAAACCGTATGATCTATCCGGAGAACAATATAATGTACTGCGTATATTAAGAGGACAAAAAGGAAATCCTGCAAATATGTGTGTGATCCAGGAACGTATGCTGGCCAAAACAAGTAACACCACCCGATTGGTAGATAAATTATTACTGAAGGATTTTGTTACCAGAAATGTTTGCCCCGGCAATCGACGAAAAATTGAAGTTCTAATCACCCAAAAAGGATTAGATGTATTGAAAGAATTAGATCCGAAGGTAGATGAACACGAGCGTACATTTGCTGCCAATATAAGTCCTGAAGAATTAGAATTATTAAATAAATTACTAGAAAAATACAGAACCCAACAAAATTAATATTATGAGCACATTATTAGACAATCTAAACTGGAGATATGCAACAAAAAAGTTTGATGCAACCAAAAAAATATCTTCAGCAGATTTAAATACTTTAAAAGAAGCAGTGAGATTAAGTGCTTCTTCTTACGGACTACAACCTTATAAAGTTATTGTAGTAGAAAACCCTGAAATCAGAGAGCAATTAAAAGCTGCTGCTTATGGGCAAACTCAAATTACTGATGCTTCTCAATTATTTATTTTTGCAAATGACTTAAATGCAGGAGCAGAATCTGTAGATGCTTACATCAAAAACATTAGCGAAACCAGAGGTGTTCCTGCTGATGCTTTGGCTGGATTTGCTGACATGATGAAAGGTACAATCGCTAACTTATCACAAGAGGCTAAAAACATTTGGACTTCAAAACAAACTTATATCGCTTTAGGGACTTTATTAAGTGCTGCATCTGAACTAAAAATTGATGCTACGCCAATGGAAGGATTTAATGCTGCAGCATTCAATGAAATCTTAGGTCTTGACAAGTTAGGTCTTAACGCATCTGTTATCGCTACTGTTGGTTACAGACATGGTGAAGATGATACGCAGCACTACAAAAAAGTCAGAAAATCAAACGAGGAATTATTTATCACTATATAATTATTTATTAATCTAAAATCAATTTTAACAACATGAAAAATTTAAAAACAATTGCAATAGCATTATTCGTAGCAGCGGCTAGTATTTCAGTAAATGCTCAAACTAAAAAAATCGACGTAAAAGCAAGTACTATCAAATGGGTAGGAAAAAAAGTAACTGGAGAACACTCTGGAACTGTAAACTTTAAAGACGGAGCTGTAGTTTTTAAAGGAAAAAAATTAACTGGTGGTTCTTTTACTGTTGATATGACTTCTTTGACTGCAACTGATTTAACTGGAGAATACCAAGGAAAATTAAACGGTCACTTAAAAGCTGACGATTTCTTTGGAACTGATAAATTCCCAACTGCAAAATTAGTTTTCAAAACTATCGGTGCTAAATCTACTGACGTTTATACTGTAACTGCTGATTTAACTATCAAAGGAATTACTAAACCTGTAACTTTTGATATTACTGTAGCTGGAAATACTGCTACAACAGCTTTCAAAGTAGACAGAACTAAATACGATATCAAATACAACTCTGGTAACTTCTTCGAAAACTTAGGAGACAAAACTATCAATGACGATTTCGAATTGACTGTAGCTTTAAAATTCTAATATTTTAAATTTCACATACAAATTCTAAATTATATAAGAAAAACCCCAATAGTTCAAAACTATTGGGGTTTCTTTTTATGCTTTAATATTTTTACTTCGTTCTTTTTATATTTATTGGATCCTGACGCGTATCGAATAAATCCAGAATTTCCACTGAATTTTTCTCTAAATTTATCCAATAAATAATTTTATAATTTTTAAAAACTAAATAACGAATTTCTTTTGGACTATTAATTAGAAGATCTTCTTTTTGTCCAATTAAAGGCTGTGTTTTTAATTTTAGTGTCTCTTTTGTAATCCTCAGAACAAGTTTTCTTGCAACATCTACATTTGCTTCTTTCTTATAATAATCAAAAATAATTTTCAACTCTTTTTTAGCAAAATCAGTCCAATCAAGTTTCAACTCCATTTCTCTATTTCAGAAATTAATTGATAAGATCCTGTTACGCGTCCATTTTTGGAATCTTCCAAAGAATCAGAAATTCTTTTGTTAAAATCAGAAATTGACATTGGCGTTAATTCAGAATCTATTTCAGTTTCTTTCTTCAATAATTTTTCAAACTGAGAAATAGCCTTCTCGCTTTCGAGCTTCAGAAAGTCTTTAATAAAAATCACTTTTCGGGTATCTAAATCCATCTCATTTTATTTTTATCAAAGTTACAAATTATCTTTAAATGAAAATTTAATTACAAATAATTTTAAAATCGATATTCTGTAAAGTCATGAAATATTATTTCTTTTCAAAAACATAACATTCTTAATAGTAACGTAACGCTTTCGTAATAACATATAAGACTTTGATTAACATTCGGCTTCTAATTTTGGACTCATTAAAAACAAAACTGGAAATCAACATCATAGTTATGAAAACAAAAATACGTATTGCAATTATTACTCTTCTAAGTACTTTATGTATACAAGCACAGCAACCTAAAGGAATTATTGGCAACACGAACTGGATGAGCAACTGGACGAATTTTAAACCAGCCAATACAGAATATAACGAAGCTACAAACATTATTGCGGGAACTATTGACAAAGATACCAAGCTAACGAAACGGAATACGTATCAGTTAGTTGGGGTTGTTTATGTAACCAAAAATGCGGTTTTGACCATCGAACCGGGAACTGTTATTCGTGGAGATGATAAAACTTGCGGGACTCTGGTTATAACCAATGGAGCAAAAATTATTGCCGAAGGCTTAGAAACGGACCCTATCGTTTTTACCTCAAATAAAGAAATTGCAGAAAGAAAACCTGGGGATTGGGGCGGCATTATCATTCTGGGGAAAGCTCCGATAAACACAATTGGCGGCGTGCATATTCTGCCATTTGATCTTGAACCAATGCTGAATCATTACGGAGGTCAGGACGCCGAAGATAATTCAGGGATTTTAAAATATGTTCGCATCGAATATTCCGGACGAAAACTAAGTGCTGCAAAAGAACTTAACGGACTTTCGTTAGCCGGTGTTGGAAAAAAAACAGTCTTGAGCAATATTCAGGTTAGTTATTCTAACGACGATTCTTTCGAATGTTATGGCGGAGATTTGAATATGACCAATCTCGTTTCGTACAGAACTACAGACGATGATTTTGATTTTACACAAGGGGCTCAAATAAATATCAGCAATAGTATTGCCATTCGCCACCCTTTCTCATCCGATATTTCAGGTTCAAGATGTTTTGAAGTAGATTCATACGACAAAATAGGAAACACGGATATGAGCAAAAAACTGACTAAAATAAATGCCAACAACATTACTTTAGTGAATTTAGAAGAAAACAATCAGGGACTGGTAAGAGAATCGGTTTACGTGAGAGAAAACACTTTTTTTAATCTGACCAACAGTGTTATTTCAGGCTTTAGTCCTTTTATTTTACTTGAAGGAAATATTGGAAACGGAGATGTCAACTTAGCTAAAATCGCCTTTAAAAATCTAATTATCAACAACTGTAACGGTGGAATTACAAGTGAAGCTGGCGGTGCAAATCAGGCCATTCAGCAATTTTATAATGACCCTGATTTTCAAATAAACTTTACAAAAATTAAAAACAGCGAGTTGTTTACCACCTCGAATATCAAAGGAAATCCTGATTTTAGAATCAACCAAAACAATACAATCGCTATTGGAAATTAGTCAATTACCACCTTTAGAATCATTGAAATTTAACAAAATTTAAAATTTAGAAAAGTTTTTTTTGAAATTTTATGTATTCTAATCCAAATTACATTTATATCTTTGTCACATCAAAATAAGATATGAAAACAATAATGAACAATACTTGGTGGTGGAAGAATTTACGTCAAACGTCGTGAACAAAGCTTCCTATGGTATTATCAACTATAAATATAAAAGGCTTGTCATCACGACAAGCCTTTTTTTTTGGTCAAAATTTAAGTAAAGAACACATTAAAAACTAAAAAACAACATACTTTGAAACCTTTTATACTCAACACACATTACAAACAAATTCTGGCAGATACGATTACGCCGGTTAGCATCTATTTTAAAATAAGAGATAAATTCCCGAATAGCTTATTACTTGAAAGTAGTGATTATCACGGAAACGATAATAGTTTTTCTTATATCTGCTGCAACCCGATTGCAACTATTAAAATTGAAAATGAAATCATCTCAAAAACTTTTCCTGACGGAACAACAGAGCAAATTACAATCGATGCTTCTACCAATATCCCTCAGGTCATTCAGGAATTTTCGAGTCAGTTTCAATCAGAGAAAAACGATTTCAAATTCATCAACAATGGTTTATTTGGTTACATTTCTTATGATGCCGTTCGTTATTTCGAGAAAGTTTCGATTGCTAAAAAAGATACTGCTACTTTAATTCCGGATGTCTTTTATGCCGTTTATCAAAACATTATCGCAATCAATCACTTCAAAAACGAAGCGTACATTTTTTGCCACAGTGTAGACGGAAGAAATAATATCGCTGAAATCGAGCAGTTATTACAATCCAGAAATATTGCATCCTATAAATTCACCAAAGAAGGTGAAGGTTTTTCTAACCTGACTGATGAGGAATTCAAACACAATGTTGCTTTAGCCAAAAAGCACTGTTTCCGTGGAGACGTTTTTCAATTAGTTCTGTCACGACGTTTTACACAAGGTTTCAAAGGTGACGAATTTAATGTTTACAGAGCTTTAAGAAGTATCAATCCTTCTCCTTATTTATTCTTTTTTGACTATGGAGATTTTAAAATATTTGGTTCTTCGCCTGAAGCACAAATTATCGTAAAAAACAGAAAAGCGGAGATTCACCCCATTGCAGGAACTTTTAAAAGAACCGGAAATGATGAACGTGATGCCGTTTTAGCCAAACAACTTTCTGAAGATAAAAAAGAAAATAGCGAACACGTCATGTTAGTCGATTTAGCCCGAAACGATTTAAGCAGAAACGGACATGATGTAAACGTAGAGAAATACAGAGAAGTTCAGTTTTTCTCGCACGTAATTCACCTGGTTTCTAAAGTAACGGGACATTTGCATGAAAAAGCGACAACTATGCAAGTCGTTGCAGATACTTTCCCAGCCGGAACTTTAAGCGGCGCACCAAAACACAGAGCGATGCAATTGATTGAAGATTACGAAAAAACAAATCGTAATTTTTACGGAGGCGCAATTGGTTTCATGGATTTTGAAGGCAACTTTAACCACGCTATCATGATACGAACTTTCCTGAGCAAAAATCATCAGCTGCATTGTCAGGCCGGAGCGGGAATCGTAGCAAGTTCTGACGAAGAAAGCGAAATGCAGGAAGTGTATAATAAATTAAGAGCCTTGAATACAGCGCTGGAAATGGCAGAAAAAATTTAAAAATTGAAAAATTGAAAGATTTAAAAACCAGCAAAAATCTTTCAATTTTTAAATCATTTAATCTTTCAATAAATATGAAAAACATTATTCCATTTTTTATCGCTTTCGTTCTTTTAGTATCGTGTGAGCCAAAGAAAGAATCAAACGCAATTCCGTTAACAGGAACCTGGCGACTGATATCAGCAGAAACGACAGAAAAAGATTCGACTTTCTCGACTTTCAATCCAAAAACAAAAATGATTAAAATTATAAATGATACTCATTTTGCTTTTTTCAATCATGATTTGAATAATGGTAAGGATTCAACAAATGCAGTATTCTTTGGCGGAGGCGGAAAATACACTTTGAAAGACAGCATTTATACAGAGAATTTAGAGTTCTTTAATAACAGGCAATGGGAAAATGGAAAATTTGAATTTACAGTAAAAATTAAAAACGACACGTTGACTCAAAAAGGAGTTGAAAAAGTAGAAAAATTAGGAATTGACCGTATCATTACAGAAAAATACGTTAGAGAAAAATAAAAAAAATCGTTTCAAGTTTCAGGTTTAAAGTTTCAAGTTATTGGAACGTGAAACAAAGAAAACCTGAAACCTGAAACAAAATAAAAGACATGAAAAAAATATTAGTTATAGACAATTACGATAGTTTCACTTATAATTTAGTGCACTATCTGGAGGATTTAAACTGCGAAGTTACCGTTTACAGAAATGATGAATTTGACATTGAAGAAATCGCTTCTTTCGATAAAATATTACTTTCTCCAGGACCGGGAATTCCGGATGAAGCTGGATTATTAAAAGCTGTAATTCAGAAATATGCTCCAACAAAAAGTATTCTCGGGGTTTGTTTAGGACAACAGGCTATTGGGGAAGTTTTTGGAGGAACACTATCTAATCTCGATAAGGTATACCACGGAGTTGCAACAAATGTAAAAACAGTGGTTTCAGACGAAATTTTATTTGAAGGTTTAGGAAACGAATTCGAAGTGGGAAGATACCATTCATGGGTTGTAGATGCTAATTTACCGGACGTTCTTGAAGCAACTTCAATTGATGAAAACGGGCAAATTATGTCGTTAAGACACAAAACATTTGATGTAAGAGGCGTACAGTTTCATCCTGAAAGTGTTCTGACCCCAAACGGAAAAAGGATTTTAGAAAACTGGATTAATAGTTAGAGATTAGCCAAAAGTTTTAAAGTCGAAAGTCATAAAGTCAAATACATTAAAACTTAATCTTTCACTATTTAAAACTAAAAAAACAATAATCAACTCGGAAAAAACATCAACTTCGAAGACTTTAAGACCTTCGACTTTAGACTTTAAGACTTATGGAAATAACAATTTCAGCAACTAAAGAAATCAATATTGAAGATATACTGATTTTATACAAAGCAAATGAATGGAGTTCCGCCAATAAACCAAAAGAATTATATAATGCCCTTACTAATTCTGAGACTTTAATTACGGCTTGGGAGGAAGAAAAATTAGTTGGACTTGGGAATGCGATTTCTGACGGTTATTTAACCGTTTATTATCCACATTTATTGGTGCTTCCGGAATATCAGGGAAAAGGAATCGGAAAATTGATTATGGATAAAATGCAGGAGAAATACGGTCACTTTCACATGCAAATGTTAACTGCAGACGGAAGATCAGTTGATTTTTATAAAAAAAACGGATTTGAACGCGCCGGAAAAACAGAACCCATGTGGATTTATCAGGGAAATGAACATTGAAAAATTAGTCGTAAAGTCTGAATGTCGAAAGTCATAAGTCAAAAGCGATGTAAAAAATATAAATAGAAAAAACTCAAAGAATATCAAAAGTCAGAATGCTTTAAGACCTTCGACTTTAGACTTTAAGACTTATATAAATGAAAAATATATTAAATAAACTAATCAATCATGAAGTACTTTCTAAAGAAGAAGCCAAAAACGTATTGATTAATATCTCAAGCGGAAGTTACAACCCAAGTCAAATTTCGGCATTTTTGACCGTATTTATGATGCGAAGCATTACGATTGATGAACTTTCAGGTTTTCGTGAAGCTTTATTAGATTTATGCATTCGCGTTGATTTATCAGCCTATAACACTATCGATTTGGTTGGTACTGGTGGTGACGGGAAAGATACTTTCAATATTTCTACTCTGGCTTCGTTTATAGTTGCAGGAACAGGAATTAAAGTAGCCAAACACGGAAATTATGGAGTTTCTTCTATTTCAGGATCAAGTAATGTGATGGAAAAAATGGGTGTTAAATTCAGTAATGACAGTTCGTTTATCGAAAAATGTATAGACAAAGCCGGTATTACTATTTTACATGCACCTTTATTTCATCCTGCTATGAAAAATGTTGGCCCAATCCGAAAAGAATTGGCAGTAAAAACATTTTTTAATACGTTAGGACCATTGGTAAATCCCTCTTTTCCTAAAAATCAGTTATTAGGTGTATTCAATCTGGAAATGTTCAGAATGTATGGCTATTTATATCAAAATACCGATGTCAATTTCACGATTTTACATTCTTTGGATGGTTATGACGAAGTGTCTTTGACTGGCCCGACAAAAATTTTAACCAGCACCACGGAAGGTATGCTAAATCCTGTTGATTTTGGAGTTCGTCATTTAAAGCAAAGCGAAATTGAAGGTGGTAAAACCATTGAAGAATCAGCAGATATGTTTATCAACATTCTTTCAGGAAGAGGAACTGAAGCCCAAAACAACGTAGTTTGTGCCAATGCGGGATTAGCTATTGCAACGGTTACGAAATGTACACCATTAGAAGGATTTGAATTAGCAAAAGAAAGTCTGTTCTCCGGAAAAGGATTAAAAGCATTACAGACATTACAAGAATTAAGTAAATAAAAAACAAACACAAATTTCACGAATTAGCACTAATTAATTTTGCGTCTTTGTGACTTTGTGGCAAAACAGCAGCCATGAATATTTTAGATAAAATAATATTTGATAAACAAAAAGAAGTCGTTCTTAAAAAATCGATAATTCCGGTTTCGCAATTGGAAAGTTCTGTGTTTTTTGGAAGAGAAACAATTTCTTTAAGTCAAAAACTAAGAACAAGTTCAACCGGAATCATTGCAGAACACAAACGTCGTTCTCCTTCAAAATCGGTTATTAATCATAGTTTTACTGTTGAAGAAGTGGTAAAAGGATATGAAAATGCCGGAGCTTGCGGAATCTCTGTTTTAACTGACGGAAAGTATTTTGGAGGTTCTCTAGACGATTTACTTTTGGCAAGAGCAAGTGTAAGTATTCCGCTTTTGCGAAAAGAATTTATTGTAGACGAATATCAAATTTTAGAAGCCAAAGCTTATGGAGCTGACTTGATTTTATTGATCGCAGCGGTTTTAACCCGCGAAGAAATCAAATCATTATCTGAATTTGCCAAGAAATTAGGATTAGAAGTGCTATTAGAAGTTCACAATCAGGAAGAATTAGAAAAATCAATTATGCCCAGTCTGGATATGATTGGTGTAAACAACAGAAACCTGAAAACTTTTGAAGTAAGCCTGGATTTTAGTAAACAATTAGCATCACAAATTCCGGATGATTTTGTAAAAGTTTCCGAAAGCGGAATTTCATCCATTGAAGCGATTTCTGAACTTAGACCTTACGGTTACAGCGGATTCTTAATTGGAGAAAATTTCATGAAAACCGATAACGCCGGCGAAGCAGCAACAGAATTTATTAGAAAGCTTAAATAAACACGAATTACACTAATTAACACAAATTCAATTCGTGAAAATTTGTGAAATTGCTTCACCTGTTCGCTGTCGATCAGGTCGTGGCAAAAACAACAAACACAAAGCTTTGCGAACTTAGCGTTTATAAGCGTAATAAAAATAAAAAAACTTAGCGCCCTTTGCGGTTAAAAACACACAAGCTAAAAAACACACAATACAATGAAACTCAAAATATGCGGTATGAAATATCCTGAAAACATTCTCGAGGTAGGTGCACTCCTACCCGATTATATGGGATTTATTTTCTGGGGCAACTCCGCGCGATATTTTAACGGAGAAATTCCGGAGCTGATAGAAACAATAAAAAAAGTGGGCGTTTTTGTCAATCAAACTCAGGAAGATATTCTGGATAAAGCAGCAAAATATAATTTACAAGCCGTTCAGTTACACGGAAATGAATCCGTTGAATTTTTATCAGAATTAAAAAAACAACTGCCTGAAAAAACTGAAATCATCAAAGTATTTTCAGCCGATAATGATTTCGATTTCGAAATTATAAAACCATTCGAACCGGTTTGCGATTATTTTCTGTTTGATACAAAAGGAAAATTACCCGGCGGAAACGGAACTACATTTGACTGGAGCATATTAAAAAAATACAAGTCTGACAAACCATTCTTTTTGAGTGGCGGAATCGGAATGAACGAATTAAAAGCCATCGAAGAAATTTCAAAAACCAATCTTCCTATTTATGCCGTCGATATAAATAGTAAATTTGAAATCGAACCAGGGCTGAAAAACAAAAATCTATTTAGCAATTTCAAACGAAAATTTGATGTTGCCAACTTTTAAAATTGGAATAAAATGAATTTTAACGTTAACGAAAAAGGATATTACGGAGAATTTGGAGGAGCTTACATTCCTGAAATGTTATATCCAAATGTAGAAGAATTACGCCAAAACTATTTAAAAATAACAAGCGAACCTGATTTTAAAGCAGAGTTCGATCAGTTGCTGAAAGATTATGTTGGGCGTCCTAGTCCGCTTTATTTTGCGAAGCGTTTATCTGAAAAATACAATACCAAAATTTATCTCAAAAGAGAGGACCTAAACCATACCGGAGCGCATAAAGTCAACAATACAATTGGGCAGATACTGGTTGCAAAACGTTTGGGTAAAAAAAGAATTATCGCCGAAACCGGCGCTGGTCAACACGGTGTAGCAACTGCCACGGTTTGTGCACTTATGGGTATGGAATGTATCGTTTATATGGGCGAAATCGACATTGCGCGTCAGGCACCAAACGTAGCGCGTATGAAAATGTTAGGCGCTGAGGTTCGTCCGGCGCTTTCAGGTTCAAGAACCTTAAAAGACGCTACAAATGAAGCAATTCGTGACTGGATCAATAATCCCGTTGACACACATTATATCATTGGATCTGCCATTGGGCCGCATCCTTATCCGGATATGGTAACACGTTTTCAGAGTGTCATTTCCGAAGAAATAAAATGGCAGTTAAAAGAAAAAGAAGGCCGCGAAAACCCTGATTATGTAGTGGCTTGTATTGGCGGCGGAAGTAACGCTGCCGGAACCTATTATCACTTCCTGCACGAACCGCAAGTTGGCATTATTGCTGTCGAAGCAGCCGGAAAAGGTGTTGATAGCGGTCACAGTGCTGCAACAAGCAAATTAGGAAAAGTAGGTGTTATTCACGGTTGCAAAACTCTTTTGATGCAAACTTCTGACGGACAAATTACGGAGCCTTACTCTATTTCTGCAGGTCTGGATTATCCTGGAGTTGGCCCAATGCACGCACATTTGGCGCAAACGGGCCGTGGCGAATTTTTCTCGGTTACAGATGACGATGCTATGAATGCCGGTTTACAATTGACAAAATTAGAAGGAATAATTCCAGCGATTGAGAGTGCACATGCTTTTGCGGTGTTAGATCAAAAGAAATTTAAACCTACGGACATTGTTGTAATCAGTCTTTCTGGGCGTGGTGATAAAGATTTAGACAATTATATTGATTATTTTAAATTGTAATAAAAATCGTAATTTAGGCGTTCTCCGCCACGGCGGATCGGGCTGTCTGCTTTATTCCCGATTAACAAAAACTACGGATAAAAAAGCCTTGTTTTTCTAAATCGGGAGATAACGCTCCCAACCCTAACGCAAACAAATAACGAGTAAATAATAATTATTATGGAACAGTTCTTTTCTTACGGAACATTACGATCGAAAGAAATTCAGATGCAGGTTTTCAACAGAATCTTAAACGGGACACCTGACAAGCTCTCTGGCCACAAGCTAAAGGATCTGCAAATCGAAGAAGAATTTGGAATTGAAGATTATCACGTAGCAGTCGCAAGCGAAAATCCTGCGGATACAATAAAAGGTGTTCTTTTTACTATTTCGACGGAAGATTTGGCTAAAATAGATTTATTTGAGTCTAATGCCTATAAAAGAATTCAAGTGACTTTGAGCTCCGGAACTGTTGCATGGATTTATACCGAAAATAAGTAAGCCGATATGATTCTAGCTGCTGCACAAACAAAGCCAACCCGAGGAAATATTGAAGCTAATCTATCTGATCATTATCGTCTTATAGATTTAGCGGTGCAAAACGGAGCACAATTAATCGTATTCCCTGAACTGTCTATTACGGGTTACGAAAGAGAAAATGCTCACGAATTAGCTTTTACAAAAGAGGATTCGAGATTAGATTCTTTACGAAAATTGGCTGTCGAAAATAATATCGTCATTGTTGCCGGTGCGCCAATTCAAATTGAGTCGGAATTATTTATTGGAGAATTTATTATTTCTCCTGATAATTCGGCTGTGGTTTATACAAAGCAGTTTTTACATGAAGGCGAAGACGAATTTTTTCAATCTTCTTTCGATTATAATCCGATGATTACGATTGAGGATCAAAAGATTTCATTTGCCATTTGTGCTGATATTGACAATCCTTTGCATCCTGAAAATGCATTTAAGAGAGCAACTGATATTTATATCGCCAGTATTTTCTTTACACCAAACGGAATTCCGAATGCCTATAGAGATTTACAATATTATGCTGAAAAACATGAAATGAATGTATTGATGTCTAATTTTAGTGGAGACTCCTGGGGTTATCCTTCTGGAGGAAAAAGTGCTTTTTGGAATAATAAAGGGGAACTTGTTGCTCAAATGAATGATTCAGATTCCGGATTATTAATTATAGAAAATCGAGGCGATAATTGGACAAGTAAAATTGTAAAAAATTAAAAAAAATATAATGCCACAGATTGCACAGATTAAAAGGATTTTTTTTCACGCAGATTTGGCAGATTAAAGCAGATTTAAATTAAAAGCAAATCTGCCCGAATCAGCTTAAATCAATTTTAAATCTGCGTGAAATAAATTTTAAGCAGTAATCAGTAAAAGTTTTTTATCCCTTTAACTATTGGGAGTGGCGAAAAAATAACTTAATAATACCTTACAGGTTTTGGAAACCTGTAAGGAGAAAAAAACATAAACGAAATGAACAGAATAACTCAAAAATTACAAGAAGATAAAAAGATACTTTCTATTTATTTTTCAGCGGGATATCCTAACTTAAATGATACCGTTCAAATTATTCAGGATTTAGAAAAAAATGGTGTTGACTTAATCGAGATTGGTTTACCCTTCAGTGATCCTTTGGCTGATGGACCAACGATTCAGGCGAGTTCGACTCAGGCACTTAAAAACGGAATGACAACTCAAATTCTTTTTGATCAGTTAAAAAACATCCGCGAAAGCGTAAAAATCCCATTGATTATTATGGGATATTTCAACCCGATGTTACAATATGGAGTCGAAGCTTTTTGTGCAACATGTGCCGAAATTGGTATCGATGGTCTAATTATTCCGGATTTACCGGTTGATGTTTATGCTGACGAATACAAAGCAATTTTCGAAAAATACGGCTTAATCAATGTATTTCTGATTACACCACAAACTTCTGACGAACGTATTCGTTTTATCGACAGCGTTTCGAACGGATTTATTTATATGGTAAGTTCTGCCAGTGTTACAGGATCTCAATCCGGTTTTGGAAATACTCAGGAAAGTTATTTCGAAAGAATTTCGAATATGAACCTTAAGAATCCACAAATTATTGGTTTCGGAATTTCGAATAAAGAAACTTTTAATCAGGCAACTAAATTTGCAAAAGGAGCGATTATCGGCAGTGCTTTTATCAAACATTTGAGCGAGAATGGCAGCGCAAAGATTAATGAATTTGTTGGAGAGATTCGATAATCTATTTAAAAAAAGAAAATGAAAAATATAGCTTTATCTATAATTATGATTTTAATTATAGTATCCTGCAGGGATAATAAAAACACTTCAAAATTGATAGATAAAGCTACATCAATTCAGGAACCCAACTTCCATTATAAAGATATATTGCTTGATATGAAAAATGCCAACGATACTATCCAGCCTAAAAATATAAAAGAAATATTTGGAATTTGGAAATTAGATTCGATTGCCAAAATTGGAGGCACAATGGCAGATGAACAACTAATTCAATCTCAAATTGGTCATCAATTATTAATTAGTGATTCGCTATTATCATTACAGTTTCTGAATCAAAATATAAAAATAGATAAACCAAAGTATTCATTAGTAAAAAGTAGCGATGATATTAGATGTACATCTTGGTTTTACGGCTATAAAGATGGAAGAAAATATGTAACATCCCTAAAAGCTCATAGAAGTTATTTTTTTGAAATAGTCAATTACCACGAATTGGCTTATTACTATGATGGACGAATTTATTTTTTCAAAAGAAGTTTATAACATTTTGATCTCAAAATCATTTTAACAACGATTAACTAAAAGTTAAAAATAAGGATGGAAAGATCAGGAATAAATAACATTTAGAATTATTTTGTACATTTGAATAAAATCAATTATTATGGATTTAGAAGCCCGTAAAATATCTTTCGTCCAGGAATTTCTAAGACTTCAAAGTGAAGAAATAGTTATTCATCTCGAAAACTTACTTCATAAACAGAAAGTTGAACTTTTAGATCAGGAAATGAAATCGATGAATATTGAACAATTTAATAAAGAAATTGATCAGTCTTTAGATGATGCCAAAAATGCAAGAATTATATCTGCAAAAGATTTAAAATCTAAAATTCAAAAATGGGGTTAACTGTCTATTGGACTCAATTTGCAGAAAATAAACTTGAAGACATTTTTGAGTATTACAAATTTAAAGCCGGAATAAGAGTCGCTCAAACTTTAATAAACGGCATAATTGACCTCTCGTTATCTTTAGAAATCAACGCTTATGGCGGACAAAAAGAAGAATTTTTATCTCAAAGAACCGAAGATTTCAGATATTTAGTTTTTAAAAATTACAAAATCATTTATTGGATTGATGAAGTCAAACAGATAGTATTTATCTCTAATATCTTTGACACAAGGCAAAATCCTCAGATGCTTTCACTAGGAAAATAAGTGATTCCCTTCTAACATTTTAACCAAAAAACACAGTAAATCCACTACAAGGTTTTCTGTTAAAATTATGTTAAAATAAAATTAAACGACTGTTTAATTTAAACGCTTGTTTAATTTTGTACCCGATTAGAAACAATATCATGTCCAACATCGAATTAAACGATAAAAAAATTCAAATTCTTGAGGTAGCTGAAAAGCTTTTCTCCGAAAAAGGATTCGAAGGTACTTCAATACGAGACATTTCAAAACATGCCAAAATTAATATTGCCATGGTTTCGTATTATTTTGGTTCAAAAGAAAGACTACTTGAAGCGCTAATCATTTACAAAACTTCTGATTTAAAACTACAACTCGAAAATTTATTGCTGGAAAATCTGGAACCTTTAGATAAAGTCAATAAATTAATCGAAATTTACATCAACAGAATTAGTTGTAACAAAGGGATTTTCAGAGTCTTACACTTTGAGATCAATGCAAAAAAAAGAGAAAAAAGCTTCATTGCCTTTACAGAACTGAAAAAAGGAAATCTAAAATCTGTTGAAAGCATTATTGCGCAAGGTCAGGCTAAAGGAGTTTTTAGGAAAGATGTTATCATTCCGCTTATCACTCCAACTATTATTGGAACTTTTTTTCACTTTCATATGAACAAACCTTTCTTCGAAGAATTACTGAATCTAAAAACAGAAGCAATGTATAATGATTACATTAAAAACAGTCTTACAAAGCACATTCAACAAACTATAAAAGCTCTACTTGTTTATGAAAATTAATCAATTAATGCTCTTTGGTATTTTCTTTATCGGAATTTCATCAATAGAAGCACAAGAAAAAACAAGTTTAACCTTAGACGAAGCCGTTAAGTTGGCTTGGGAAAAAAGTAACGACGTTACTCTTGCCAGTACTAAGGTAAACACAAAAAAGTACGAATTACAATCGGTAAAAAACAATCAGTATCCGGATATTAAAGTTTCCGGTCAATACCAGCGCCTTACCAAAGCATCGATTGACATGCCAAATCAGGGCGAAAATGCATCTTTAGCATCTCCTGACAGAGCAATGCTTGGAATGGCCAATTTAAGTCTGCCTCTTTTTGCAGGATTTAAAATTCAAAATAGCATTAACGCATCTGATAATTTATATGAAGCTGAAAATGCAAATGCTGCTAAAACAAAAGAAGATGTTGCTTTAAGGGTAATCACTTATTATACAGCACTGTATAAAGCTCAAAAAACTTTGGATGTTTTAAATGAAAATCAAAAAAGCGCTAAACAGCGTGTTACTGATTTTACAGAATTAGAGAAAAACGGAATCATCCCGAGAAATGATTTATTAAAGTCACAATTATTGGTTTCAAAAACGCAATTATCAATTGATGAAGCGACTAACAATCTTAATAACATCAATTTTTATCTGACTACTCTACTGAAGATGGACCCGAGTACAAAACTTCAGGTTAACGAAGCTGATTTCTTTAGTTTAAAAACCAGTAATGCTCCAACATCTGATGCTTTAGCACTAGAAAACAGAAAAGACCTGGAAGCGATTCGTTTTCAACAAAAAGCTTCTGAAGCAAATATTAAAGTGGCAAGAGCAGCCTACTATCCTACTTTAGCATTACTTGGCGGTTATACTGCTCTGGATCTTAAAGATATTATCACTGTAAAATATGCGATGAACTTTGGTCTGGGTTTAACTTACGATATCTCCGGAATTTACAAAAACAGTGCTCACGTAAGAGAAGCTGAAAGCAGATCTTTGGAAGTTAAAAATACAGAAGCCATAATGACAGACCGTATTAAAGTTGAGGTTCAAAAATCTATAGAAGATTATGACCTAGCTATAAATCAAAGTGTGGTTTATGACGAAGCGCTTCAACAGGCATCTGAAAATTACAGACTTGTAAAGGATAAATTCGATAATGGTTTAGCTGATACCAATGATTTGGTCGAAGCCGATGTTGAGCAATTAAGCGCTAAAATAAATACTGCTGTATCTAAAGCTACAATTATTCAAAAATATTACGAATTACTTTCAGTATCAGGACAATTATCACAATCATTCAATCTTTCTAAAATATAATCGATAGCTCTCATGGAAAAGAAAAAAACAAATACTAAATTCATCATTATACTAACCGTGTTGGTTTTAGTGGGCGGAACATACGGAATAACAAAATACTTGCACTCCCAGGCTCACGAAGAAACAGATGATGCTCAGATCGAGAAAAAAATGAATCCAATTATTCCCAGAGTATCAGGATATATTAGCAAAGTGTATGTAAAAGATAATGACTTTGTAAAAAAAGGAGATACTTTATTTACAATCGATAAAAGAGATTACCAATTAAAAATTGATGAAGCTAATGCTGCTTTATTAGGTGCTGAAGGACAATACGAAGCTGCAAAAGCTGACATTGGAAGCGCAAATGCAAACATCTCAGTTTCTGATGCTAACATGAGATCTGCAACCGGATCTATCGAAAGTGCCAAAATTAGATTAAGACAAATTACAAACGATTATAACCGTTACAATAATTTGTACAAAACACATACGATCACCAAACAGCAATATGAGCAGGCATTATCTTCAAAAGAAGAGGCTGAAAATCAAGTTCGCGTTTTAGAGCAACAACAAAGAGCAAGTTCTTACCAAAAATCAGTAATTCAATCAAAATCTAAAGTTTCTGACAAACAAACTGAAGTTGCTGCTGCAAATATCAAAAGAGCTAAAACAATGTTGGATGTTGCTCATTTAAACTTAACATATACTGTTGTAACTGCAGCAATTGACGGTCAGGTTTCTAAAGTAGACATTCAGCCGGGACAATTGGTTCAACCGGGACAATCTTTGTTTTACATCATCAATAATAATGAAGCGTGGGTTGTAGCAAACTTTAAAGAAACTCAATTGAACAAAATGATTGTGGGTCAGAAAGTAAGTTTAAAAGTAGATGCTTATCCTAACTATGAATTCAAAGGAACCGTAACTTCTTTCTCTCCTGCGACAGGATCTCGTTTTTCATTATTACCTCCTGATAACGCAACAGGTAACTTCGTAAAAACAATCCAAAGATTACCGGTAAAAATTAGTCTGGATGAATCGAACGATCCTGAAAAAGTAAAATTACTGAGACCAGGTATGAATGTTGACGTAGACGTACATTTAAAATAATATAATGACAGCAGTACAAGGAGATGACGATTTAGTAGAATACGGTTACAGACGTGTGATTATTACGATTACTGCAGTACTTTGTGCACTGTTGGAAATTGTAGATACCACGATCGTAAACGTAGCACTAACAGACATGCGAGGTAGCCTTGGTGCTACTTTGACTGATGTGGCTTGGGTAATTACAGCATACGCAATTGCGAATGTTATTGTAATTCCGATGACGAGTTGGCTTTCGCAACAATTTGGAAGACGTAATTATTTTGTGGCTTCTATCATACTGTTTACAGTCTGTTCCTTTTTATGCGGAAATGCCACTAATATCTGGGAATTGGTTGCTTTCAGGTTTGTACAAGGTATGGGTGGTGGTGCCTTGCTGGTAACAGCTCAAACCATTATTACCGAAAGTTACCCGGTTGCAAAACGTGGTATGGCACAGGCTATTTACGGAATGGGTGTAATTGTGGGACCAACTTTAGGTCCGCCTTTAGGAGGATATTTAGTAGATAATTATTCGTGGCCTTATATATTCTATATCAATATTCCGTTAGGAATTATTGCAACTATTTTGGCAATTACTTTCGTAAGAAGCCCGAAATACGGAGAAAAACTAAAAGCCAATCAGGTCGACTGGTGGGGAATCATATTATTGGCTGCTTTTATTGGATCACTACAATTCGTTTTAGAGCATGGCCAGCAAGACGACTGGTTCAACGACTCAACGATCGTAACCTTAAGTGTGGTAACGGTTCTTGGATTGGTATTATTTATCTGGAGAGAGCTCACCTATAAATACCCAATTGTAAACTTAAGTGTTTTAAAAGACGGGAATTTAAGAATTGGAACCGTAATGTGTTTTATTCTTGGTTTCGGTTTATACGGATCAACTTTAATTATTCCAATTTACACGCAGTCTGTTTTAGGATGGACAGCAACTGATGCCGGATTATTATTGATTCCGGGTTCGATTACAACAGCGATCATGATGCCATTTGTGGGTAATATGATTCAAAAAGGAGTTCCGCAAGGTTATATGGTTGGGGTTGGATTTTTGGTATTCTTCTTTTTTACCTTTATGATGCAGACGCGTATGACACCTGATACTGGTGTTGAACATATGTACTGGCCTTTGATTTTAAGAGGAATTGGATTAGGACTGCTTTTTGTACCTATCACAACGCTTTCGCTTTCTACCTTAAAAGGAAAACATATTGGTGAAGGAGCTGCTTTTACCGGAATGATGCGTCAATTAGGAGGATCATTTGGTATCGCGATTATTACGACATTTATAACCCGTTTTAGTCAGGAACACAGAGTAAATCTGATCAACAATTTAGATCCTACAAGCCATCAGGTTCAGGAACGCATTGCAGGAATGCAAAGAGCTTTTGAAGCTAAAGGCTATAGTGCAGACGTAGCACTTAAAAAAGCTTATCAAGCTATCGATTATGCTGTTTTAAAACAAAGTACAGTAATGTCATACATTGATATTTTCATGTACTTAGGAATCATGTTCCTATGCTGTATTCCGATTATATTTTTCATTAAAAAAGGAAAAAACAAGATTAATCCTGCTGATGCAATGCATTAATAATAATTGTTTATAATACGGAAAAGCCGGACTATTTATTTAGTCCGGCTTTTTTATTTAATAATAATGGCATAATCTGAAGGGATTAAAATCCCTGCCTACAATATAGCCCCAGTCTTCGACTCTCTAGTAAAAACTTAGTTCCTCAGCATCTTAGAACCTTAGAACCTCAAAAAAAAAACTATCTCGTAAAAACCAAATGATTTCCTTCAGAAAGATTCGCATCAAACTGATATCCTTCGTAATTAAAACCTTTTAAGTCGTCAATGGTTTCAGCATTGGTATCGATGATATAACGCACCATCATCCCTCTCGCCTTTTTGGCAAAGAAACTTATTATTTTAAGTTTTCCGTCTTTATAATCTTTGAAGTCCGGAGTGATTACAGGAACTTTTAGTGCCTTAATATCAACTGCCGAAAAATATTCATTACTGGCTAAATTCACGAACAATTCTCCTTTTTCTAATTCTTTATTTAAAGCCTTAGTAACGGTTGGTTTCCAGAATTCGTGCAGATTTTTGTATTCGCCAATTGGTAATTTTGTTCCCATTTCTAATCGGTACGCCTGCATTAGATCTAATGGTTTTAAAACACCGTAAAGACCGGATAGAATTCTAAGTTTATTTTGTAAAACTTCTAATTTTTCGAGCGGAATTGTATAGGCATCTAAACCTGTATAAACGTCTCCATCAAAAGTATAAATGGCAGGACGCGCATTTTCAGGCGTAAAAGGAGTTTTCCAATCCTGGTTTCTTTTCCAGTTTAAGTCGGATAATTTATCTGAGATCGACATTAATTCAGATAGTTCAGCTGGCTTTTTTTCTTTTAAAACTTTATGAACCTGACGTGCTTCTTTTAAAAAAGCAGGTTCCGTATATTGAGCAGTTGGTAATTCTTTTTCGAAATTTAATGACTTCGCCGGCGATATAACAATTTTCATGTGTGCGTTTTTATAGGATTCAAAAATACAAATTGAAATTTTAAAAATATGTTATTACAATTGATTTGTTTGATAGGTATATAAATCAACCAGACGGATGTTTTTTGTTCGCCACGAATTCACGAATTTCTTTTTTTATTGATTATGATTCGTGAAATTCAGCGTGAAGTCTTTTGTTTTAATAAAATTTGATACCTGAAACTATGAATTTGTTCAAAAAAGTAAACGATAGATTGTAATAGGCATTTTCTATGTTGTAAATTTGCGGCTATAAAATTCCAAATAACATTTCAATATAAAATTGAAAGTTGCATTCTAAATATTAGCCACGAATTCACAAATTAACTTTTTAATCATTAATTTAAAAAAATTCGTGAATTCGTGGCGAAAAAAAATTAGAGTATGACAAAAATATTATATCAACTGGAAAGTTATCAGATAATGGGAATTTTATTTGATGTTCATAGAAATTTAGGTGGAGGTTTTTCTGAAATCGTTTATAAAGATGCTTTAGAATATGAATTTAGAAAAGCAAATATTCCATTTGAAAGAGAAAAAGAATATTTAGTAAATTATAAAGACACAATATTGAATCATAGATTCTATGCTGATTTTGTTTTGTTTGATAAAATTATACTTGAAATAAAATCAAGTGATTTTTTACATCCCAAACATATTTCGCAATGTCTAAATTATTTAAAGGTTTCAAAAACCCATTTGGCAATTTTAGCAAACTTTAATTCTGTCTCACTTGAACACAAACGTATTATTTTATAAAAAATTAGTGAATTCGTGGCTATACAAACAAACTATAAAACAGCATTACAAAATAAAATCTTCGAAATCATTTCGAAAGCATCTCAGGAACTGAATGTCGACAGTTATGTTATTGGCGGATTTGTTCGGGATTTGCTTTTAAACCGGGGTACTAAAAAAGACATCGATGTGGTTGCTGTTGGCAGTGGCATCGAATTGGCTTTGAAAGTTTCTGAATTACTTCCTAAAAAACCAAAAGTACAGGTTTTCAAAACTTACGGAACAGCGATGTTGCGTTTTGAAGATACTGACATCGAGTTTGTTGGTGCCCGAAAAGAATCTTATAATTTTGACAGCAGAAATCCTATTGTCGAAAACGGAACGCTGGAAGACGACCAAAATCGCCGTGATTTTACCATAAACGCATTGGCTTTATCGCTAAACGAAAAAACATTTGGCGATCTTTCTGATCCGTTCAATGGTTTGGCTGATTTAGAAAATAAAACCATCAAAACACCTTTAGATCCCAGCATCACTTATTCTGATGATCCATTGCGAATGCTTCGCGCAATTCGTTTTGCCAATCAGCTGGGTTTCGAAATCGAGAAAAACTCTCTTGATGCAATTACCAAAAATGCTGACAGAATCAAAATCATTTCGGGGGAACGAATTGTTGATGAATTAAACAAAATTTTATCAACTGATAAACCTTCAACTGGATTTTTACTTTTATATCAAACCGGGCTTTTAGATATTATTTTACCTGAGTTAACAGCTTTGAATCAGGTAGAAGAAATTGAAGGTCATACGCATAAAAACAACTTTTATCATTCACTGGAAGTCGTTGATAATATTTGCCCTAATACAGATGATGTCTGGTTACGTTGGTCGGCTTTGTTGCACGATATTGGTAAAGCGCCAACAAAACGTTTCAACAAGAAACAAGGATGGACGTTTCACGGACATGAATTTTTAGGAGGTAAAATGGCTAAAAAAATCTTTGAGCGCCTGCATATGCCATTAAACCATAAAATGAAATTTGTGCAAAAAATGGTTATTATGAGTTCGCGTCCGATTGTATTGGCGCAGGATATTGTAACGGATAGCGCAGTGCGTCGTTTGGTTTTTGATGCCGGTGAAGATGTAGAGGATTTAATGACATTGTGCGAAGCCGACATTACAACCAAAAATCCGTCGAAGTTTAAAAAATATCATAAGAATTTTGAAATCGTTCGCAAGAAAATTATTGAAGTTGAGGAACGAGATCATGTTCGTAATTTTCAACCACCAATTTCCGGTGAAGAAATTATGGCAATTTTCGATTTGAAACCTTCGCGCGAAATTGGAGTGTTGAAAGAAGCGGTGAAAGAAGCTATTTTAGAAGGAGATATTCCGAATGAATATCAGGCTGCTTATGATTTTATTATTAAGAGAGCAGAAAAACTTGGATTAAAAAAAGTTTAAGAATAAGAAGTTAATAAAATGAAAAAAGAGAATAAATCAGTAATCATTTGGTTACTATCAGGTTGTGTTTTATTGTTTTTAATGGTTGTTGTGGGAGGAATCACGCGATTGACTAATTCAGGTTTATCCATGACCGACTGGCATTTGGTTACAGACACTTTCCCGCCTTTGACGGATGCCAAATGGAATGAAGCTTTCGAGCAATACAAGAAATTTCCTGAGTATCAAAAAATTAATATTCACAACGATTTTCAATTAGCCGATTATAAGTTTATTTACTTCTGGGAATGGTTCCACCGCTTTATTGGCCGTATCATTGGTTTGGTTTTCTTTGTTCCTTTCGTTTATTTTTTAATCAAAAAGAAACTGGATCGTGCTACTATCAAAAAATGTATCGTTCTTTTGGCAATGGGAGGTTTTCAGGGTTTTCTTGGATGGTTTATGGTTCGCAGCGGATTAATCGACAATCCGGATGTTAGTCATTTCAGACTTTCTTTACACCTTACTTTCGCCTTTATCACTTTCGCTTATACGTTATGGGTAGCATTGGATTTAATTTATCCGGAAAGAACTATTACTAAAGTAATTCCGCTTCGCAATATAGCACGATTCGCCTTGATTGCTTTGCTAATCCAGATTATTTACGGCGGTTTTGTAGCGGGTTTAAATGCGGGATTAATACACAATCACTGGCCATTAATGAGTGATGGGGAATTTATACACGATTCTGTTTTTATTGAGCAGCCAACTTTGGTAAAGAACTTAATCGAAGGTAAAAGCGGTGTTCAATTCGTACACAGAACTTTTGCTTATGTGGTTGTCGCTTTTATTTTGTTTTTATATTACAGAAGCACAAAATTCTCACTTAACAGAATTCAAAAAAACGGAATTAAAACTTTAGTTGTTTTTGTATTTATTCAGTTTGCATTAGGGGTTTTTACACTTTTATACAGCGTACCACTGGCTTTAGGATTAATTCACCAGATTATGGCTTTTTTCCTTTTAAGTGCCATGACTTTTACATTGCACCGTTTAAGCAAATAGATAAACATTAGACAAACAAAAAGATCCTTCTCTCGAAGGATCTTTTTGTTTGTCTATAATATGCATATATCTAATTTTATATGTTTAAACCGGATTTTAATCGGGTTCACCCATAGACCAATCTACCCAAAGTTTGAGATTAATTCCGTTGAAATTTTAATTGTATCTTTTTTACTCCAGCCAGGCCTTAAAATCCTGTACTTTTTCACGGCTTACAATTACCTCGTCTTCTTTATAAGTGGGTAAAATAACTTTGAGACGGGAGTTTGTATACACCTGAATTTCTTTTATTGCCGTAAGCGGAACAATGAATTTACGGCTTACACGAAAGAAATCTTTCATATCTAATTCCTGCTCCAGAACTTCTAATGTAGTATCGATCAGATAATTTCTGTTATCGAAAGTATGAATATAAGTTCCTTTGTTTTCACTAAAAAAACATTCGATTTCATCTGTGGTAATCACTTTTAGATGCTGCCCGATTTTAACGGTGAATCGTTTCTTGTAACTCTTCTCAAAAGGATTGGATAACATTTGACGTATTTGTTCAAAATCAAGCTGAAGATTTTGATTTCCTGAATCTGCCTTAGGAATTCGGGTTCTGAATTTAGTGACGGCAACTTCTAAATCATCTTCGTCTATAGGTTTTAGAAGATAATCTATACTATTCAATTTAAATGCTTTCAGGGCATATTCATCATAAGCCGTTGTAAAAATAATAGCGCTTTGAATGTTTATTTTTTCGAAAATTTCAAACGACAAACCATCTGATAACTGAATGTCCAGAAAAATCAGGTCCGGATGCTTATTATTAGAAAACCAATGAATCGATTCTTCTACAGAGTGCAGCATGGTGGCTACTGCAATATCTAACTTCTCGAGTTTGCGCTGCAATAATCTCGCTGCCGGTTTTTCGTCTTCTATTATTAATGTGGTCATTTAATACGATGCAAAAAATTGAAATTTTTAATTTAAAGTTACTCCCATTTATTCTTGTTCTGAGCTTCTTTCTCCATATATTTCTGGATTTTCTTTTGCTCCCAATCCTTGCTGAAAAAGACATCAGGACCAAATACTGTAAAGGCATGAATCAATAAAGCAATTCCCCAGTAAAATGCTGTCGAATAGATTTCCCAATTATTAAAACCTCTCACTTCAAAGTGATTGCCGATATATCCTTTGTTCAGACTTGAAATAATGATAAAAGCATTTACTATAATATAAACTTTCAAATGCGAATAAAAACCTTTGATTCTTTTCACTTTTTTATATGCTGCATTATAACTTTCATCTGTACTAAATTCATGTCTGTAATCTTCGTACATGCGTTGTTTAAATCGTCCCATTTCTTTATAATTTAATAAATTATTGCCATTTGTTTTTATTCAGTTTTTCTTTTTCCATGAGTTCTTTTATTTTTCTTTCTTCCCAGCCCTTTCCTAAAACCGGAAATACTTCAAAAACCTTCAATCCGTGAAAAACAACTCCAAATCCCCACCACATTAGTGGCCAGTAAAACCATAAATGTTCTGGCGAAGTATATAAATTGATAAAAATCAAAACCGTGTTTACCATTAGAAAAGAAGTCAGGTTTCCATAAAATCCTTTTATACTTTCTACTTTCTTTTTTGCTTGGTAATATTTATCCTCTTCATTATAATTTACTTCCATGATTACTCCCATTTTGTTTTTTTATTTTTTTTGTCCAGTATGCTTTTCACTTTGCGTTCTTCCCACTCTTCTCCAAAAATTTTAAAAGAAGCGAATACATCTATTGCAGAAACTAAAAATACGGTTGTCCAAATTATCATTACAAAACAATTTAAATATTTAAACGGTAAGAAATTCAAATGGAATCCTGCATATTCTTTTAAAACAAAAATAATTACTCCAATAGCATAAATAAATGCATGTGAATAAAATGCTTTTAGTTTTATTACTTTTTTATTGGCTATTTTTTTAAGCTCGAATTCTTCCGCATCATTATTAAAACTGTTTTCCATGACTATTTCCAGGTTGGTTTATTTTCTTTTTCTAAAATTTCCCTAATCTTTCGTTCTTCCCATTCTTTATTAAAAAACGGTGAAAATTCAAAAGCTTTCAATCCGTGAGAAATCAATCCTACTCCCCAACCCAGCAAACACCAAATAAACCATAAATAGCCCGGTGATGTCATAAGATTGACCACTATTACAATTGGATTACAAAGAAGATAAACCGTTAAATGCCCGTAAAATCCTCTTATCTCTTTTACTTTTTTCTGAGCCTCGTAGTAGCGTTCTGCTTCAGTATAATTTGGTTCCATTATTTCCAGCTTTTTTGTTGTTTTTCTTTTTCTAAAATCTGTCTTATTTTTCGTTCTTCCCAATCTGAGCTGTAACCAAACACTTTAAAAGCATGCATTACGACTCCAAATCCCCAGCCTAAAGCCGAAAACCAAAACCATTGAAATCCAGGAGAATACCTAAAATTTATAAAAACTAAGAATGGAATCACACAAACATATGAAATAACATTCCCATAAAAACCTTTTAGTTCTTCTACTCTTTTTTTAGCTCTGAAATAAGCTTTGTTTTCATCGTTATATTCTGCACTTGTTTCCATAACTGTAACTTGTTTGGTTAGAATTGGAATCCTGACTGTGAAGTTTTGCTCATTTTGTTCAATCAGGACTTTTCTGTTGGTTATAATCCCGTATCGATTTACGATATTCTGTAAACCAACTCCTTGCCTGTCCTGCAAAACTTCTTTTTTCTGAAAATCATTCTGAATGGCCAAATAATCCCCATCAATAAAAATTCTGATATGCAGCGGTTTCTGCTCGCTCACTACATTATGTTTTACCGTATTTTCGAGTAAAAGCTGTAATGATAACGAAACCACTTTTGCATCCGGATTGATATCTGTCGCAGGCAATTCGTAAAACAGACTATTTTCGAAACGCATTTTCAGCAGATTCATATACGTTTTTGCGAAAGACAATTCATCTTCAACTGAAACCAGTTCTTTGTCTTTTTGCTCTAAAACATAGCGGTAAATTTTAGACAATGAAGTAGTGAACCGTTGCGCATTATCCGGATTTTCTTCGATTAAGGAACTTAAAACATTCAAACTGTTAAAAAGAAAATGCGGATCAATCTGATTTTTTAAACTTTCGAATTTCGCATTTGCAGTTCCTGCGATAATCTTTTGTTGCGTAATTTCAAATTTTGAAGCTTTTTTCCACTGCACCATGAAACTTCTGGCTTGCATAAAAGTTGAAACTCCTAAAGCCAGCATGATATAAAACAAATGGATCCAGATCATTCTTTCGCTAAAGAATTTATCCAAAGGCAAATTCTGAAGATAAACAAAAATGTAATAATTGATTCCTAGTACTACCGGGACCGTGTACATAACTGTCACCAAAATTCCGTAGTATACTCTTAAATTAGTCTGCTCTAACCAATTCCATTTTCTGTCCAGCAGCACATTAATATATCCATTTCCAAAACCTACCAGAAAAGAATACAGACAGCTTATAAAAAAAGTAATAAGAACGTTCTGAATGTTTAAATCTTTCCCTAAACAAGCGGAAAATAGTATCGTAAAGATCACAGAAATTTTGAATGATACAATTGTTCCACTTTTCAAATCTGCATATGTGCTTCTATGATCTTTCATTACAATCCGCTTATATTAAATTTATTTTTTGCAATTTTTTTGAGTTTCCAAAGCTCTGTCTAAGCCCCATTTTGGAGAAAAAGGCGTTTCAGGTTTAAAAGTAGCGAAAAGTTCAACAGCTTTATCAACTTGTACACAAAGAGGTTTAGTGTCAACACCCGTCCATTTTGCTCCGCCTAATTGGTAATCCGCCTCACCAAAAACAATTCTTGGATTATTAGGATCTATCGCTTTTCCTTTTGCATACGCTTCCATTACTTTAGCCGAATATTTCATTCCGTTTGTCATTGGGTCCGCCACTACCCAAGCCGTATAAATCAAAGCCTGCATGGCATATAACTCGGCATTGTTTTGGTCTTTTATCAATTCAACATCAAGTGCATCCTGAGCTTTTGTCAGCAACAAATCAATCTTTGTTTTATCTTTTTCGCTAAACGCAGCTGTAGTATTGATTAAGGCTATATAATAATTAGGTAAATAACTTGTTTTCTCTGCCGCAGCAATTCTTTCGAATAAAGCAGAAGCTTCAGTATTTTTTCCTTCTTTCCAAAGCCCGAAAGCCTTAGTCATTCCTTGTTCAAATTGTGTTTGTGCAGATAATAAACCGCAGATAAATAAAGTAAGCATTGTAATAATCTTGGTCATGGTTTCTTTTTTTTTTAAGGTTCTAAGTTACTAAGGTTCTGATTCGCTAAGTTTTTTTTTAAAGTTTCTAAGTCTTTAAAGAGCTAAGTCTCTAAGTTTTTTCTTAGCGTCTTAGAATCTTAGCAACTTAGGAACTCATTATTTATACTTCAAAAGTAGGCTCCTTTTTATTGTTTTAAAACTAAATAATACTGAGTTGTTGATTTTGATGACTGAATTGTTGTTCCTGAGGTTCAAAGGCTCAGAGTTGCAAAGGCTCAAAGGTTTTTATGTTTTAGCTCCAAAGGCGTAAAACGCTTCAAAGTTTGTACTGTTTTTAGTTCTAAAGCATTGTTAATTACTTATATAATTTATTTATTTTTTAATCCAGGCTTGGAAAACCTTTGTCACTTTGAACCTTTGTAACTTTGAACCTTCTTAAAGATTCTTCAATTGATTCTCATTCTTATTCTCACTGATTGTCCAGAAGAAGCCCACGAAGAAAAATCGGTCTGCGGTTGGTACAACCGGCTGTCTGTTATAAACTCCGTTGGCATCCGGTAATTTTGCATAATCGTAACCAAAGACATTCTGGCTTCCCAGTACATTCGAAACTGAGAAATACAGGATCTTTTGAGTAGTTAATAAATACGCCCAGTTAAAACCCAAACTATTATATGACTTTGTTTTTCCGTTCATGAATTGCGTCTGGTTCGGATCATTATACGGACGCCCTGAACTATAACTGTTGGTGAAACCTATTTGCGATTTCCAATCCGTGATAAAATATTTCGTAACAATGGATAAACTGTGATTGGCAATAAAATTAGGCGTCGCCATCATTGGAAAATTCTTGTATTGCCTTTCTGAATCGATATAGGAATACGAAATCCAATATTCTAAGTTTTTTAATAAATTACTGTCTCTCCAAAACAAGTCCAATCCTTTTGCATAACCCGAACCGTTGTTATTGAAAACCGAATTATACTGAATATCTTTTGTGTCATACTGAACTAAATTGCTGTAATCTTTATAATATGCTTCGGCCCTGAAAGTCTGACCCGGTTTCGTAAACTGATAATTCAGAATATAATGCCTGGCTTTCTCACTTTCGAACTGATGGTATTTAGAATATTTAATATAATCCACCACGGGTGTCTGGCTAAAATCTCCGTAAGCAAACGAAAACTGGCTATTTTTAGAGACTTTATATGCCATAGAAGCTCTTGGCGCAATATTGGTTTCGTCTAATAAACTGTTATTCGAAAGTCTGAAACCAATTTTCAGTGCGAGTTTTTTTGAGAATAGGATATCTCCTTCTGTATAAAAAGCGGCGATATTTGAATCGTAACCGTTTGATGCTTTTATCGAAATATTATCGTTGAAATTTTCATCGTATTTTGTGATAAAATAATCCGCCCCAAATGATAATTTGAAATAGTTAGACACATTTTTTCTTACTTTCAATTTCAGCTGAGCCGCATTTTCATTACTGTCAACATCATTGATATCATATTTTATTTTGTTATTGCTATAACCGTAACTAACTCCTGACGTAATTTGCCATCCGGTTCCGAAATCGCCTTTATAAGAAGCATTAAAATAAAAATTATTATTGTTTAAATTTGTTCTGACCGGGTTTACAAAATTTACGTTTTTCTGGTTTAAGTCAAATTTTTCAGCATCAAAAGCGGCATATAATTTAAAAATCCCCCTTTCGAAATGGTACCGATAAACTGCTTCGCCACCCAAAGACTGGTACGGATTATTCCAATCTACATTTTGAGGAATTACTGCTTGATAAGGTGCCAGATTAATATAATTGGTATTGATACTAAACGAACTTTTTTTCCATTTTTGCGTATTTCCCACTCCTAGCCCCACAGTCATTAAGGCAATATCCGTTTTATTCTGATCCGGTTCGTCCTGCGTATTCAATAATAAAACACTTGACAAAGCCTCGCCATATTCAGCTGAATAACCTCCGGTAGAAAAAGCAATTCCGCTAAACAAAAAAGGCGAAAACCTGCTGCGTGTTGGCAGATTATTCGTTGTTGCGCCATAAGGCTGCGCTACACGAAGTCCGTCTACAAAGGTCTGGGTTTCGCTGGCTTCACCTCCACGAACAAACAAACGTCCGTCTTCGCCTACAGTTTGTGTTCCAGGCAAGGTTTGCAAAGCAGCAATAATATTTCCGGCAGAACCGGCAGTTGTCACAATATCTAAAGGTTTAAGTACCGAAACTCTTGCCTTATCACCTGATTCTAATGTTCCCGCAGTAATTACAACTGCATCAAGTGCATTTACGTTTTCTCTAAGTTTTACCGTTTGATCTTTGTAGTTGGTAACCTCTATTTCTTTTTTGAATGTTTCATACAATAAAAAACTCACTACTAAAGTCTGATTTCCCGTTGTGGTGGTTTCAAAAGAAAATTCTCCTGTTTCAGAACTTGTAGCTCCGTCATAAGTTCCGTCTAAATAAATATTGGCGCCCGGAACCGGTTTCCCTTTTTGATCTGTCACTTTACCCGAAATCGTGTTTTGGGCAAAAATAAAAGAAGTCAATAATAGCAATAATAAAGTAAAGTTGGTTTTCATTTTATTGGTTTTGATGAGGCAAATATATTTTAACAGTTTTAGTTAAAAAATATTAAATAACCCAATTGTGGAATTTCATGGATGAGTTGTAAAATACTTATTTGTATCTTAGCTTTCAGTTCGTCACATTTAATAAAAACAATAAATGAACATAGCAATTGCACAGATAAAACCTTTTAAAGGAGCTATTTCAGCCAACATAGAAAAGCACATTAAATGTATAGAAATTGCAGTTTCACTAAACTCAAATGCTATTTTTTTTCCTGAACTTTCTTTAACAGGTTATGAACCTGAGCTGGCAAAAGATCTTGCAACTCACCAAAATGACAATCGATTTGACCAACTTCAGGAAATTAGTACCTTAAAAAATATTACTATTGGAGTTGGTGTTCCTACTAAAACAGAAAATGGAATACAAATAAGTATGATTGTATTTCGACCAGATCAGGAAAGACTTTCTTACTCAAAACAACAACTTCATGAAGACGAGTTGCCTTATTTTGAAAATGGAAACAAACAACTCATCATTGAGGTTGAAAATCAAAAAATCATTCCGGCAATTTGCTACGAAAGCCTGCAAACCCAACATGCCGAAAAAGCGAGTAAATTAGGTGGCGAAATATATCTTGCCAGCGTAGCCAAATCACAAAACGGAGTAGAAAAAGGTTTCAAACACTATCCTGAAGTTGCTGAAAAATATGCTATACCAGTGTTGATGGCAAATTGTATTGGAGAATGTGATAATTTTGTAAGTGTTGGTTTTAGTTCCGTCTGGACAAAAGAGGGACAACTTGCAGGACAACTTGACAACAAAAATGAAGGCATAATAGTTTTTAATACCGTAACTGAAGAGATTACAAAACAGATGATCCCGACACAATCAAACATGTTTGAGCATCAGAGATAACCGGAATTATATTTTTTTAACACCAATAATTCATATTAGCTATGTCAGAAAGCAAAAGAGTTTCAAATTTATATCAGTCCATTTATAATGGAAATCCCTGGCTGGAGGTTACTTTGGCACGTACGTTAGAAAATGTAACCGCAGAACAAGCTTACAGGAAAATAAATCCTAATTTAAATACAATTTGGGAAATTGTCAATCATTTGATACAATGGAGAAGAAATATTTTAAAACGTATGCAGGGAGAAACCGTTACTACTCCTGATCATAATTATTTTGTTCCTATTTTGGATCCATCCGAAGCCTCTTGGGAACAATCGCTGCAAAGTCTTGGAAAATCACAAGAATTATGGGATGCCTTTTTTGAAGATTTCGATGATCGCGATTTCGAAAAAATATATCCGCATAATGGTCATACTTATTACGAACATATTCACGGAATCATTCAACATGATGTTTATCATTTAGGACAAATTGTTATTCTGAAGAAGTTACTTTAAGGCATAGAAAAGCGAAGAAAGAAATATAAAATATAATTATGAGTACTGAAAAAGAAAAAATGATTTCGGGAGAATATTACCTTGCAGGAGATCCTGTTTTAGTAAAAGAACGCCGAAAAGCTAAAAACTTATTACATCGATTAAACGTAACTGAATATAGGGTAACGAAAAAAGCAAAACTGATTTTAGAAGAATTAATCCCAAATACAGGGAAAAGTTTTTACATCGAACCTCCTTTTCATTGCGATTACGGTTACAATATTTTTTGTGGCGACAACGTTTATTTTAATGTAAACTGTGTTGTCCTGGATTGTGCTCCGGTAAATATTGGATCAAATGTTTTTTTTGCACCCAATGTACAAATTTATACCGCCACGCATCCGCTTGACGCCGAATTAAGAAAAACACTCGAAAATGCATTGCCCATTTCGATTGGTGATGATTGCTGGATTGGCGGAAATTCTGTTATTTGTCCAGGAGTAACTATTGGCAAAGGATGTGTTATTGGCGCAGGATCAGTTGTTACAAAAGACATTCCGGACAATTCACTAGCCGTTGGAAATCCGGCAAAAGTAATTCGAAAATTAAATCAGGAACCTGAATCAAATAAATAAATGCTTACCTTAAATAAAGTTCACCATATTGCCATCTTATGCTCTGATTATCAAAAATCAAAAACTTTTTACACCGAAGTTTTAGGTCTGACTATTATCCGGGAAATTTATAGAGAAGAACGCCAATCGTACAAACTCGATCTGGCTTTGAATGGTACGTATATCGTTGAGTTGTTTTCATTTCCAAATCCGCCACAACGCCCTTCAAGACCTGAAGCTGTTGGATTGCGTCATTTGGCTTTTGAAGTAATAAATTTAGAAGAAACGATTGCATTTTTAGATACCAAAAATATCGAATCAGAACCCATCAGAATTGACGAAACAACCGAAAAGCGATTTACTTTTATTGCTGATCCTGATTTGTTACCAATTGAGTTTTATGAGAGATAAGTAATTTCTTGCCACGAAGACGCAAAGTTTTTTTTAAGATTAAGATGATAAAACGTATTATTTTTCATTCTGAGGAACGAAGAATCACAATCGTAACTCCGCAAACAAAATTGCCAATCTTTGCCGAGTTTCTAATGTGATTTCTCCTTCGTCGACATGACCTAAAATGAGAAAAAACTTTGTGCCTTAGTGCCTTTGTGGCAATCTCTTCTCCTCGAAAGAATTTTCTTGTTTTTATCGCTTTTAACACATTATATTGCGTTTTTTCTATAAAAAACCGAATTTGATACTTAATTTTGTGATCCGCATAAAATACTGCGACTACAAAAATCACTTCTGATGAACAAAACGGCTAGAATCAAAAAAAATCATCAATTTATTGTCCTTCAAAAATTAATTATTGTTTCTGTTTTAATTGGCTTTTTATCGGCCTTTTTAGGAATATCACTAAAAAAAATCACGGAATATTACGAAGAAATCTTCTTTCATGAAGTCTCGGTAAACCCTATTTTTTATATCATTTTCCCAGTTTTCGGATTGTCTGTTATTTACTTCCTGAGACAATATCTATTTAAGAAAAAAGAAAACAAAGGAATTAAAGAGGTTTTTGAAAGCACACAATCCAATTCAAAAAATCTACCTTCATACAAAATCCCTTCTCACTTTATAAACGGATTATTGACTGTTGCTTTTGGAGGCTCAACCGGAATCGAGGTTTCGACCGTAGTTGCCACTGCTACAATTGGATCTGTTGCACAGCAAAAAGAAAATGTATTTCGTAAATACAAAACCGAATTGATCTGTGCCGGAGTTGCAGCTGGTGTTACGGCATTATTCAGCAGTCCAATTGCAGGAATTTTATTCGCTCTTGAAGTGATTTCCAGAAAAGTAACCCGTGTTTTTGTAATTTCTAATATTATTGCGGTTTCAGTTGCTTTTGGATTACTTTCTATTATAAAAGAAGAACCTTTGTTTGCTGTTTCGATCACAACCTGGCATCTGAAAGCGATTCCGTATTTTGTTCTTTTGGGAATTCTAGCCGGAATAAATTCGGTTTACCTCACACGTTGTGTCTTATTTTTTAAATCTCAGTTTGGCAAAATCGATACTCATTATTATAAAATCTTAATTGGATCAGTTGTGTTAAGTGTTTCTTTATTTATTTTTCCACAATTATATGGTGAAGGTTACCATGCTATAAAAGGCATTTTCAGTAACTCGGCACAAATTCCGTTAACGCTTACTCTGGCTTTTACTTTTATTGGAGTTTTACTTCTAAAACCAATCGTAACCTCTATAACATTGGCGTCCGGCGGTGATGGAGGAGTTTTTGCTCCAAGTCTTTTTATTGGGGCTTTTTTAGGATTATTACTGGCTTCGGTTTTAAACACGTTTTTTCACGTACAGGTAATTCCGGTGAATTTTATGATTATTGGTATGGCCGCTGTTTTAAGTGCCAGCATTCATGCGCCATTTACAGCAATATTTTTAGTTTGCGGATTAACAAATGACTACACTTTGTTTCTGCCTATTATGGTTGTGTGTCTGATTTCAAAATATACCGCAAAACTGATTTATCCTTTTACCGTTTACTCTTATTCTCCTATTTTAATAAAATAAAAAATGCCAGTTCAAAAAATAAAAAGAGGCTATCGTAAAACCCGTTACATACTTTACAAAGAAACCTTAGTCGATTATAAAGAACATTTTTGGTCGTTTTTAGGATCGTTTGTAGGTATCGGAATTTTGTCTTATCTAGAATTCACTCACTTTGCAGGTAGTGATGCCGTTTATTTAATTGGATCTTTTGGTGCTTCAAGTGTTCTGATCTACGGAATTATTCAAAGCCCGTTTTCGCAGCCGCGAAATCTAATTGGAGGTCATCTGATATCCGCATTTATTGGCGTTACCGTAAATAAATTGGTACCTGACATTGTTTGGCTGTCTGCTCCTTTGGCAGTTTCGCTTTCGATTATTTTTATGCAAATTACAAAAACCTTACATCCGCCTGGAGGTGCAACAGCCCTTATTGCTGTTACCGGTTCTGCTCAAATAAAAGGTTTAGGATATATGTATGTTTTTTCACCGGTTCTGGTTGGTGTAATGATCTTGTTTCTAACGGCACTCGTTTTTAACAACATGACGTCCAGCAGAAGTTATCCAAGTCATAGTACTTATCATAAACACTATCATAAGATTAGAAAACGATTGGCGGGGAGGTAATTTTTCTTTTGTAATACGAATGTCACCCTAAGCGGTCCCCATAACTATCGCGAGAAGGCTTGCCAATTGTAGCGGGCTTCGACTCCGCTCAGCCTGACAATAGAAACTAAAAAACATCAACTGTCACCCTGAGCGGAGTCGAAGGCTTGCCAATTGTAACGGGCTTCGACTCCGCTCAGCCTGACAAATAAAAATCTTTTCAACAAATCGTAATTCACAATTCGTATTTCGTTTTTTATATTTTACCTTTGACCTCTCAATAAAAACAAAGATTATGGTTTATAAATTTAGAGTAATTCTAGACGCCGAAGAAGATATTTTTAGAGACATTGCAATTCTTGAAGACGATACTCTTGAGGATTTACACAATGCGATCTTCAATGCTTTTGGTTTTGACGGAATGGAAGTAGCTTCGTTTTATACCTGCGATGAAACTTGGAATCAGGAAGATGAAATTGCACTTTTTGATACCGGCGATGTTCCAGGAGAACAAAGAACCATGAGCGATTATAAATTATCGGATCTGTTAGATGAACAAAACACTAAAATTATCTACGTATATGACTTCATCAATATGTGGACATTCTTAGTTGAATTGGCTGCTATCGAAGATCAGATTGCAGGAGTTCCTTATCCTGAAACGCTGTTCTCTCACGGAGAAATGCCTGATGAAGCCATCGAAAAAAGCTTTGAAGCAGATATGCACGACGATATCTACGGAGAATTCGAAGATGATCTTGACGAAGACGATCTTGACATGTTCGAAGGCGACGACAGCTTTGAAGATTTTGGGTTTGAAGAGAATTGGAATTAAAGGAAAGGTTCAAAGGCTCAGAGTTACAAAGGTTCATAGGTTTTTCTTTTTAAATCTTTGATTTAAAAATGAAAGGATATTCTTATTTTTTTTGTGTTTAATTTTTTTAAATACAAACTATGAATACTTTTAGAGACCTTTTAATCTGGCAAAAATCCATGAACTTAGTAACTAAAATTTACCAATTAACAAAATCATTTCCAAAAGAAGAAATTTATGGACTATCTTCACAAATCCGAAGAAGTTCAGTATCAATACCCAGCAATATTGCGGAAGGTTACGGCAGAGACGGAAATAATGATTATTTGAGATTTTTAAACATTTCAATGTCATCATTATTCGAGATACAAACCCAACTTGAAATCTCATTCAATTTAAAATATTTAAGCGAGAATCAATTTAATAAAATAAATGGAGAAAGCAGAGAAATAGAGCGCATGTTAAGTGCCTTTATTCGAAAGATAAAAGGTCGAAACTAAGCCTTTGTTCCTTTGAACCTTTGCCACTCTGAACCTAAATAGAAACATGATCAACTTATTCAACACCCACATCGAGACGCTTGCGATACACCGCGTAGGAAACAAAAGCAGAAACGAAGCGATTTTTTTATCGGAACAGCCTTTTAACTTAAATGATGAAATTGTGCCTTTGATAAAAGAGTACTTTTTTAAGCCTTTTAGAGAAAAAGAAGAAAACTATTATCAGTTTGCGCACGAAGTCGATTTGGATTACAACGACATGTTTAAATATGCATCTGAGATTTTTGATAATCCGAATAATTTACAGGAGGTTTCAAAAAGAATCACCACACATTTATTCGAGCAGTCAAATCACCCGCACATCAAAAACGGGGAGGTTTATGTAACATATTTGACAAATTTAAGTATCGACAATAATGTTGTTGATGCTATCGGGATTTTTAAAAGTGAGTTACAAGCAGACTTTTTACAGTTTGAAGAAAAAAACAGTAACCTTGAAATGATCTTACAGCAAGGTATCAACCTTAGCAAGTTAGATAAAGGATGTTTGATTTTCAATTACAAAAAAGATGAAGGATACAAAATCCTGACTGTAGACAGCAACCGTTATGATGCGCGTTACTGGTTAGAGCACTTTTTATCTGTTGATGCTTTTGAAGATGAAAACTTCATCACTAAAAAATACCTGAAATTCTGTCAAAACTTTGCAAAAGATGTTGTTTTGCCGGCAGAAGACAAAAAAGAAGAAGTAATGTTCATGAACAGATCTGTGAATTATTTCGCTAAAAATGATCAGTTTGAAGAACAAAACTTCCTAAACGAAGTATTAGACAATCCTGACTTAATTCCTGAATTCAAAAACTATAAAGTTGATAAAGGAGAAAAATACAGCATCGAAGATGTAACCTCATTCCCTATTGCCAACGCAGCAGTTTCTGATGCCAGAAAATCGATAAAAAACGTGATTAACCTGGATACTCATATTCAGATTAAAATGGATTTTATCAACCCGGAAAGCGCCGAGAAATTTGTTGAAAAAGGCTGGGATGAAGAAAAACAAATGTATTACTACTTAGTTTACTTCAATAAAGAAGAAAAAAGCTAAGAGTCATTCATTTTCTATTACTTACTTAAAACAAAAAACGGCAACTACATCTGTAATTGCCGTTTTTTTATTTTACATTCCCCAAAAGACCCCCTTTTGTTATTTGCCGGCGTTAATATTTAGTTAAAATAATAATCCGCTCTAAAAACACTGATTTTCAGCCATTAAAACCTATACAACTATAAGCGAAAGAAATAATAAATTACCGTACATTCTTAATATTTGCTTAATTTTGTATTTTAAATCACAACTTAGATGGATACTCTTTTACACAACGATAGTCCCTTCAAAACGATAATCTCCTTTCATAAATTAATAGAGTCTTTTGAAGAAATTGCCCAGTCAGATGTTGATTACCGATCAAACTATGCAAAAGCTATTTTAAAAGAAATAAAACCTCTGCCTGAACTAAGAACAGGTATTGAGGATTTTTCGATTATTCCAAAAAATGAAGCTTTAATCAAAAACCTTTTAGCCGATTTATTTCCTACCGCTTTAACTCACAACGAAATAAAAGCAGTTACCATTCCTTTTCAGAATTTATCTTTTAATTATACAGAACGTTTCAAAAATATATTGAGCAACGCAGGATCTGAATTTGATATGGAAATTCGTGATTTCGACGATCACCAGTTTTATATCAATAACTGCTGTTTGATTTTAGCGACTTATTACCATCAAAAAATAGATTTCAACAAGCCTTTTTTCTACGATATTCCAGACGAAAATGGTATAATTAAGCATTATCGTATTTTATATAATGCTGATTTTATGGAAATCATTCCAACAGAAAATTCAGTACAATTAACTCAGGAAGACATTGATTTATTAATTGACAATTATAATGATATTGAACTCTGGAAATCAAAATTCCCGGTAAGAAGCTGGATTTTAAAAGGTTTCGGAATTGTTTCTTTATTTGATGCTACTACAGAAAGTGCAATTTCTAATTTGAAAAGCAATTTATTGAAACCCGATTCAAAAACTGTTGCAATCGACGAAATTGTATCGGGCATCTTTAAGTCAATTTTTAAAATTTCAGATTTAAAAGTGGGTTTTATTGTCTACAATCCGGAAGAAGAAAAATTCATAAGACCTGTAAAGTATGACAATCAACTACAAAGTTTTCTACTTTCTAAAGATCAGGAAGTAGATTGCAAGAATGCTTTCTTTGGCTGTTCTTTTGAAAATCTGTTAGACAACAAAGAGCCGCTGGTAATTTCGAGTGTAAAAAAATTCATAGAACAATCTGAAAATAAAAAACTTGGCGAGCATTTATTAAAACAAGGTATTCAGAGTTGTGTTTTTGCCCCTATTATAAAGGACGGACATTTACTAGGTGTTGTAGAACTGGTTTCCCGAAAAGAAAAAGATTTAAATAGTGTCAATGCTACTAAGCTCGAGTTGGTCCTACCCTATTTAACAGATACTATTGATCGTTACAATACTGATATGCAACATCAGATTGAAGCGATTATTCAGCGTGAATACACTACAATTCACCCAAGTGTGTATTGGAAATTCAAACGGGAATCACAAAATTATTTTCAGAATACAAACCATACCAAAGATTATATTTTTAAAGAAATTGTTTTTAAAAATGTATATCCTTTATACGGACAGATTGATATTAAAGGTTCTTCTGAACACAGAAATGAAACAGTTAAAAAAGATCTTAAAAACCAATTAACGGCATTATTGAAAATTTTTGAATCTCAGGACCCTAATACAAATCTGGTATTGCTGGAACAAAGAAAATTCGAATTAGAATCGTTTCGTAATGAATTAGATTCTCCGCTAAAGGCAGATACAGAACAATATATCCAGCGTTATATTGAAGAAGAAATTCATCCTTTATTAAAAAACACAAAAGAAACTGAAAAAAGTCAAAAACTAGAGCGTCAGTATTTAGAGAGTCTGGACGAAAAAAGCGGATTGTTTTATCAGGAAAGAAAGAAATTTGATAATGCAATGTCGATTATCAATAAAAGACTGGCAACTATTTTAGACAAAAAACAAATCGAAGCGCAGCAAATTTATCCGCACTATTACGAGCGTTTTAAAACGGATGGCGTTGAGCATAATTTATATATTGGTGCATCGATTGCTCCATCCAAACCTTTTGACATTATGTATTTGCACAACTTGCGTTTATGGCAATTGCAGACATTATGCGAAATGGAACTGGAACATCACCAGCTCAAAGAATCATTACCTTATGAATTAGATGTTACTTCGCTGATTTTGGTATTTAGTGCGCCGCTTTCTATCCGTTTTAGAATGGATGAAAAACGTTTTGATGTTGACGGAACTTACAATGCAAGATATGAAGTGGTGAAAAAACGCATCGACAAATCGAATATTAAAGGCACGAAAGAACGTATTACAGAGAAAGAAAAAATTACGATTGTATATTCTCAAAACAGCGAAGAAGCTGAATATTTGAAATACATCAAATACCTGCAGCACAAAAAAATACTTGAACCATCAATCGAACAATTTGAGGTCGAAGATCTTCAGGGTGTTTCAGGTTTAAGAGCCATTCGCGTAAAAGTGATCAACAGCAATACGAATGCCGTAAAACAAAAAATTACATATCAGGACTTATTAGATGAGCTTAACTAATTTCAAGTTAAGCTTATCTATTGAATTGTCTTAAAAGCGATTACAAAAGCGATAACGGTAACAATGATTCCAATCATGAAAAAATTGTAAGCAATACGCAATAAATTGTATTTGCGCTGCAAGACCAATCCCAGATAATATAAATCCTTGATCATAGTCGAGTATAAATAATCACGGTCTTTCATCATTTCGTTCATTACCCAGTCGTACTCTTCTAAAGGCATTTTATAAAAATTCCCAAAAAACAGTAAGTTTATTTTTTTAGCTTCGATATCTTCCCGGGTAAAAACTCCTGTCGTTACTTTTGGCCGTGTAGAAAGAATGGCAAAAATTATCGTAACAACACTCGATATCAACATTATAAAAGTTGGAATCACTAAATGCGCGTTTTTAGGACTGTCTAATTTTGGAATAATAGAGGATAGTGCGATCGAAATAATAATTGCATTTACAGACAATAAAATATTTGCTTTACTATCCGCAATTCCGCTTAAGCGCGTATGGTTTCCAAGTGTAACACGGAATAATGTATCTACGCCACGATCCGGTTTTTCGATTTTATCTTTCTTTTTATTTTCTGCTTCGATTTTATCTGCTTCTTTCTTTTGTTGTTTTTCAATTTTTTGCTGCACAAGAAGTAAGTTTCTCTCCTTTAGAGGCTGCCATTTTCTAAGAGCATAATCAGTATAAAAACGATGTTTATTCATCAGGAAATTCAAATTTTCTTTCGCCCATTCCGAGTTAGAGAAATCCAGGTTCCATGTATTCTTTAATTCAATACGCAATAATTCACAAGTCGTTGCATATTCAGACCCCATAAGATGTGCAAAATCAGCATCTTTGATTATTTTCTCCAGATGTGTCTTAGGGACATACTCTTTTACGGTAGCCATAATCAGGCTGGAAACAGTTGCAATAAATTCATCAGATTGTTCTTTTTCTTTCAAAAAAGCTGTAGCAATTCTCACACTTTCCTCTTCATGTTTTTCATAGCCTTCAACATAACCAGTATCATGAAACCATGCCGCAACCAATAGCATTTCTTTCTCATTTCCTTTAACATCTTCTTTTTTACAGAGCTCTTTTACCGCATTTACTACCGTTAAAGTATGGTTAAAATTATGATAAGAATATAAATTAGAAAGTTTATCTTTGAGTAAATTACTAACGAAATCTTCGGATTGTTCTATTAAATTCATAGAGAATATTTTTACACCACTAAATTATGAAATTGTTTTTGGATAATCATTTTATTACTAAAATTAAAACCTGTTGTTTAGCAATACTTGTATTGTTACTTGTATATTCCTGTGCGACGCATAAAGCACAATATGGAAAAAATGTGAGTGCCAACGAAACGGAAAACGCAACTGATACCATAAAAATTGTACATACTTTTTATTTAGTTGGAGATGCAGGAAATGCAGATGAGTTACAAGCACAGCAAACACTGGAATTACTACATAAAAAACTAAAAAAAGCGAGTAAAAAATCGACCTTGCTATTTTTAGGAGATAACATATATCCTAAAGGTTTTCCTGCGAACAACGATGCTTCAGAGAAAACTCTGGCAGAAACAAAACTTACGAATCAATTGAAATTAACGCAAGGTTATCGAGGAAAAACAGTTGTTATTCCCGGAAATCACGATTGGTACAACGGTATTAAAGGCCTGGAACTTCAGGCTGATTTTGTGACGAAATATCTAAATGATAAAAAATCATTCTTACCAAGAAAAAGCTGCGCGATCGAAGATGTCAAAATCGACAGTACTGTTACTTTAATCACGGTTGACAGCGAATGGTTCCTTGAAGACTGGGACAATCATCCCACAATTAATGACAATTGCGACATAAAAACCAGAGAAGATTTTTTTGATGAATTAGAAAGTCTTTTAAATAAAAATCAGGAGAAAACAGTTGTTCTGGCCATACATCATCCTTTGATGAGCAACGGAACTCATGGCGGACAGTTCTCATTAGAAAAACAATTGTTTCCGTTAGAACAAAAAATCCCGTTACCAATAATCGGTTCTTTTATCAATTTATTGAGAAAAACATCCGGTGTAAGTCCACAGGATATTCAGAACAAGCAATATACTATTTATGCCAAAAGAATTAAAACGCTTTTACAGAAACAGAAAAATGTAATTGTTGTTTCGGGACACGATCACAATCTGCAATATGTTAATAAAGAAAATATTAAACAGATTATCAGCGGCGCAGGATCAAAATCTGAAGCTGCACGAGCGATAAATCCAACTGAATTCTCTTATGGAGGAAATGGTTATGCTACCCTGACATTATTTAAAAGCGGAGATGCAAAAGTTTCTTTCTATGGAAATGAAAACAATAAGGAAAAACTTCTTTTTGAACATGAAATCATAAAGGCAAAAGAAATTAACTGGGCATCTGATATTCCAAATAAATTTCCTCCCACCATAACAACTTCAATCTATTCTAAAAAAATGACCCAAAAAAGCTGGGTTCATAAATTCTTATTCGGAAATCATTACAGAAAATATTACAGCTTGCCCATTGAAGCTAAAGTGGCAACAGTAGACACATTAATGGGGGGATTGAAGCCTATTCGTGAAGGCGGAGGACATCAGTCTATTTCTTTAAGAATGTCTGATCCTAAAGGACGCGAATATGTAATGCGTGCGATGAAAAAAAGTGCAACACAATTTTTGCAGGCAGTCGCTTTTAAAGATCAATACATTGTAAATGATTTTGAAGATACTTATGCTGAGAACTTTTTACTGGACTTCTACACTACTTCTCATCCTTATGCTCCATTTGCAATTGGCAATATGGCGGATAAAATAAAACTTGCACACACTAACCCTGTTTTATATTATATCCCGAAACAAAATGCCTTAAAAGAATTTAATTCGAATTTTGGAGACGGATTATATATGGTAGAAGAAAGACCAGCAGACAATCATCTCGACGGCAAAAACTTCGGAAATCCAACGGATATTATCAGTACAGATGATATGATGAAAAACCTGCACAAGGACGAAAAATATTCTGTTGATGAAAATGAATACATAAAAGCACGTCTATTTGATATGCTTATTGGCGACTGGGACAGGCATGATGATCAATGGCGTTGGGGAGAATATAAAAAAGATGGTAAAGTGATCTACAAACCCATTCCGCGCGATCGTGATCAGGCGTTTGCAAAATATGACGGAACTTTGCTTTCTTTATTAATGAATATCCCTGCACTTCGTCATATGCGTACTTTTAAGAACAAAATTGACAATGTAAAATGGCTGAACAGAGAACCTTATCCAATGGATTTGGCTTTCTTAAAAACAGCGGAAGAAAAAGACTGGATTGCTCAGGCAAAATACATTCAGGAAAACTTGTCAGACAACGATATTGACAATGCTTTTAAAAGTTTGCCAAAAGAAGTCCAGGATGCTACGATTGAAGATATCAAGCATAAATTGAAAAACAGAAAAAAAGAACTTCAAAAATATGCTTCAGAATACTTTGATGTTTTAAGTCATACGGTTATGATTGCCGGAACAGATAAAAAAGACAAATTCGTAATTAATCATGATGCCAATAAAAGTATCGAAATTAAGGTATATCGCATTAAAAAAGATGGAGAAGAATTACAGTACACTAAAAAAGTAACAGATGCCAAAACTAAGAATCTATGGATTTATGGTTTAGATGACAATGATGTTTTTGAGGTTACAGGAGATCCAAAATCTAAAATAAAAATTCGTTTGATTGGCGGTCAAAACAATGATACTTACAACATAACAAACGGAAAAAGAGTTATTGTTTACGACTTTAAATCAAAACAAAATACTTACAATTTAGATGCTAAGGCTAAAACAGAATTGACAGATGATTATGATGTGAATCTTTATAATTACGAAAAACCAAAATACAACGTGATATCCGGGCTTCCAAACATTGGCTATAATCCGGATGATGGTGTAAAAATGGGCGTGAATTTAAATTATACGGTTAATAATTTCAAACAGAACCCTTATACACAAAGACACGTTTTAAACGCTTTCTACTATTTTGCAACGGGAGGTCTCGAATTTAATTATGCTGCACATTTTCCCGGATTATTGGGTAAATGGGTGATTGATGTGGAATCGCAATATACTACTCCAAATTTTGCCATAAATTATTTTGGATATGGAAATGAAACTGAAAACAAAACTGATGAATTTGGAATGGATTATAACCGTGTTCGTATTCAGAGGTTCAATGTTTTGGGAGCGATCAGACATGTAGGCAGATATGGGAGCGAATTTAGCTTTCAGCCCATGTTGCAGCAAATGAGGGTCGAAGAAACTAAAGACAGGTTTATTGATACGCCAAATATCATAAACCCTAACGTTTTTGACAGTCAGGTATATGGCGGTGCAAAAATTAAATATTCGTTTAAAAATGCTGACTTTGCGGCAAAACCTACTTTAGGAATGGCGTTTATGGTTTCGGCCGCCTGGATGACGAATTTAAGTGATTCTAAACAAAATTTTCCAACTATCGAAAGTTACCTAGGTTTTACGCATAAAATCGATCACAACGGAAAATTAGTATTGGCTACTATTGTAAAAGGAAAAGCTATTTTGAATAATAATTATGAGTTTTATCAAGGGGCAACTTTAGGCGGAGATACTGATTTGCGCGGTTATAGAAACGAACGCTTTTTAGGAAGTTCTTATTTTTCTCAAAGTACAGATTTAAGACTGAGTATTGGTAAAATACAAAAAACAATTGCTCCTTTGACTTACGGAATCCTGGGCGGTTTTGATTATGGAAGAATATGGCTTGATGGCGAAAGTTCAAGAAAATGGCATCAGGATTATGGCGGCGGACTTTGGATCAATGCCATCAATGTTATAACAGCCCGAATTTCTTATTTTAAATCTCCTGAAGAAGAAGGAAGGGTAATTTTTGGAGCAGCATATAGTTTTTAGAAAAGGCACTAAGATTCTAAGGCTCTAGCTAAGATTCTAAATGGCAAAAAAAACAGCCACGAATTCACGAATTATTTGCAATGAAAATTCGTGAATTCGTGGCTGTTTTTTTATTTGGGCTTGTGGCAAATTTTTTAAATCTTAGTACCTTAGAAACTTAGCGACTCAATGACTTAACCTACTTCAGTTTAAATTCGTAAACGTTTCCTCCTACTTTTTTTGTTTTTTCATCGGCGATCAGTAAGGTATTGTTGTCTTTAAAAACGACAGCTTCTTTTTGCGAATAGTGATTTAGTTTTATTTCGGTTTGAGTGCCTTTATGGAATAAATCATCTTTGTAACCTGCGAATAAAACAATTTTATCATGACTTAATACAACCACTTTTTTTCCGTCAGGGCTAATTGTTGCTCCGGTTAAAACACAATGATTATAATTATTACAGGTTTTAAATTCTCCAATCTTCGTGGCTTTTTGAGTTCCGGGAGCATTTAATATTTTATAGATATAAGCCGTTCCGTCAAAATCTTTACTTCGGTTTTTAGTAAAAAGATAAAAATAATTTCCATGCTCAAAAAAACCTTCAACATCAAAAAACATGGCTTTTTTCTTTGGAGGAAATTCCGTTTGTTCCGGATAAGAAAATGAAACTTTATATTCGGCCACAGCCATATCTTTATTTAGCTGGTCTTTATTTACTTTATAAATACACAAATCTTTACGCTCATTATCGTTGTTTCCAAAATCACCAATATAAACATTCCCGCTTTTATCTTTTGTAATATCTTCCCAATCTACATTTGTGGCATTTGTAACGGTAATTGTTTTGGTTAATTTCCCTTCTGAATTTATAGCATAGATCGCATTTTTATTTCCACTGTCTTCTAATGTATAAATCAAATTTGTCTCTGGGAAATACGTAATTCCTGAAACTTCTTTTAATTTTTTCGGAAGTGAATAAAGGGTCTTAAAATCCGTATTTGATTGTTGCTGACAAGCTAATAAAGCAATAGAAGCTCCAAGTAAAAAAAACTTTTTCATAAAATTATATTTTAATTAATTCGCCCCTGATCAGGCAGCAAAAAACTAGATTAAGTTAGTATTTTTAAAATTACGTGTTATAAATTCAAACGCTGCAAACATAATATGTCCCATTGATTTCGCATTTTTAAATTTCATATCATTGGTATAACGGTACAATTCCATTTTTAGTTGATTCAGATGTTCTTCTGTCGAAATAGTATCGTGGCACATTATATTCAACAATTTTTTGATCCTGTTTTCGGCAGAATGAATACGCTTGGCCAGAATTGCTCTTTCTTCATCTTTATACTGAATAATCGACCGGTCTTCTAATTTCTCCTTAATCAATTTTATCATCGGATAATTCTCTTTAAAAAACTGAGGACGATATACCTTAAAATTCCCTTCGTAACATTGCTGATCAAAATCAATTGGACGAATTTTATACACTACCTGATCAAAATCGTGAATCGGGACAATCACATAATTGTACGCTCTCATGTCACCCAAAAGCCTGATCATACAACGTTCATTAAACTTTACAAATTCTTTTGCTATCTGAGATTTCTCCGTTTCACTGCAGTTATGCAACAAAGTATCCATAAAAACATCACCCGGAATCCCAATAATATGTTCCTCGATCAGAGTGTCTTTGTATACTAAAAAGTTAATTTTATCCGGAGAAAGAATATCTTCTAATTCCAGTCCGTAGATTCTCGAAGCATCTGCTTTTTTGATATAAAAATGAACGTAATTATCATTGAGAATATTTCGAACCTTTATTCTGAAAGGTTTTGAATTTCCAAAAGTACAATAGTCAATCGCATCAACATTAAGAAACTGAATAATCTCGCTATTTCCATCTGAATGCAAAAGCGAATAGATTTTTTTAAGATTTAAGTCAATTTCGCTTCTTTCAAATTCATTGTAATAAACCCTGATCCATAAAGTATCCGTTTCATTTTTATCGTATACATTTACAGAACCTGAAAATCGCAATAAATCATCATAGAACACAGATACTTTCGAAATACGCTCGTATCTTTCTAAATAACTTAAAAGTGATGGTATTAAAGGATAAGATGGCTTTTTTAAAACCATTAAAGGTTCACTCATTTTGAATATCTTTATTACAAATTTACATTAAATAAAATTTAGCGTAACAATATAGGGACTGAATCGTCATACTAAAAACTAAAACCGAAATAAATTTGGAAACCATACTAACTATCGAGAATCTTCATAAAAGATACGGGCGTATTCAGGCCTTAAAAAATGTTTCTTTCGAAATACAAAAAGGCCGCGTTTATGGCATTTTGGGCCCTAACGGAAGTGGAAAGTCGACTACTTTGGGCATTGTATTAAATGTCGTCAACCGTACATCAGGAAATTACAGTTGGTTTGGAGGAAAAGTTCAGACACACGAAGCTTTAAAAAAAGTAGGTGCTATTATCGAAAGACCTAACTTTTACCCTTATATGACGGCTGAAGAAAACCTGAAACTGGTGTGTAAAATAAAAAACATCGATTATTCTAAAATCAACGAAAAGCTGGATTTAGTAGGTTTAACAGAAAGAAAAGACAGCAAATTCAGCACTTTCTCTCTCGGAATGAAGCAACGTCTGGCGATTGCATCTGCACTTTTGAACGATCCTGAAATTTTGATTTTAGATGAACCTACGAATGGTTTAGATCCGCAGGGAATTCATCAGATCCGTGATATTATTAAAAAAATTGCTTCACAGGGAACTACAATTTTACTGGCTTCACATTTATTAGACGAAGTCGAAAAAGTTTGCTCGCATGTTATTGTTTTAAGAAAAGGCGAGATTCTTTATTCCGGTTCAGTAGACGCCATGTCTGCAAACGAAGGTTTTTTTGAAATTATGGCGGATGATACTACTGCATTAAAAAACATTCTGACAACTCATGATGCAATAGACCGAATTGCAGAAGAAGACGGCAAAATTTTGGTTTACCTAAAATCAGATTTATCAGCTTCTGAACTCAATCAGTTTTTATTTTCTAAGAATATTGCGTTGAGTCATTTAGTAAAACGCAAAAACAGTTTAGAAGCTCAATTTTTAGAATTAACCAAAAATGCCATTACCAAAAACTAACTAAGCCATGAACAGACTTCTCTCTATAGAATTACAAAAAATCTGGAAAAACAAAGCCAGCCGTATCCTTACTTTAACCTATTTCGTTTTACTTTCTTTTATTGCATTGATTGCTTCAATAAAGTTTGATTTAGGACCAATTCATATCGATCCATCCGAAATAGGAATTTTTAATTTCCCTTTTATATGGCATTTTAATACTTATTTTGCCGCTGTACTCAAATTTTTTCTGGCAATTGTTATCGTATCCATGATGGCAAATGAATACAGCTACGGCACTTTAAAACAAAATCTAATTGATGGTTTAAGCAAAAAGGAATTTATTTTATCGAAATTCTTAACTGTTGTGCTCTTTGCTTTAGCCTCTACTATTTTTGTCTTTTTTATGACTTTAATCCTTGGATATTCTTTTTCATCTTACACTGAATTTGGAATTGTTTTTAGTGATTTACAATATTTACTTGCCTTTTTCGTAAAATTATTAGGCTTCTTTTCTTTCTGTTTATTTTTAGGTATTCTAGTAAAACGATCTGCTTTTGCACTAGGATTTTTATTGGTATGGAGCTTTATTGAGTGGATATTAAAAGGGCTTTTGGTGTTTAAAGTTTTCCCGGACAGCAATACAGGCTATTACATTACAAAGTTTCTTCCTTTAGAAGCGATGTCGGATTTAATTGTCGAACCTATTTCAAGATTATCAGTTATAAGAAGTATCGGAACGCAAATGGGCGTAGAAAACACTAAAGATTATGCTGTACATCCCCTTACAATTTTAATCGTTTTGGTCTGGACATTTTTATTTATTTACTTTTCTTACAAACTATTAAAAAATAGAGATTTATAGTATATTTGCTATGCTATGAATTATTATAAAGTCTTTTTACTTGTTTTCTTTTTGTGCTGTTCCTCTGTAAAGATGAAGGCGCAGAATATTACTGTTAATGCAGCAATAACACCGGAAGAATTAATAAAAAACATATTGATAAACAGTTCCTGTATAAATATTGGAACTGTTACTGCATCTGGTAATCCGGCCAATACCGGACAGAGTTATGCTCAATTTACTTCGACAAACAGTAATTTTCCTTTTTCAGGTGGTATTGTTTTAAGTACATCACCAAGCAAAAATGCAGCTGGTCCTTATATACAAGCCAATTCTAAGGGATCTACCAATCATAATTGGCAAGGTGATGCTGATTTAAATAAAGCATTAAATAATACGAAAAGTGCACAAGCAACTGTTTTAGAATTTGACTTTGTAGCTTTGACGAATTCTATCAGCTTCAATTATATTTTTGCCTCGAATGAGTATCAAACCTATTATCCGTGTCAATATTCAGACGGATTTGCTTTCTTAATAAAAGAAGCCGGAACTACAGATGAGTACACAAATCTGGCTGTTTTACCCAATACAACAATTCCAGTTTCCTCGACTACAGTTCATACAAAAATTGATCCCGTTACTATTAACGGGCAAACTTTTAATGGCTGTGACCCTATCAACGAAAATTTGTTTAATGGTTATAATACTGTGGCTAGTCCAATAAATTATGCAGGACAAACTGTCGTAATGAATGCTCACGCAGCAGTAGTCGCAAACAAAACCTATCATCTGAAATTGGTAATTGCAGATGATGAAACCGGAGAATTTAACTCTGCTGTTTTTATAGAAGCCGGAAGTTTTCTTTCTACAATAAGTTTTGGGGAAGACAGAACTACTGCAAACAACAATCCTGCGTGTTTTGGAGAAAATATAACTCTGGACACAAAACTGGATAACACCTATACCTTTAAATGGTTTAAAACAGATGCTTCGAACAATTTTGTTCAAATTCCGTCAGAAGCAAACCCAACTTACGATGTTAAATCTACAGGAACCTATAAAGTCGAAGCTACCCTAAGCGGTACAGATTGTGTAACTACAGGTCAGATTAAAATTGAATATGCACCTGAAATACTATCAACCAATACAAGCTTATTACAATGTGATGATGATACAGACGGCATTACAGTCTTTAACTTAACAAAGGTTGATAACATCGTCAAAAACAATGTGGCAGAGAATCTAAACAAAGGATATTATGAATCCTTAGCCGATGCCCAGATCAAAACAAATCCAATCGTAACACCTGAAAACTATACGAATAAAGTTGCCGATCAGATTGTTTTTGCCAGGATTGAAAACCAATACAGCTGTTATAAAATTGCCGAAGTAAAATTACAAGTCTCTACATCAGCAATTCCGGATCAAAATCCAATTGCTACCTGCGACGGAGACGACAATCAAGATGGTTTTTATCAATTTGATCTTAGTTCCGAAGTTACGCCACAAATTTCGACAGGTTTACCCGCAGGATTAGTTTTTAATTATTATTTAAATAGTGCTGATGCATTAAATGACACGAATGAACTGCCAAATATCTTTAAAAACAGCATTGCTTTTATCCAAACTATTTATGCTAAAGCTACAAACGGAGCTGATTGTTTTGACATCACCCCAATTACTCTTGTTGTAAACACTTTTGACCCTCCAAATTTTGAGGATGAATCACTACATTTATGCAAAGGAGATGATATAACACTAACTGTGGCTTCAGGTTTTAGCAGTTATCTATGGAGCACAGGAAGTACTGATAATCTTATCACAGTAAATTCAGCCGGTGATTATTCTGTAGTTGTGACAGATGTAAACGGTTGCGAAAAAACAAAGAAATTTAAAGTTACCTTATCTGAACCAGCTTTTATAGCAGAAACTGTTGTCAAAGATTTTTCAGGAGTTGACAACTCTGTTTTGATTAAATATACCGGAAACGGCAATTATGAGTTTTCATTAGACGGAACTGTTTTTCAGGATGATCCGTTGTTTACTAATGTAAGACCGGGAACTTACACCGCTATTGCCAGAGATAAAAATGGCTGCGGATTATCGAATTCACTAATTACTTATGTCATAGACTATCCTCGATTTTTTACTCCCAACGCAGATGGCTACAATGATTTATGGCTTATTACAAATATAGCTCAGATGCCTAAATATAAAATCTACATTTTTGATCGTTATGGTAAATTCCTAAAAGAAATGAATCAGAATAGTGATGGCTGGAATGGTCTCTTCAACGGTCAGCAATTACCCGCAGACGATTACTGGTTTACTTTAGAATTTGTTGATGGTAAAATTGTAAAAGGGCATTTTAGTTTAAAAAGATAGTCTGTAAAAAAATTCCAAATATTAAATAACAAATTCCAATATCTGGAAAAAGATCAAAAAAAATCCCAAACTCCTTAATTGGAATTTGGGATTTTTATATTGAAATTAAATCGTTTAGAATTTAAATCTTTTTCTATCAGTTTCTGTCAAATAGATTTTTCTCAAACGAATAGATTTTGGTGTAACCTCTACATATTCATCTTTTTGAATGTACTCTAAAGCTTCTTCAAGAGAGAAAATAATTGGCGGGATGATTCTTGCTTTTTCATCATTTCCAGAAGAACGAACGTTTGATTGTTTTTTCTCTTTAGTAACGTTTACACACATATCATCAGCACGAGAGTTTTCTCCAATTACCTGACCTTCGTAGATTTCAGCATTTGGTTCAACAAAAAACTTACCACGATCTTGTAATTTATCTATAGAATAAGGAATAGCTTTTCCTTTTTCCATAGAAATCAATGAACCTTTGTTACGTCCTGAAATTTCTCCTTTGTAAGGTTCATATCCAATAAAACGGTGTGCCATAATAGCTTCACCAGCTGTCGCAGTAAGTAATTGGTTACGTAATCCAATAATTCCACGTGATGGAATATTAAATTTAATGATCATACGTTCCCCTTTAGTTTCCATACTCAACATTTCTCCTTTACGGAAAGAAACAAACTCTACAGCTCTACCTGAAAGATTTTCCGGTAAATCGATAGTTAATTCCTCAATTGGCTCACATTTTTTACCATCAATTTCTTTGATAATAACTTGTGGCTGTCCAATTTGTAATTCATAACCTTCTCTTCTCATTGTTTCAATAAGAACAGATAAGTGAAGTACTCCACGACCAAAAACCATGAATTTATCAGCAGAATCAGTTTCACCTAACTTCATCGCTAAGTTTTTCTCTAATTCTTTTGTCAGTCTTTCTCTAATATGACGAGATGTTACAAATTTACCTTCTTTACCAAAGAAAGGCGAATCGTTAATTGTAAACAACATACTCATTGTTGGCTCATCAATTGCGATAGTTTGTAAAGCTTCAGGATTTTCAATATCAGCAATTGTATCACCAATTTCAAAACCTTCAACTCCAATAATAGCACAAATATCTCCAGCAATTACTTCAGTTACTTTTTTACGGCCTAAACCTTCAAAAGTATGTAATTCTTTAATACGTGATTTTATAACTTTACCATCTCTTTTTACCAAAGAAACCGGCATACCTTCTGTCAATACACCTCTTTCAAGACGACCAATAGCAATACGACCTGTAAATGCAGAGAAATCTAAAGATGTAATCAACATTTGAGGAGTACCTTCTGATACTTTAGGAGCTGGTACATTTTTGATTACCATATCTAATAAAGGCTCAATGTTTTCAGTTTGGTTTCTGAAATCATCAGACATCCAGTTGTTTTTAGCAGAACCATAAACAGTTGGGAAATCTAATTGCTCTTCTGAAGCACCTAATTCAAACATTAAGTCAAAAACTTTCTCATGAACTTCTTCAGGAGTACAGTTTTCTTTATCAACTTTATTGATAACTACGCAAGGTTTCAAACCAAGGTCAATCGCTTTTTGCAATACAAAACGCGTTTGTGGCATTGGACCTTCAAAAGCATCAACTAGCAAACATACACCATCGGCCATGTTTAATACACGTTCTACTTCTCCTCCAAAATCGGCGTGACCAGGAGTATCAATAATATTGATTTTTGTTCCTTTATATTGAACTGATACGTTTTTTGAAGTAATAGTAATACCTCTCTCACGCTCTAAATCGTTATTATCAAGAATTAAATCACCTGTGTTTTCGTTGTCACGAAATAACTGACAGTGATACATAATTTTATCAACCAAAGTGGTTTTACCGTGATCGACGTGGGCAATAATTGCAATATTTCTAATAGATTCCATCTGAGATTTTTAATGGGTGCAAAGGTACGCTTTTTTTTGATATAAAAAACGTTTCTGCGATAGTTTGCGTATAGACAAGTAATTAGTTCGTTAAAACAACGTAAATTTAACCTCCTAAATGAACTTCTCTTATTGTTTAATTATAGTTAATTTAACTATATTTGAGTAATGAAAAGTAAAACTCTCCAAATTACTCTAGTTTACGTTATCATATCGCTAATTATGGCAGTAGTTTGCCATAAAATACTTACTTCCTACTTTTCTAAGATAGAATATTTCTATTTGTTCTTCATCAAAGACATCCTTTTTATACTCATTACAGGACTTATTTTCAAATACATACTATCAAAAAATGAGAAAAGAAATATCTCTATTTTTGAAAAATTAAAAAAGACCAACGAAGAGATTAAAGAATCGAACGAAAAATATGACATTGTTGCAAAAGCGACAAGCGATACGATTTGGGACTGGAAAATTCAGGAAGACAGCATTAACTGGAATAAAGGAATCGAAAGTGTTTTTGGATACAATCCTGCCGATGTAGGAAATACATCAAAATGGTGGTTTGACAAAATACATCCTGAAGACAGCATCAGAATGTCTATTAAATTATATTCCTTTATAGAACAAAAAACCGAAAAATGGCAAGATCAATATCGCTTTAGATGCGCTGACGGAAGCTATAAATATGTACTTGACCGGGGGTTTTTATTAAAAGACGAAAACGGAAGAGCCATCAGAATGATTGGAGCAATTCAGGATATTACCAAACAAAAAGAAGAAGAACAACGATTAAAACTTCTAGAAACCGTGATTACACAATCGAAAGATTCTATTCTGATTACGGAGGCAAATTCAATAGACCGCAAAATCCCCCGAATAGTCTATGTAAACCCTGCTTTTTCTCACATGTCCGGATATCTCTCCCATGAAATAATTGGCAAATCCCCCAATATTTTCAAAGGGCCAAAATCAGACTCAGAAGAATTAAAAAAACTATTAAGAGCCATAAAAAACAAAGAAGAGTGCTTAATAGAAACTATTAGCTATACCAAGAAGAAAGAAGAGTATTGGGTGCGCTTTTCAATGATACCGATTTTCAATAATGAAGGATCAATTTCGCACTGGATCTCTATTCAAAGAGACATAACAGATGAGAAAAAATTAGAGACAGAAAAAGAACATCTTATTCGCGAACTAACACAAAACAACAAAGACTTAAAACAATTTTCATATATCACATCACACAACCTGAGAGCCCCGTTATCGAATTTAATAGGATTATTGAATTTAATAGAAGATATTCCGGTTGAAGATCCCGAACTTCAGGAAATTCTTGCCGGATTTACTAAATCAACCCATTTACTAAACGAAACCATAAATGATCTGGTAAAAGTTATTATTATCAAAGACAACCCTTCGATGCAAAAAGAAGAAGTCTCCTTAAAAGAAGTTTTCGAAAATGTTTTTAGCCAATTATCTTTTCAAATAGAATTGCACAAGCCAATAATTAAATTAAATTTCGAAAAAGTTCCACTGCTCAACACAAACAAAGCTTATATAGAAAGTATCTTACTTAATTTACTGACCAACTCCTTAAAATACAAATCAGAAAACAGGAAATTAAAAATATCAATAACCGCTGAACAAATAGACCACAAAGCAATCTTAACTTTTAAGGATAACGGAATTGGAATTGACCTGGAAAGAAATCGCGACAAAGTTTTTGGCCTTTATCAACGATTCCACAATTATCCGGACAGCAAAGGCTTAGGTTTGTACCTTGTAAAATCGCAGGTAGAGACCATGGGAGGAACAATTACCATCGAAAGCGAAGTTAATAAAGGCACAACATTTACAATAACATTCAAAAATTAACACAAATGCTCGAGCAAATTTTATGCATTGACGACGACCCAATCACGTTAATGTTATGCAAAAAAGTAATTTCGAAATCTTCCTTCTCCAAAGAAATCATCACTGCTCAAAATGGAGAAGAAGCATTGTTGCATTTCAATACTTTGAAATATAACAACATCAAAAACAAAGCAAACAAAAAACCCGAATTGATTTTTCTAGACCTGAATATGCCGGTTATGGGCGGATGGGAATTTCTGGACCACTTTACCTCTCCTGCTTACGCAGAATTCAATACCGCTAATGTAATTGTGTTATCTTCTACAATTGACCCTGACGATTTAGCCAAAGCAAAAAAATATCCCATTATTATAGATTTCCTTTCGAAACCAGTTACTCTACCAATGCTGGAATACCTCAAAAAGAAAATAGGCATTTAAACCTTTACAATAACAATTCTTTCGTCCCCAAACTTTCAATAAACAGCAATACATTCAATTTTTTACTATCAATTCTACACACAAAACAGTACATATTTTTTTCTCAAACAAAGAATTATAGATTCTAATCTAACCATCAAATTCCAAAAACACCCACCATTACAAACAAAACAAAAAAAAAAAAAAAAAAAAAGGAGTTAACTCTAAATAAAAAAATTACACGAAAGAACACAAACTTAAAAGCACAAAGGTTCGCCAAGTTTATTTATAGCTTTGCGAACCTTTTCGTAATCTTAGTAAACTTTGCGGTAAAATTTTACCCAATTCCCAGCTTTACACCTGATCCTAAAAAAAAATCCCAAAGCACAATAAACCTTACCAACATATGAGCAAGAATTGGGATGAAGTGCAAAACTT